>CADCCP010000004.1:0-116791 GCA_902800005.1 uncultured Ruminococcus sp. | reverse complement strand
GTATCACTGAAATATGCGATACCGGGTGTAAGATCGGCATTTGTGTAGTTAGCCATTTTTACGTTTTTGGTAGGAACGGAACCCATGTTCCAGCCCTCACCGTAAATGATGATGTCGGGGTCAACTTCATCAACTGCTGCACGGACAGCATTCATTGTGTCAACATCAAGGATACCCATGAGGTCGAAACGGAAGCCGTCAAGGTGATATTCTTCTGCCCAGTATTTAACTGAGTCAACGATAAATTTGCTTACCATAGAACGCTCGGAAGCAACGTCATTACCGCAGCCGGAAGTGTTCTGACCGGGACGGTAGAAATATCCGGGAACGAGCTGATTGAAGCAATAGTTGGTGTTGTATGTATGGTTGTAAACAACGTCCATGATAACGCCCAGACCTGCATCATGCAAGCCTTTTACCATTTGCTTGTATTCGGTCACTCTTACTTCACCGTGATAAGGATCTGTTGAGTAAGAGCCTTCGGGAGCATTGTAGTTTACAGGGTCATAACCCCAGTTATACTGAGCTTTGTCGAGTTTTGTTTCATCAACTGAGCCGTAGTCATAAGAGGGAAGAATGTGTACGGAAGTGATACCCAAGTCAACAAGATGGTCTACACCTGTGGGGATAACGCCCTCATCGTTGAGAGTAGTTCCTCTCTCTGTGAAAGCGAGATATTTGCCCTTGTTAGCTTCGGAGATACCGCTGTTTGCACTTACGGAGAAATCTCTTACATGAACTTCATATATCTGCATATCCGTAAGGTCGTTATAGGTATTTCTTTCATCATTGTCCCAATCATCAGGATCGGTAGAATCGAGGTCAAGTACCATACCTCTTTTACCGTTGACACCTACTGATCTTGCATAGGGGTCAACAATGTCTTTGTTGGTCTTGCCGTCAAAGTATGCGTTATAGGTGTAATATTTGCCGTTGAGATTGCCGTTGGCAACGAGAAGCCATGTGCCTTTTACATCTTTCTGCATTTCAACGGTCTGTTCGGGAGAACCGCCGTTGCCCTCTGCGTAGATGTTGAGTTCAACTTTTTCTGCTGTGGGAGCCCATACACGGAACTGTGTAGAGCCGTCAACGAAAGTAACACCGAGATCGTCACCTGTGTAGGTGTAGGCATCTTCAAACTCTGCACTTGAAAAATAATCAGGCATAGAAAGTTTGATAGCAGTATCTCTGAAAGAGATGGTGTACTCTTTGGAGTAATCCACTTCATCAGCAAGAGCGATAACACCGGAAGCATTATCACTGTTCATTTGGAGTGAATCAATAGCGACACTCTGACCGCCTGCACTGACGATAGAGAAATCGTCTACTTTGATGATGTCATCGTCGTCAACTACTTTTGTGAGAGTGAACTCAACAGTTTTCTTGTCGGCAGCGTTTGCTGACTTGATTTTCAGACCTTGTAAAGCGTTGTCATAGTTTACAGCGAAGTCATCGATTTCGGAACCTTCCTTGCAGTAAACTTCGACAGTGCCTGAAACAACGGAACTGAGGTCAACATAACGGTCGCCGTCAGGATCTTTTGCACTCCAATCGGGCTTTCTGACGATAAAGCCCATTTTGGGAGTGGCTTCTGTGATGGTGATGGTTGCAACTGCACCGTCTGCATCACCGTTGTCTGTGAAAGCATAGCCTGCACCGTCAAGACCGTCAGCCCATGCCCAGACATCCCATGCACTGTATTCGCCGTCATCACGCAGATAATGAATGTTAACAACAGTAGGTTCAGCCGCATTTGTCGAAAGTGACGGGAGAACAAAACAGCTTACAGCCATTATTAGAGTGAGAAGGACAGACAGTACACGCTTGGAGATTTTCTTTGCGTTCATAGAAATTCTGCTCCTTTTCTATTCTCAGCAGTTGGAATTTGTCATAAAAGACACTGCTGTATTCCCCATAATTATAACATTTCCGCACAGTAAAATAAACTGCTTTTTGTCTTGTATTTATTACAAATTTGTTCAAAAAAATTAGTGTAAAATGCACTAATGGTAAAATTATTTCTTTTTAGTGGAAATTTTTTTGCCTAAATATTCCAATTCAAGAGTATCGCCGTAAATCGTGTAGCTGATGTTGACGACACCATAATTTTCGGAATTTACGGTTATACAATTTTCATCTATAGTGCAGTCGCCTGTGAAGTCGATAAGATCATCGGAAATTTTTATTTTTCCGTCAGGGAATGACACATATCCGTGTGTATTGCCCGAAACGACGTCTGTTATCGTCCACTCATACGATGTGATCTCGTCTTTTGCGGAAGCAGGCGGTGAATCCCTGCATGAAGACAATAACAAAGATATAAATATTATTGAGATCATTCTTTTCAACTGCTCCACTCTCCACTCTCAAAACTCCACTCTAAAAATATGAAAGTGTATTGGGGAATATGTATCAAAAAACAGCCACAATTCATAGTAATATTTGTTAAAACAATGAAATTTGCAAGTTTGGAAAAATTGACTTGCATTTTATGGGTGTGTATATTAAAATAATAAAGGTTTTTGAAACGATTATGAAATATTTTTGTGGAGGACTTTTATTATGCAGACTTATGCGTCAATGGAAAAGACTGAACTTATGAAAGAGCTTGCAAAGCTCGAAGGCTGTTACGAGGATTACAAGGCACAGGGACTTTCACTTAATATGGCAAGAGGAAAGCCCGGCTCTGCACAGCTTGATATATCAAATGAGATATTCAATTCTATCACACCCGAAACGGACTTCAAAACAGCAGATTGTCCCGATTGCCGCAATTACGGCGGTCTTGAGGGTATCATAGAGGCAAGACAGCTTTTTGCAGACCTTCTCGGAGTAGATGTAAAGAATGTGATGGTAGGCGGAAATTCAAGTCTGAACATGATGTTTGACACGATAGCCTGCATGATGGAAACTTCTTGGGGAAAGCAGGAAAAATTGAAATTCCTGTGTCCTGCACCCGGCTATGACAGGCACTTCGGCATTACACAGTATTTTGGTATAGAGATGATAACCGTACCTATGACACTGACAGGTCCCGATATGGACATGGTCGAAAAACTCGTCAGCGAGGACAGCACTATAAAAGGTATTTGGTGTGTACCGAAATATTCCAATCCGCAGGGTATAACATATTCTGATGAAACAGTAAAGAGATTTGCGGCATTGAAGCCCGCTGCAAAGGATTTCAGGATCATGTGGGACAATGCATATATCGTGCATGATATAAGCGATACGCCCGATACACTTCTTAATATCTTTGATGAACTTAAGAAGAACGGCAATGAAGATCTGGCATTTGAGTTCTGCTCAACATCAAAAATAACATTCCCCGGTGCAGGCGTTGCGGCTTTGGCAGCCTCTGAAAATAACCTTGCAGTCCTGAAAAACAGATATAAATATCAGACAATAGGATATGATAAGCTGAATATGCTCCGTCATGTGAAGTATTTCGGTGATATAAACGGACTTCTCGCACATATGCAGAAGCATAAGGCAGTTTTGCAGCCCCGTTTTGACATGGTAACGGATACGCTTGAAAGAGAACTTGCAGGTCTGGGCATAGCCGACTGGACAAAGCCCAACGGCGGATACTTTGTAAGTGTGGACGTTATGGACGGCTGTGCAAAGAGAGTTGTAGAACTGTGTAAGAATGCAGGCGTTGTATTGACTGGGGCGGGTGCAACATACCCCTACGGCAAAGACCCCAAAGACAGCAATATAAGAGTAGCTCCGACATATCCGCCGATAGAGGAACTTGAAACAGCTATGAATATCTTCTGCGTATGCGTGAAGATGGCGGCACTTGAAAAGCTTACAAGATAATGTTGATATAACCTCACTTGTTCTGGACTCCCGACATCAAGAAATGTCGGGAGTTCAATTTTAACAAAATTACGGATAAAAATTTGTGCAACTTCCAACTTGTTGCTTTTTTGATAAAAATTAACGTGTTTTTTTGTGATAAATTAACAAAAAAAGAGCGGTTTTATTGTTTGAAATATGTTGAAGTGCAAATGTTTTTGCCTTATCTTATCAAAAAAGATTTGACTTTTATAGACAAAATATATATAATTAACTTTGATACGTCTGTCGGGCAACGGCAGACAACACTATACAAACAAATTGGAGGATACTGTATGAAAAAAATTGGCAAACCGGTATTCTTCATAGTCTTTGTTCTGATAGCAGCCCTTGCGTATACGTCGATATTCGGTGTATACGGGGAAAACGGTGACTTTGATGTGACCTATATAAAGGGTATCAAGGACATAAGATGGGGTATCGACATCAACGGCGGTGTTGAAGCGGTGTTTGCACCCGCAGACGGCATTGACGCAGATGAAACACAGATGGAAGACATCAAGGGTATCCTTGATTCCCGTCTTGTCGGTCAGAACATCACAGATTATGAAGTATATCCCGACTATGAACATGACAGGATAACTATTCGTTTTCCGTGGAAATCGGATGAAAAGGACTATGATCCCGATGCGGCTATCGCTGAATTGGCATCAACTTCGGAACTGACATTCAGGGGCGGCACAGAACAATCTGGTGAAGTTTTGCTGACAGGTAAAGATGTAAAGCGAGCATACGCTTCCTATCAGCAGACAAGCAGCTCAAAAAGTTCTATGGAATATGTCGTAGGCTTGGAGTTCAGCGACGAGGGCAAGGAAAAGTTTAAAACAGCTACATCAAACTATGTCGGTAAGCAGATCTCTATTTGGATGGATGATGAGCTGCTTTCCGCACCCAATGTAAATGAAGCTATCGACAGCGGAAATGCCGTTATCACGGGCAATTTTACTTCAAAGACGGCTACGGCTCTTGCAAACAAGATAAATGCAGGTGCATTGCCGTTCAAACTCGTCGTTGAGAGTTACGGCACTATAAGTCCCTCATTGGGAAGCAACGCTTTGCAGGCAATGGGAATTGCTTCTATCATAGCTCTTGCACTGATATGTGCATTCATGCTTATCATGTACAGACTGCCCGGCTTTATAGCATTTATAGCACTTGTCGGTCAGTTGTCCATATCGGTAGCGGCAGTTTCGGGTTACTTTACAATATTCCCCAGCTTCACCATGACTATACCTGGTATTGCAGGTCTTATCCTTTCAATAGGTATGGGCGTTGATGCAAACATCATCACTGCTGAAAGAATAAAAGATGAACTGTGGACGGGCAAGACTCTTGACGGCTGTATCAGGAACGGTACAAAAGGCAGCTTCTCTGCCATCTTTGACGGCAACGTAACTGTTATCATCGTTGCAATTATACTTATACTTGTATTCGGTCCTGCAAATATCCTTTCTTCACTGTTCGGCGTTTCGACAACAGGTCTTATCTATGCATTCGGATATACACTTTTGGTCGGTGTAATTGCCAACTTTATAATGGGCGTTGCAGCATCAAGACTTATGCTCCGTTCGGTTTCGGGATATAAATTCCTCAGAAATAAGAGATTGTATGGAGGTGCAAAGTCATGATGAGACAGAGATTCCATATAGACTTTATCGGAAAATCAAAGATATTCTTCTGCATATCTCTTGGTATCATGCTTGTGAGCCTTATATTGAATGTAGTATGCCTGCCGACAATAGTTGACATACAGTTCACTGGCGGTACTATCATCAAGTATAACTATGGCGGAGAGCCTTCACACAAGAATATCGAGAAGATCGTTAATGAGACTCTCAAGGGAATAGATGCACTGAAAAATGAGAAAGTGGATTTTTCATACAGTGAGAACCTTGCGGCAAGTGCGGACGATACTACAAAGCATATCGTTTCCTTGCAGTTCACGGGCAACAAGGCTGTCGATATATCTCACAAGCAGGCTATCACGGATGCACTTCAAAAGGGCTATCCCAAAAACAGCTTTGCAGAGGAATCTTCAACAGCAGTTGATGCTTCAAAGGGTGCGAACTTCTTTTTGAAGTGTATCATAGCAGTATCTATGGCAGCAGTCATAATGATATTCTATGTTGCCCTCAGATTCAGAAAGATCGGCGGTCTTTCGGCAGGTGTCATGGCAGTCATTGCACTGATACATGACCTCATAATAGTATATTTTGTATTCGTACTGTTCAGAATGCCGCTGAATGACAACTTCATAGCAGTTGTATTGATGATACTTGGTTACTCCCTCAACGACACGATAGTTATATATGACCGTGTGAGAGAAAACAGAAGAAAGTCAGGTCCTAAGACTACAACAGCAGAATTGGTAAACAACAGCCTTAACCAGTGCTTTACAAGAACGATCTGCACTTCCATCACTACTATTATTGCAATAGGCTCTGTTCTTGTTGTATCCCTTATCTATGGTATCAGCTCCATCATCAGCTTTGCACTGCCTATGATGATAGGACTTATTTCGGGTTCTTATTCATCAATATGTATCGCTGCACCCCTTTGGGTAATGTGGAAAAATCATCAAGACAAGAAAAAGGCTGAAAAGAGAAAGAACGGCGGCAAGAAGTCTGCAAAGAAAACAGAAAAAACTCAAAAGGCTGACATGACAAAAAAAGAAGAAGTTTCCGAGTAAAAAATTTACAGGGCAGATGTCAATATCTGCTCTGTAATTTTTTGGAAATTTTTAATAAAAACTATGGTTTTTTTGTAAGTATTATGTTATAATCATCATAGATTTTATTTTGATAAAAAAGGAGATATATTTATGCAGAATATTTGGCATGACATGGATTCGTCAAGGATCACCCCCGAAAATTTTATGGTAGTCATCGAGATACCCAAAGGAAGCAAGGCAAAGTATGAATTGGACAAACAGAGCGGTCTGCTGAAACTTGATCGTATCCTGCACACCTCTACGCATTATCCCGCAAACTACGGTTTCATTCCCCGTACATATGCAGATGACCTTGATCCGTTGGATGTGCTTGTTCTGTGTTCGGAGTCGATACAGCCTCTCACATTGATACAGTGCTATCCGATAGGTGTCATAACCATGCTCGACAACGGCAGAAACGATGAAAAGATAATAGCAATACCCTTCAAAGATCCGACCTACAATGAGTATACGGATATATCTGAGCTTCCCAAGCACATATTCGAAGAGATGACACACTTCTTTACTGTGTACAAGTCGCTTGAAAACAAGGAGACCGTCGTTGATGAGGTCAAGGGCAAGGATGATGCTATAAAGATCATTGAGACGACAATAAAAAGCTATAAGGAGAAATTCGGTTCTATATGAGTGAAAGGGAAGAAAAAAGGGAAGTGAAGGTAATAAATGTACCAAAGAAAAAAAGGCCGCTTGCAACACCGAGTTATATAATAAGAGGTGTTATGATAGCGTGTTTCATAATATGTATACTGCTGTTGAGTTCGCCGTTTCTTAGTGCAAAGCTGTATATTACGGAAAATCTTGAAATAACGCCGTCATTGTCCGAAGCATACAGAACGCCTGCTACACAGGAAGCTGTTGACAATGCCGAAAAAGAACTGCAAAAAGCATTGGACTCCCTTGAGAAGATAGAGACCAAAGAGGAAAGTGAGCAGTCTGTCGAAGAGCAGAGTACAGTGGGGCTGGATTCGGCAAATTACAAGTGGTCATATACAGTGCCGGAGGGTGTTGAGATAAAGTCGCTGGCAGAGCTTATCGAAAAGGCAAGAAGTACCAACAGGAGAGAATATACATCAGACAGTGTTGCAATTCTGAACAAGTCCCTGTTAAAGGCACAAAAAATACTGTGTGCATCAGTGCTTTTAGAGCAGAGTGTCGTTCAGATGGCAATGGGCGGAGCAATAGGTGAATCTATCGGAAATGTGAAAAATCTGGGAGGTGCCATATCACATTCATTTTTTGCATTTTTGTTGGGAGGAGTGCCGTTGGTATGCTTCATAACGCTGTGCTTTGACAAAAAGAGCCATGTCAAGCATATTATCTGTATGATAGGAGCAATAGCGTGTCTGGTGGTGATATTTGCTGTGCTTTATCCGTATACGGGCATTGGAGCGGTTGCATCTGTAATATTGTATATATTGATATGTGTTCTTAACCTTGCAAGCATATATGCAAAGCAACAGGAAGACTATATCATAAAGCACCCCGAAAAAGAGCCGGAATTCACGGAAAAGCATCCGCATTTTGTCAAAGCCCTGATAAATTACAAGGCATTCGTGAAATATGCGGCAGAACCTGATGTAAAAACAAAAAGAAAAAAGAAAAAATAAAATTTGTTTTATCCGGTAATAATATTATTATTTGATAAGGAGACAGAGTAATGACGATCGAGATAACCGAACAGAATTTTGAAAAAGAAGTGCTGAATGCAGAAGTACCGGTGCTTATTGACTTTTGGGCATCATGGTGCGGACCGTGCAGGATGCTTTCACCTGTTGTCGAGGAAATATCCAATGAATATATGAATATCAAAGTAGGCAAGGTGAATGTTGATGAGCAGTCGGAGCTTGCACAGAAATTCGGCATTATGAGCATACCTACACTTATGGTATTCAAGAACGGAAAGCATATTGATACAAAGATCGGTGTAATACCGAAGTCGGCAATAATTTCCATGCTCGGAATTTAAAACAATGTTAAAAAATGAGGAATGAGAAGTTATAAATACTTTTCATTCCTCATTTATCATTAAGATGAAGATTCCTCCGATTTTTTGACGGCGGTCACATCGACTGTATAAGAGCCGTATACCCAGCATTTATCAAATTTGCTGTTTGTGGTGATGTGTACAGGCATTTCGGTCATGCCTATAAAATTGGAGGCTTTCTCCGACATATCCACAAAAGCGGTTATATTTGATGATGTTATTGATGAAAGCTGATCTTTTGTTCCCATTATTTTTACTGTGAGAGACTTGGTAGTAACGGAAGCGGTCTGTTCGGAACTTTCATTTATAATGCCGAAATTGGTGACGGTGATGTTTTTAAGAGAAATATCTGTCATGTCAAATTCAACATTTGCTTTGTCGGTGCCGTCAATATTTCTGCTGCCCGAAGGAATTACCAGAGCAGTTTCAAATTTGTTGTTATTCGAGCTTACTTTCAGGAAGTCGATATTTTCGGTCGTTATTTCGGTGATATTGCTCATATTGTGCGGAACGGCGAGCTTTACTATTGACGGTTCGACTTTTATCCTGTCGGATATGTTGAGATTATCAGGCATATTTGTTACAGACGGCTTCACATTCACGGTGACGACTTTCAAAACAGGCACGGTAGCATCAACTTTTGTAATATCGGCGGTGATGTATTTGGTATCTATTTTTTGACCGTTACTGTCGTAGAAGACGAGAGGGGCGGAAACTACTGTTGTCTGAGAGAGAGTTGACTTAAATTCATATTCGGCACACACTTGTGCAATGCTGTTTACAATGCTTTCTGCACCCGACACTTTCACGGTCTGCTGTGAAAGCTGGGTAGATGATGCATAGGAATTTTCGTCAACAGAGGATACTTTTATTTTATCCGTGATCTCAATTTCTCTCGGTTCAGCCTGACGGTCTACATAGACGTTGATGCTGGAGGGAGTGGGAGTGGAGTCGAATGTGTAATCAACTTTCATTCCGCTTTTTTTAGGCACAAGGTCAAGAGTATATGTACCCGGTGTTGTGACAGAACTTGTATCGTTTGCGGTTATATAAATATCGTCACTTGTGACAGTTGCAACTACAAGGGCATTTCCTGAGATCCTGACTTCTGCCTTGAGTCCGTCGGCATTGAAATATTTAAGTTCATGTGTAAGCTCCGGCAAAGTGATGGGAATGTCCGTGACAGTGAAAACGGAGGCTTCCTGCGTTGTGGACGAAACGTACAGCCAAAATATAAACGCCATTAATATCGAAAAGCACATCACGAATTTATCATTGTAAAAGAGCTTTCCAAGCCTGAATTTACTTATTTTCTTTTTCATCTTTTCTGCCTTTCTTGATAACGGGAATGATAGGGATACGTTCACTTTTTTCGGGAGGTTTGGGAACAAGGAGTTCTTCAAGCGTGATATTCAGTGATTCACGGGTGTAATTCCTTGAAATGACACCGTTGAGTACAACGGATATGGTACCCGTTTCCTCCGAAACGACAACAATGACTGCATCACTGTTTTCACTCAGACCGAGTGCGGCACGATGGCGTGTACCCAGATCAATACTGACACTGCTGTTATTTTTTGTAAGGGGAAGGATACAGCCGGCGGCATATATTTTTCCGTCACGAATTATCATAGCCCCGTCATGAAGGGGAGCTTTATTGAAGAATATATTTCCTATCATTGGAACAGACGGCTCTGCATTGACAATAGTGCCTGTATCTATAATATCTCCGAGTTTTGTCTGACGTTCAAAGACGATCAAAGCACCTGTTTTTGACTTTTGGAAGTTGTTGGCAGTTTCTACGACACAGTTGATAGTTCTTTTTATCTGCTTGACATTGTTTTCATCTTCATCATCGCCCGAAGAGAATACTTTCCAGTAACGTGCGATCTTGCTTCTGCCGATGTGTTCGAGGGCACTTCTGAGTTCGGGCTGGAATACTATCAGCACTGCGAGCATTGAAAACTGGAAAAAAGATGTAAACAATGCATTGAGCATTTTTAGATTGAATATCTGTGATATTGTGAAGCCGATAAGCAATATTAGAATACCTTTTAAAAGCTGTTCAGCTCTTGTTTCACGGGCTATTTTTATCACATTGTATATGATGAACGAAATGGCAACTATATCAAGCACATCAGTTGCTCTGAAACTGAGCATGAGTGCAATGAACCAGTTATAGACATCAACTATTACAGACCACAAGATAAAATTCCCCCTCATTTTTTCTTATTATATTTTAACACATTGAAAAATTTATTCAACCGTTTTTTCCGAAAAAATATAAAAAAGGAATGGGAAAAAATACACAAACTCCCATTCCTTTCAGTCATATTTTTTTGATAACAGATACAAGATAGTCAATATCAGATGATTTTGTGAATATTGACGGGGAGATTCTTACTGCACCCGTTTCAAGAGTGCCTGTCATTTTGTGAGCCATAGGACTGCATTGAAGTCCCGCACGAACAGCTATGCCTTTTTTATTCAGGAAAGATGATACGTTTTCACTGTCCGTTCCGTCAATATTGAAAGACAATATCGGTACAAAATATTCTTCCGACGGTTCGGGCATATATAATTTTACTTTCGGCATTTTTGAAAGTTCTTTATAGAGATGTTTTATAAGAGTGAATTCATGTTTTGAGATGTTTTCTATTTTATTTGCGTTCACAAAATCAATTCCCGCACGAAGTCCGACAATACCGCTGTAATTAGGTGTACCGCTTTCAAATCTTTCGGGGAGTTCTTCGGGCTGTTGGAATGAAATGGAATTTGTACCCGTACCGCCTTCTATGATTGTATCGGGAATTGTATTGCCTGAAACTATAAGAATACCCGTTCCCATAGGACCGTAAAGACCTTTATGTCCCGCCGTGCAGAGAAAGTCTATATGGCTGTTATTGAGGTCTATCGGTACAATTCCTGTACTTTGAGCTGTGTCAACGGCAAAAAGTACACCATATTCATGGGCAAGGGCGGCAATTCTCTCTATCGGCAGTTTAATGCCCCAGACATTTGAAGCGTGAGTGCATATTATCATTTTAGTTTTTCCGTTGATGGCTTGTCGGAAAGAATTTACCGTTTTATCGTTGTCACATGGAAATACCTCTGCAACTGTATATGAAACACCCTTTTGAGTGAGTTTTTCAAGCGGACGCATGACAGCATTGTGTTCCAGTGACGACACCACAACATGATCGCCGTTTTTCAGGATACCCTTTAATACCATATTTACAGCCATTGTGCAGTTGAGTGTAAAAATGACATTTTCTTCTTTTGAAAAATGAAAAAAGTCGGCAGCAGTTTTTCTTGTTTTGAATATCTGTTCTGACGACATCAATGCCAGATCATGACCGCTGCGACCGGGATTTGCCGCCGTCTGCATGGCACTTGCAACAGCCTGACGGACTTTCAGGGGTTTCGGATAAGTCGTTGCAGAATTATCAAGATATATCACTTTGAATTGCTCCTTTCTGTACGACCTATTATCTTAATGTTATTTTCTCTGAGGATCTTTTCAGCCTCATCGGTATCTTTTGGGACGTAAAGACTGTAACCGCAGCCGTTTGAAATATCTCTTTTCGTAGTTCTCTCGATCTCACAGCGGATACCTGCATTATTCAAAATTTGTTTGCCTTTCATGGCGTAGGTGACTGATGACACCATTATAAGAGGCTTTCCCATAGTAATTTCACCTCATTGTTTTTTACTATATAGTATGCTTACGATGGATAAATTGTGAATTTTTCGGGCATGATAAAATCGGGAGTTGATGCAAATGCCTGAAAGAACGGGAAAATATACACTAAAGATAAGCAATAACGTGACAATACGTTCATCTGTCGGAGCGGCAGGAAAAAAGGAAAGTGAAGGACCTCTCGGAAAATATTTTGACATCACCTTCACCGACAACACTCTCGGACAGCCTACATGGGAAAAATCCGAAAGTGCTTTACAGAAAACCGCTGTATGTGAGCTTTTAAAGAAAAACGGTCTTGTCAATGCGGATATAGATGTGATATTTGCAGGTGATCTTCTCAATCAGTGCATATCTTCAACATTCGGATTGAGGGAGCTGAATATCCCTTTTTTGGGACAATATGGGGCTTGTTCGACAATGGCACAAACTATGGCAGTTGCAAGCATATTCATAGACAGCGGAGCGGCTGAAAGGGCAATAGCCGTTACATCTTCACATTTTTGTTCGGCGGAAAGACAATTTCGCTTGCCCATAGAGTACGGCGGACAGCGTACACCTACGGCACAATGGACGGTAACAGGTTCGGGAGCGGCACTTCTTGATAAAAGCAACGGTGATGTGACAGTGAAGTATATCACAATAGGACGTATCGTTGACATGAAAGTGAAAGATGCAACGAACATGGGAGCGGCAATGGCACCGGCAGCAGCAGATACACTGTACAATTTTTTCACCGACACCGATACCAAACCGACGGATTATGACTTGATATTAACGGGAGATTTGGGAAAAGTGGGTTCTGAACTTCTCAAAGAGATATTGCAGAGGAGAAATATAAATTTATCCGATAATTACAATGACTGCGGATTGATGATATTTGATTTGGAGGGACAGGACGTTCATGCAGGAGGTTCAGGCTGCGGATGTTCGGCATCTGTATTCTGTTCATATGTAATGAAACAACTGCAAGCCGGAAATCTAAAAAATATCCTATTCATAGCAACAGGGGCATTGATGTCACCCACATCATCACAGCAGGGTGAAAGCATACCGTCTATTGCACATCTCTTGAATATATGTTCAAATAAGTAAAAATTGGCTGACAAGTGATTGTCAGCTATTTTTTATGCTTGTAAAGTAATGAGAAAAGTAGTATAATGCAGTTATCGGGAATATCTATACATTATGCATTGTGCATTATGAATTATGAATTGTAAAGTGAGTGTGTAAAATGGATAATAATGAAAGACGAGATAAAGGAATGGTGTATATCTCGGACGAGGCTGTTTTTGAGAAACAGAAAAGAGCAAGACGTTTGACTTACAAGATGAATACTATGGATACAAGTGACTTTGAGGGCATAGCGGAAGTTGCAAGGGAGCTTTTTGGAAAGTGCGGTAAAAATATTATGGTAAATCCGCCGTTTCGGTGTGACTATGGAAAAAATATTGGAGTCGGTGACAATTTCTTCTGCAATTATAATTGTGTGATACTTGACTGTAATAAAATTACAATAGGTGATAATTGTTTGTTTGCCCCGAATGTTTCGATATATGCGGCAGGTCACCCTATACATTCTGCTTGCAGAAATACGGGTTATGAATATGCAAGAGAAATCCATATAGGCAATAATGTATGGATAGGAGGAAATGTGGTGATATGTCCAGGGGTTACAATAGGAGATAATGCCGTTATCGGTGCAGGCTCGATAGTTACGAAAGATATTCCTGCATGGACGGTTGCGGCAGGAAATCCCTGTAAAGTCATCAGAGAAATTACAGATGATGATATAGAGTTTTTCTTCAAAAACAACAGATTTGATGAAAATGCTTTCATGGATATGGAAAGAATTTGGAGAGAAAATTCCGACAGCGGAAAATTCTCTTTCAGAAATAAAGGTAAATTGCCGGAAATTATCAAAAGAGTAAAGGAGAGATTTTGTAATGGATAACAATGAAAGACGAGATAACGGAATGGTCTATAAGTCGGATAAGTCTGTATATGAACAGGAAGTTCGTGCAAGAAAGCTGACACATGAACTGAATACAATGGATACGAGTGACTTTGACGGTATCGAGAAAAAAGTTAAAGATCTTTTCGGAAAGTGTGCAGGTCATGTAAGAGTGAATCCGCCGTTTTACTGTGATTACGGTGTGAATATAGAAGTAGGAGAAAAATGTTTTATAAATTATAATTGTACAATGCTGGATTGTGCGAAGATAGTCATAGGGGATTACTGTTTATTAGCCCCGAATGTATCTATATATGCAGTTGGACACCCCATACATCCCGCTTGCAGAAATACAGGTTATATGTATTCTGAAGAAGTGCATATCGGTGACAATGTATGGATAGGCGGAAATACAGTCATTTGTGCAGGCGTGACGATAGGCGATAATGTAGTTATAGGAGCGGGTTCTGTTGTCACGAGGGATATACCGTCATGGACGTTTGCGGCAGGAAATCCCTGTAAAGTCATAAGGGAAATTACAGATGAAGATCTGGAATTTTACTTCAAGAAGAAAAAGTTTGATGAAGAAGCCTTTGAGGATATGAAAAAGACTTGGGAAGAAAACAAGGGCAATAAAAGATTTCCATTCAGGAGTGATGGTCAATGAGATTGTTTGATTTGCACTGTGACACGCTTTATAGAGCATATATGGAAAAAAGTACGCTTTTCAATGATGATTTTCATATATCTTTCAAAAAGTCGGGTTATATGGATAAATATATACAATGTCTTGCTGTGTGGGTTCCCGATGAATACAGGGGAGAAAATGCGGAAAAGTTATTCAACGGGTGTGTAGATAAACTGCATGAGCAGATAAAAAACAGGGATATAATTCAATGTAAGACTGGGGCAGACTTTGAAAAAGTCGGTAAAACGGGAATTGTGCTGACGGTGGAAAGCGGAGCGGCACTCGGCGGAAAGTTAGAGAATATCCGTAAATATGCGGATATAGGCGTAAAGATGATGACTTTGACATGGAACGGCACAAATGAATTAGGTGACGGTGTTGGAGTTGAAAATTCAAGGGGACTGTCCGAATTTGGCAGAAAGGCAGTTGCAGAGCTTGAAAGAGATCATATTGTTTTAGACATATCCCATGCAAGCGAAAGACTGTTTTATGACGTTGCAGAGATAGCGAAAAGCCCGCTTGTCGCATCACATTCCAATGCAAAGAAATTGTGTTCGCATAAAAGAAATTTATCTGACGAGCAGTTTGAAATTGTAAAAAAATCGGGCGGTATCGTTGGCTTGAATTTCTGCATAGACTTCTTGAATAACAATGCTGAAAAGTCGTCAATGAATGATGTATTGAGAATGGCGGAATATTTTTTATCGCTTGGCGGTGAGAAGTGTATAGCTATGGGTGGAGATTTTGACGGTGCAGACGTGCCGAAAGACCTCAACGGCATTGAGAAAATGGGCGATTTGTACGAAATGTTTTTAAAGTATTACAATGAAAGCGTAGTGGAAGATATATTTTTCAATAATGCGTTTGAATTTTTCAAAAACATTTGACAGAATATATGTTGATGGTGTATTATTTAAAAGTCAGATCGTTTGCGGTCTGATCCCAAAAATAAAAGAAAGAAGGAACTTTTATGAATTACAATAGTACAAGAGATAAAAACAGAGTTGTAACGGCTTCACAGGCTATTGCACAAGGCATATCTGAGGAAGGCGGCTTGTTTGTACCGCAGTCATTCCCGAAATATTCGCTTGAAGAAGTAAAGGCAATGTGTGAGCTTGATTACAGGGGCAGAGCTAAAAAAATCATGGGCGATTTTCTGGGCGACTTCACGGCTGACGAGATAAGCGAGAGTGTAGATAGTGCTTACACAGTCGAGAAATTCGGTTCTGACAATCCGTCACCTATCTCGTATATCGAAAGCGGAGATACAAAAATGGGTGTATTGGAGTTGTGGCATGGACCTACTTGTGCATTCAAGGATATGGCTTTACAGATATTGCCGCATTTGCTTACAAAGTCCGTTAAAAAGGCATACAACGGCAAAGAGGCTGTTATACTTGTCGCAACAAGCGGTGATACAGGTAAAGCTGCTTTGGAAGGCTTCAAAGATGTTGACGGTGTGAAGATAATGGTATTTTATCCCGTTGACGGAGTAAGCCCCATGCAGAAACGTCAGATGGCTACTCAGAAAGGCAATAATGTCAATGTAGCGGCTATAAAGGGCAATTTTGATGATGCTCAGACGGGCGTTAAAAAGATATTTACCAATGCAGATATAAAGGCAAAGTTGGCAGAGAATAATATGTTGTTCTCAAGTGCAAACTCTATCAACTGGGGAAGACTCTTGCCTCAGATAGTATATTATTTTTCAGCATATTGCGATATGGTAAAAGAGGGTAAAATTGAAGTTGGTGAAAGCGTAAATGTAGCCGTGCCGACAGGTAATTTCGGTAATATACTTGCAGCTTTCTATGCAATGAATATGGGATTACCCGTAAAGAAGTTTATATGTGCATCGAACTCCAACAATGTTTTGACGGATTTCATCAAAACGGGTACTTATGATAAAATGAGAAAGTTCTATACAACAATGTCACCGTCAATGGATATACTTGTATCGAGCAACTTGGAAAGACTGTTGTATCACCTTACGGGTGAAAATGCCGAAAAAGTTGCAGGCTTTATGAAAGCGTTGTCAAGTGAGGGCAAGTATACGGTTGACAGTGATGTTAAAGAGAAGTTGGATAAATATTTCTGGGGCGGATTCTGTGATGACGAGAATACACAAAAGACTATAAAAGACTTGTATGAGAATGAAAATTATCTTTGTGATACACATACAGCAGTTGCAGTCAATGTATATCAGCAGTATGTGAGTGAAACAGGGGATAATACACCCGTTATACTTGCATCAACGGCAAGTCCTTATAAATTCGCACAGAGTGTATTGACGGCTGTAACGGATGAAAAATTGCCCGAAGATGAATTTGCAATGGTAGATGAGCTTTCGGCAAAGACAAAGACGGCTATACCGGCACCGTTGGCAGCACTCAAAAATGCGGAAGTAAGATTTACATTTGAGTGTGAAGTTGACGAAATGCCGAAAGCCGTTTTGGACAGTCTCGGTATAAAGGCATGATCTATACGATAGCCGACCTGCACTTGTCATTCGGTACGAATAAGCCTATGGATGTATTCAGCGGTTGGAGCAATTACACGGAGCGTATCAGGGAAAATTGGCAGAGATTAGTTGAACCTGATGATACAGTTGTAATTGCAGGGGATATTTCATGGGCGATGAAACTGAATGAGATAAATAAGGACTTTGAATATATACAAAGTCTGAACGGAAAGAAAATTATTTTAAAAGGCAACCATGATTACTGGTGGACGACTAAATCAAAGATGGATAAGTATATCAAAGAAAGCGGATTTGACAGTATAAGTATACTGCATAATAATTATTATGTCGTGGAAGATACGGCAATATGCGGTACGAGCTGAAAAAGATGAAGATATGCTTATTTTGAAAAGAGAGGTCGGCAGGCTGAAAATGTCGATAGAACCGGCGGTAAAGGCAGGATATAAGCCTGTGGTATTTCTGCATTATCCGCCGGTGTATAACGGCATGGAGTGTACGGAGATAATGGACGTGCTGAGGGAATACGAGATAGAGAAATGTTTTTACGGACACGTTCACGGCGGCAATGCCGCTAAAAAAGCCTTCGTAGGAGAAAAGGACGGCATACATTTCAGGCTGGTGGCGTGTGATTATGTAAAATTTACGCCTATGTCGATAAAATAAAACTTGATAATTTAAAAAAAGTATGTTATAATAAGATTTGATTTTTCAGTCAAAATAAATTGGAGGACAATAAAAATGAAATTGGTATCATCAAACAAAGTGGACACAAACCGTTATGAACTCGTTGTCGAGGTAGAGGGAACGGTATTTATGAACGCTGTGAACAGGGTTTATAAGAAAGAAGTAAAGAATATCAACATTCCCGGATTCAGAAAGGGCAAAGCTCCCCGTGCAGTGATCGAGAAAATGTACGGAGCAGGGGTGTTCTATGAAGATGCGATCAGAGACTTGTATCCGATGGCAGTTACATTCGGTGCAAATGAAGCAGGTCTTGATATGGTCAGAGATGTACCGGACATTGATGTTGATAAAGCCGATAAAGACGGACTTGTCCTTAAAATGAAGGTCACAGTAGAGCCTGAAGTAACTATCGACGGCTATAAGGGGATCGAGTTTGTACCGATGTCAACAGATGTAACGGAAGAGGACATCGAGAGCGAGGTAACAAGAGTACGTCAGAGAAACAGCCGTTTGGTAGATGTGACGGACAGACCTGCACAGAAGGATGACACAGTAACGATAGACTTCAAGGGCATGGTCGATGGCAAGGCTTTTGACGGCGGTACAGCAGAAAATTATAATCTTACACTCGGCAGCGGTGCATTCATACCCGGATTTGAAGATGCAGTTATCGGACACAGTGTTGATGAGGAATTTGTGATAGATGTTACATTCCCCGACAACTATCAGGTAGATGATCTGAAAGGCAAGCCTGCACAGTTTGAGATAAAGATGCACAAGATACAGGCAAGAGAACTGCCTGCATTTGACGAGGAGTTTGTAAAGGACGTAAGTGAGTTCGATACAATAGATGAATATAAGGCAGACTTGAAAGAAAAGATCGCAGAAGACAAGAAAAAGTCCTATGATAATGACAAGGAACGTCAGGTAGCAGACAAGCTGGCTGAACTCATTCAGGCAGAGGTACCTGAAGCAATGTATGAAAACCAGATCGATAATATCATTGACGAGTTTGCAATGAATCTTCGTATGCAGGGCATGGACATCAAGACCTATATGCAGTATACGGGATTGACAGAAGACGTACTCCGTGAGACATATCACGATCAGGCAGTATCACAGGTAAAAGTAAGACTTGCTCTCAAGAAGATCGCAGAGCTTGAAGGTCTTACCGCAACTGACGAGGAAGTTGAAAACAAGTATGACGAGCTTGCAAAATCATACAAGGTCGATGTGGAGAGAGTAAAGGCAGCATTCTCTGCAAAGGATATAAAGGGTGACATAGAAGTTGCAAAGGCTCTTGAATTTGTAAAGGAAGCAGCCGTTGCAGCCGAAAAGAAAGAGGAAACTGCAGAATAATTGATTAAGAAATGAAAAAAAGGTTAATTCTATTATTGTGTATTTACAGGGGAGGTCTTTCATATGGCAACAATACCTTATGTAATAGAACAGACAAATCGTGGTGAGCGTTCATATGACATCTATTCAAGATTGCTCAATGACAGGATCATCATGCTGACCGAAGAAGTGAACAACGTGACCGCAAGTCTTATAGTAGCCCAGCTTCTGTACCTTGAAGGACAGGACTCCACAAAGGACATCAGTTTGTATATAAACAGTCCCGGCGGTTCTGTGACCGACGGTATGGCTATTTATGATACCATGCAGTATATAAAGTGTGACGTTTCAACGATATGCATGGGCATGGCTGCAAGTATGGGAGCATTCCTTCTTGCCGCAGGTACAAAGGGCAAGCGTTATGCCCTTCCGAACAGCGACATTATGATACATCAGCCCAGCGGCGGTGCACAAGGTCAGGCAACAGATATTATGATACACGCTGACCACATCATCCAGACAAAAAAGAAACTCAATATGATCCTTTCCGAAAAAACAGGACAGCCCTATGATATTATCGCAAGGGATACCGAGCGTGACAACTTCATGACAGCACAGCAGGCACTGGAATACGGTCTTATTGATAAGGTCATAACACAACGGTAAGGAGCTGCAAAGATGCCCAAAAGAGAAGAAATACGTTGTTCATTTTGCGGAAAACCGCAGAATATGGTAGAAAAAATTATAACGGGTTCGGGAGTTTATATATGTGACGAGTGTGTGAAGCTGTGTATGTCGATCATCGATCCCGAAGAAGAACCTGATTTTCCCGACTTTCCCGAAGATAAGGACGGGGAGTTCTTCAAAAGTCTTGATGATCTTCCGAAGCCGCAGGAAATCAAAGCTAAACTTGATGAATATGTTATCGGTCAGGAAGAAGCAAAGATCTCACTTGCCGTATCGGTGTACAACCACTATAAAAGAGTGAATTATCCCGATGATGACGGGGTAGCCCTGAACAAGAGCAATATCCTGCTTCTCGGACCGTCGGGCGTAGGAAAAACGCTGCTTGCTCAGACACTTGCCAAGATACTTGATGTTCCGTTTGCGATTGCCGATGCCACTACCCTGACGGAAGCAGGCTATGTAGGAGAGGATGTTGAAAATATCCTTCTCAGGCTCATACAGGCAGCAGATTATGATACCAAGCGTGCAGAGCATGGAATTATATACGTTGATGAGATAGACAAGATAGCGAGAAAATCCGAAAATCCTTCGATCACTCGTGACGTTAGCGGTGAGGGCGTACAGCAGGCACTTCTCAAGATCGTGGAAGGCACTGTCTCCAATGTTCCGCCAAACGGCGGCAGAAAACATCCTCAGCAGGAATTCATACAGATCAATACATCCAATATCTTGTTTATATGCGGCGGAGCTTTTGACGGACTGGAAAAGACCGTTGAAAAGAGAATGGATTCCTCCAGTCTCGGCTTTAATGCTGATATAAAGACAAAGACCGAACTTGATACAACGAGCTGGATGTCAAATGTGATACCGCAGGATCTGGTGAAATTCGGTCTTATACCGGAGTTGGTGGGCAGATTGCCTGTCATAACGGCACTCAACGGCTTGGATGAAGATGCACTCGTAAGGATACTGAAAGAACCGAAAGATGCTCTTGTCAAGCAGTATGCAAAGCTGTTTGCCCTTGACGGAGTGGAGCTTGTATTTGAGGACGAGGCTCTCAGGGAGATCGCTAAAAAAGCAATAGAACGTCATACGGGTGCAAGGGGACTTCGTTCCATCATGGAAGATATTCTCAAGAAACTTATGTATGAAGTTCCATCAGATGACACTATTACCAAGATCACTATTACTGCCGATACGGTCCTGAAAAAAAGTGAACCTGTGTTTGAGCGTTCCGGCAGAAAGAAAAATATCATAAAAAAAGTGACAGCAGATAAACTGCCGTCAAAAAGACATAAAAAATAATAAAAAGTCCCTTGCATCCCAAAAGGATACAGGGGACTTTTTTATGAAAAATTGCAAATTTTTTTATTGGAGTTTACAAGAAATACCCCCGAACATACAAGCAGAAGTGATATAAGATTTATAGGAGTGAAGATGTTTTCACTGAGAAAAATTCCTGACCACATAGTTCCGAAAACAGGGATAAATAAATTGAAAACGGCGATCTTGCTGACGGGATTGTGAAATAAAAGCATTGTCCACAGCATAAAGGCAATACCTGCCATAAATGCAAGATACAGCAGTATCAAAAGGCAGTTTATATTGTAAAAAATCAGTTTTCCGCCGAATATCAGACCTGTTATAATGAGTGCTGAACCGCCGAAAGTCAATTGCCAGCCTGATATTTGAATGGGATCTCTGTTCGGTGAAATTTTCTTGCTGATGACATTTCCGAAAGCACCCGATAAATTTGAGAGAATGACAAGTCCGTCACCCATTAGGGAAAATCCGCCTATCGAACCGCCCGACATGGTTATGACAAAGATACCTGAAATTCCCACAAGACAGCCGAGAATTTTTTTGAAAGTGAGTTTGTCGGACTTAAAGAAGATCGCCGAAAGTATGACCGAGCCGAAAGCGGCAACAGATGTAAGCAAAGATGATTTTGTACCCGAAACTTTCAAAAGACCGATATATAGTAAAAGATACTGCATGAAGG
Source organism: uncultured Ruminococcus sp. (assembly GCA_902800005.1). GTDB lineage: Bacteria > Bacillota > Clostridia > Oscillospirales > Acutalibacteraceae > UBA1213. Next base: position 94,680 of record CADCCP010000004.1, on the reverse strand, counting down.
TTTGAAAAAATCCGAGTATGCCAACAGGCAAAATATCTTTTTTATGCAAAAGCATAGCTTTGGGATCTCGCACAAAGCCTATTGCAAGCACGATAATTCCTGCAAGTGCAAATCTTGCCCCTGCAAATATGAGTATAGATGGTGTATCGGTGTTCGATATGTCAAAAAGCCGATAGCCGATTTTTATTGCAGGAAAAGCTGTTCCCCAAAGTATCGTGCAGAAAAGTGCTGTTCCCGATACAAAAAATATATTTGTAAGAAGTTTGTTTTTAACTCCACTCTTAATGAAATTTTTCAAGAAAATTATGCTCCTCATCTTCATCATAGTAACCTATGATAGTATTCAAATTGACACGCTCAACACTTCGGAAAATATTTATGTCAACCTGTGGGTTGACTTTTTTCATTTCTTTGATAAGATTTTTAACTTCCTGACGTTTTGAAGTACCCGTACCGTCAAGTTGTGCATTTTGTTCTGTAAAACGGCAGGCACACTGTAAAAATTCAAGTTTATTGTAATTTCTCCATGAGATAATGTCTTTTTCACGGATATAATACATGGGGCGTATCAGTTCCATGCCGTCGAAATTTTTGCTTTTTATTCTCGGCATCATGGTCTGTATCTGTGCACCGTAAAGCATACCCATTAAAATAGTTTCCACAACGTCATCAAAGTGATGTCCGAGAGCGATCTTATTACAGCCAAGCGATTGTGCATATTTATATAAATGACCTCTCCTCATTCTTGCACACAAGTAACAGGGATTTTTTTCTATATTCACAACAGAATTGAAAATATCCGTTTCAAATATCTTTATGGGGATACCGAGAATTTCGGCATTGTCAATTATCTTCTGACGGTTTCGTGGGGCATATCCGGGATCCATCACGATAAATTCCATGTCAAAGGGATAATCGCCGTGTCTGGAAAGTTCCTGCATGAGCTTTGCCAAAAGCATGGAATCTTTTCCGCCCGATATGCAGACGGCTATTTTATCGCCTTGTGAAATGAGTTCATGATCCTTGACAGCACCTATGAATCTGTGAAAAAGAGTCTTTTTGTATTTTGTTATAATGCTGTGTTCGATAGCCTGAGTTTTATCCATAATATCACCTCGAAAATGTATTATAGCATGAAAAAATCGGTGTGTAAAGGAATATTTTTTAAAGTATTACAATATGTATAGAGTATCAGAAACGAAGGGAATGTTTGAAATGGCAGATACAAAAGCATTTGACAGTGCAGCAGAGATATTGTCGGAGGATATAAGGGCGGTTTTGAAAAATATCCCCGACAGCAAGAAAAATTCTGTGCAGGAGATTCGCATAAGGGCAAATAAACCGTTGGCATTATCTGACGGTGCAACAACGGTATTTACAGACAGTGAAGGGAAAATCATGTATACAATGAATGAAAAAGTCTTTCGTGTATCTCAAAGAAGTGTATATGACACGTTCAGGCGGTTATGTGATTATTCGGTATACAGCAGACAGGACGAAATAAAAAACGGTTATATTACCGTTAAAGGCGGTCATAGAGTGGGCTTATGCGGAACTGCGGTTTTAACGGACGGGAAAATTTCCGCATTGAATGACATATCTTCAATGAATGTCAGGATAGCAAGACAGGTTTTCGGAGTTTCGGAGGAAATTATAAATCGCTTATATCCGTTTGAAAGCGGTATCTTGATAGTCGGAGTTCCGTCAAGCGGCAAGACGACTTTATTAAGGGATTTGGCAAGAAGTCTTTCATTGGGGATAGGGTGTCATGTAACGAGAACGGCAGTCATAGATGAAAGAGGTGAACTGTCGGGGACGTATTCGGGACAGGCATATAATGACATGGGATTGTGTGATGTATTGAACGGCTATCCCAAAGGTGAGGGAATAATCCATGCAATAAGAGCCATGTCACCGCAAGTTATAATATGTGATGAATTGGGTACAAATGAGGATTGCAGGCTTGTTTCACAGGGATTCAATGCAGGGGCGGTCGTAATAGCAAGCATTCATGCAGGCAGTTATGAAGAACTTTTGAGAAGAAAACAGGCTGTTGAACTCATTGAAACAGGTGCATTCGGAAATATAGTGATATTGGAGTCTGCAAACAGACCATGCAAAATTGCGAAGTTTATAAAGTCAGGTGAATGAGATGTTGAAGTTTGTCGGCGGGGCATTCATAGTGATATGCGGAACTCTCGGGGGAATATATTTTTCACTGAGATCAAGGAGAAAAGCGGAGTTTTTGGAACAGTACATTATGTTTTTAACACAGGTGCAGACAATGATCTCATACGGGGGAATGTCTTTCGGGGAGATATTGAAGAATATAAAAAATGTACCTCTTGCAGAAGGTATTTTAAATGACACAGAGGGATATATGAATGACGGTGAAGCGATAGAAACGGCATGGAAAAAGGCTGTGGAGAAAAATATGAAGGAACTGCATTTTGAAAAAAGCGATACGGAGATGATAGAGTATTTCGGGAATACGTTTGGAGTGAGTGACAGAGAGGGGGAGTTGTCAAAAATAAAACTGCATGAAGAACTTGTCAGAGAGAGGTGGAATATATTAAAAAATGAAATGTTATCAAAGTGCAGGGTTTACAGGATAGTAGGGATGTTTTGCGGAGTGCTTACAGCGGTATTGATATGCTGACGGGAGAAAAAGATGAATGTTGACTTTATATTCAAGATAGCGGCAATAGGAATAATAGTGGCGGTTTTAAGTCTGGTGCTGTCGAGGTCAGGCAGAGAGGAACAGGCTATGATGACAACACTTTCTGGATTGATAGTAGTGTTGTTGATGTTGGTACAGAAGATAGCGGATTTGTTCAGAACGATAGAAACACTGTTTGGATTTTAGATATGGAAATAACAGAGATATGCGGAATTGCATTGATAACGGCATTATGTGCATTGGGGTTAAAGAAATATGCACCCGAAACGGCTGTATTGCTGGTGATAACGGGCGGTGCATTTATAATTGTGAGTGTACTTTCAAGAGTATCGCCTATAATAGAGCAGATAAGCAGTTTGACTTCAACGGGAGAATATGCGGAGATATTGATAAAGACTCTGGGAATATGTGTGATATGTCAATTTGTTTCGGAAACCTGTAAGGATGCAGGTCAAGGGGCTTTGGCATCAAAAGTGGAGTTTTCATCGAGAGTGGCAGTTATAATAACGGCTATGCCGTTGTTCGGGAATATTTTAAATACTGCTATGGAGTTAATGAAATAAGAGTGGAGAGTTGAGAGTGGAGAGTGGAGCGGTATATGTCAATGCACAGAGTTTGTATGACAGCTTGCCGACAGAAGTAAAGAGAAATTTGGCGGAATTGGGGATAACATCTGTTGACTACGGTCAAATGTCGGGATTGGACTTTGGGAAAGTGTTTGAAAAAATATTTTCCATGTTCGGTGAAAACAGTCATACGGCATTTACGGGTATGTCGGTATGTCTTGGTATAATGCTGTTATGTGCATTGTCAGAGGGATTCAATATAACTTTGGAGAAAAAGGGGGTATCGGAAGCAGTCGGGACGATGTGTATATGTACAGCGGTAATAGTACCTTTGTGCAGTACGATCAAAAGGGCAGTTGAAGTGTTGAACGGTGTGTCGGGATTCATGGTTTTATTAGTGCCGATAATGGCAGGGCTTATCATATCAACGGGAAAGGAAATGACAGGCACATCATATTATACGGTGATGATGACGGCAGGTAATGCTGTTTCGACAGTCAGTGCAAAACTTGTATCACCTTTGATGAATGTATTTTTAGCGTTAACGATAACATCTTCATTATCAGTGAAAATGAATTTGAATAGTTTGTGTGAAAGCGTGTATAAATTTGCAAAATGGGCATTGATGTTTGTGATGGGGATATTTACGGCAATATTGTCTTTGCAGACGATAATGACATCTTCAATGGATAAAGTCAGTCAAAAGGTATTGAGATTTGCAGTAAGTTCATTTGTACCCGTTGTCGGTGGAGCGTTGGGAGAGGCTTTGAATACATTCAACGGAAGTATAGAGTTATTAAAGACAGGTGCAGGAGTGTTTGTGATAATCGCAAGCGTATTATTGATAATGCCCGTTGCAGCGGAGTGTATAGTGTGGCAGTTCTCGATGTTCGTGCTTGCAAGTGTGGGGGATATAATAGGACTCGGCACAATGACGAGAATTTTCAGAAGTGTATCAAAGTCAGTTGCAATGATGACGGGATTGTTGTTTTGTGTATTGGCGGTGTTTGTCATATCGACAGGGATAATTTTGCTTTTGGGAAAATGATGAAATATGAATTGAGATGACGTAATGGATGAGTTCATGAAGTGGGCGACAGGGATATGTGTAAGTTCGGCAGTTGTATGTATCGTGGAGATGTTCATATCGGACATGGTACTTGAAAAGACAGTAAGATATGTATTAGGTGTATTTATGCTGTGTTCGGTGATAGTTCCGTTGGGGAACGTGATAGGAGATTTTTCGGCGGATATTGGGAATGTAGGGGAATTTTCGGGCGATATTCCCGAAGAGATTTCACAGCAGAGGATAGAATATCTTCAAAGCGAGATAAAGGGATTGATCGAAAATAAATTGGCAGAGGAAAATATTTTTCCTGTTGAAACGTCGGTCTGCATGGATATTGATGAAAGCAACCGCATATCTATGATAAGGGCAGATATTATTTTGGAGAGGAAGGATATTTACAGAGTAAAGAGAGTTAAAGAAGTGACGGGAGAATTGGGGATAGAGAGTAATGTAAGAGTGATAGGTGGGAAATATGAGGGATATTCTTAAAAAGGAGAATATACTTAAAATAGCGGTGATAGCGGGGCTTGTCGGGATAGTACTTATATTTTTTTCGGATTTCATGGGAGGAAAAAAGACAGATACATTTGCAGAGGTGAGTGAAGCCGAAACGGAAGATGTGACGGAGTACAGGCAGGAATTGTGTGATGAACTTGGGAATATGCTTGCAAGCATAGAGGGAGTCGGAAAGACAAAAATAATGCTGACACTTGACGGGACGGTGAGAAATATATATGCAACGGATAATGACGTACAGCAGAGGGAAACTTCAAGTGATAAACAAAGCAATGAAAGACAGTCGTGTATCGTGGTACGGCAGAATGACGGTTCGGAAAAGGCGTTGACGATAGGACAACTCATGCCGAGAATAAAGGGGGTATTGGTAGTATGCGAGGGTGGAGACAATGAGAAGGTATGCGGAAAGGTCATTGAGGCAGTGAGTGCGGCACTTGATGTAACAAAGTCGCATATATGCGTGAGTAAGATGAGTACATGAGACAGGAGAGAGAGTTTATGACATTTGGCAAAAGGCAGTTAATGATAGCGGCAATGGTGGCGGCACTTGGTACGGCGGTATATTTGAATTGGCAGTTTTCGGGAGTAGAGCCTGTCAGCGTGACGGACAGCCGACCTGCAGAAAGCGTCTCAAAACAGTTGGGACAGACTACTTATGTGAATACGGAAGTATCGGGAGCAAAGTCGGAAAAATCTGATGTTTCAAAGAGTGAAACGTCAAAGAAGGAGAAAGTAAAAGAAACGGTGCAGGAAGTAAGCAGTATTTTGACGAAAGAACAGCAGGAGTATTTTTCAAGTGAGAGGGCAAAGCGTACACAATCTCAGGATAAGGCACAGGAAGCATTGTCGGATATTATAGAGGGATCGACTTCGGAAACGGCAAAAAAAGATGCCTTGAAGATAGCAGAGAAACTTGCGAATACCATCAAGGCAGAGGGGGATATAGAAGCGGAGATAAGAACAAAGGGATTTTCAGAGTGTCTTGTGTCGATCAATAACGGGAATTGTACGGTTATCGTGGCAAAGGGAAATCTGAATGAAGCAACAGCTTTGACTGTCAAGGATATTGTGAACAGACAGGCGGGCATCGAATTTGACAAAATAACTGTTACGGAGATATAAAAAATATTTTATCTGTGTTTGAAAAGAGTGTCAATTTATGATTGATACTCTTTTTTGTGATTTTTAGCCAAGAGAAAATGTAACTTGAATTAAGTTATTGTAATAATTTACAAATACAATTAACAATATTGTTGGTAATGTCAAAAATAAATAAAAACATATTGAAATATCTTGAATTTTTTTTGATAAGGGGGTATCATAGTATGTAAGATAATATGAGGGGAGTTTTACCAATGAACCATTTAAAAAAAATTATAGCTGTATTGATGTGCGGAGCGATATTGTCTGCACCGATGGCTGTGATGAATGCGGAAGCTGCAACATTTGAACAAGTCAACAAAGATGAAGTATTTGTCAATCAGAATACATATGTGACGTGTACGCTTGCTTCAAATGTGATGATGCTCAGAAGAGCAGCGATACTTCTCGGTGATCCTAACTGGATGAAGATCACAGAGGATAAATGCCATTATCTGTGGATGGGCGGAATGATCTGTGATTATACCTTTGCGGGAACTACAAGACAGATAGAAGTCATCAACAGAAGAGTAGATGAGCTTGAACATTCGGGTACAAGAGCAGGTATCAAGCAGTATTTCATAGATACTTTGAAGAAGCATCCTGAGGGTGTGGTGTATTATGACTATAATATACCTCACGCAATACTGCTGACAGACTATGATGCCGATACCGATACATTTTTTTGTTCCGATCCCAATATAGGTACACCTACCAAAAGAGTACCGCTGTCACATTCAAATGTAAATCTGTATAATTATCATTATTCATCGGTGTGGTTTATAAAAAGTCCTGAACTGCATTTCACATCAGGCTCGACTGCAACAAGTACATCAAAAATATCGGTCGTCAATGAAACTTGGCAGGTCACAGATGATGCAGGATTGAATCTCAGAGAAAATGCCGGTACAGGTTATGACAGGATCGGATATGTTCCTGACGGGACGGTTCTGACGGTCACCAAAAAGAAAGCGGGCGGCGGCTATACATGGGGATATGTGAAATATGGTGCAAAGAACGGTTGGATAGCTCTCGACTATGCAACAAGGATAGAAGATAAACAACAGCCTGTACTTGAATATACCCATAATGTATTTGAGAACAAGTCATCTGTCAGTGCGGACACTATAATGCTCGGTGAGAAGATCACTTTGAAGGGCAGGGCTGAAAAGGGTACAGCACCGTATACATATGCTTATTACTATAAGAGGGCAAACAGCAGCAATTGGACTACCATTCAGGATTTCAGCAGTCTTGATACAGCATCCGTTGAGCCGAAGGCATCGACAGATTATGATGTATGCGTGAAGATCAGGGATGCAAAAGGAAATGTTGAGAAAAAGTATATGACTTTTGAAGTAAAAAAGCCTTTGGTCAATAAGTCCGGTGTTGTCAGTGACATCGTGTATCTCGGTGAAGAGGTGACTTTCAAGTGTAAGGCGGCAGGCGGTATCGGTTCATACAGCTATGATTGTTTCTACAAGAGACAGGAAGACGATAGTTGGGTAAGAGTGAATACGAATGCAGATGATACAGTATCATTCAAGCCCATGAAAGCAACAACTTATGATATATGTGTTAAGGTGAGCGATGAAAAGGGACATCTTGTGAAATACTATGATACAGTCAAGGTATGCCCGAAACTCGTGAATGATTCGAGAATATCAGCCGATCATGTCAGGCTGGGCGATAGTGTAATATTGACGGCAGCCGCACACGGCGGTGAAAACGGCTATCAGTATGCATTCTACTGCAGGAGCGAGGACAGCATCGGCTGGAAAACGATAAGAGATTTCAGCCACTGCACAACAGCAACATTTAATGCTTCAAGGGCAACTACATATGATGTATGTGTCAAAGTCAAGGATTTCTACGGCAGAGTAGAGAAAAAATACTTTAAAGTATATGTAAGAAAGTAAAACAAAACTCCGCATTGTTTCAAAGCAATGCGGAGCTTTTTTACAGGTCGATGCCGAAAACGGAAGCGGCATTCCGATACATGAGTTTGTCATAGTCATCGGGAGAAAGGATATGTTTCAGTTCATTGAAATATTCCTGATAAAGAGAGCGGTCACCGTTCCTGTTGCAGAAATAGGTATCTTTACCGTCAATGGGATTGTCACTTCCGAAGAAAACCTTGTCAATACCTGCATTTCTGATGAGTGCAAGGGTGCTTTTGACAGGTACCCATGTAGTGTCGCCGTAAAGGTTGGGGAGTTTGGAAATGAGGTCGATGGCTTCCTTGTTGTCGGTACCGAGTCCCATATGCACCATGACAAATTTGGTCTTTGGATATTTTTTTGCCATTCTGTAAACTTTGATACATGATGTATGGGTGACAACAGGCAGACCGTAATGTTCGGCAAGTTCAATGAACGGTTCGGACTGTTTGGAATCAAAGGGGATGTTTGAGTGATAGGGGTGGAACTTGACGGCTTTGATATATTTTCTGTTTTGGCTGACAGCTTGATAAAGAGCATCATCGGCTTTTTCATTGAAAGGTCTTACCCAGACGGCAGCACTTATTTTATCGGGAAATTTTTTTGCAAATTCAATGACATCATTAAGACATTCTATTTGTGAATGGAGATACTGCGAAGGGACAGGCTCAAGCCGGTGGTCAAATTCGGCAGCATTCAGACTTGAAACGATACTGTGAGAGATGCCGTATTTCTGCATTGAGTAAATGACCTCCTCTTCCGTGAGGACAAAACCAAGCATATTACCGATATGTACATGGGTATCGATTATCATAATATCACTCCTGTTTTTCGGAAATAAGTTTATTTAATTCTTCGAGGAAAGAATGTATATCTTTGAACTGCTTATATACAGATGCGAAACGGACATATGCGACTTCATCGACATCTTTGAGAACCTGCAGGGTATATTCACCTATCATGGTAGATGGTATCTCTTTTTCATAGTCATAGCAGATATCCATCTTGGCTTCGACTTTATCAACGATAGAGATGATCTGCTCGGCAGATATGTCTCTTTTTTCGCAGGCTCTGAGAATGCCTCTGGTGAGCTTCTCACGGTCATACGGTTCACGCCCCATATCACGCTTGATGACCATAAAAGGCATAGTTTCAACAGTTTCATATGTAGTGAATCTTCTGGAGCAACTGAAACAAACACGCCGTCTTCTGATCTTTCCGTTATCATCGACCGAACGGGTATCAACGACCTTGCTTTCTTCATAACCGCAGTAAGGGCATTTCATAGAAAAAACCTCCTTGTAGCAAAACATATTACAATTATATGATATAACTTTTTTGCTTTAAAGTCAAATAGTTTTTTTATAATGTTTGAAAAGAATTATAAAAAATCTATAAAAAATACTTGACAAATGAAAAATTTTAGTGTATTATAGTAACAGTTCGGAGAGTACCGGACAGTGATAAATTTGATTATTCCTTTTCTTTCCTTTTTCCTTTTTTCTTTTTATTCCTTTGAGTAAGTGCGTGGGGTTTTTCAGAACCTTACGCATTTGCTTTTTATGGAGAGTGCAGCTTTCCGCCTGAATTAAATTTTTTTGGAGGTAGATCTTATGAAAGCATCAACAGGGATTATTTTGGCAATTTCGGGATTTTTATGCGGAGCGGCTTTGGGATTTATCCTGTCACCTGTCAAGGGCGGCATAAAAGTGGGTGAATTGAGTTTTGACTGTACCGCTTTCAGTAACAACGGAACGGGCAACACCGCTAACAGATATGGCAGAAAACATGAAAAGAAACTTGAAAGCGAGGCTGACAGCGATGAATGAAGTCATAAAGGCAATGGTCGAGAGAAGAAGTGCAAGAAATTATAAAGATGATATGTTGCCAAAGGAAGTAATAGATGATATAATAAAGGCAGGAGTGTATGCGGCAAGCGGCAGAAATTACCAGTCGGCAATAATAGTTGCGGTGACGGACAGGGCAATGCGTGACAGATTGTCGGAGATGAACAGGAAGATAGGCGGCTGGGCAGAGGGCTTTGATCCGTTTTATAATGCACCTGTTGTATTGGTGGTGCTTGCTGACAAGTCCAAGCCGACATATATTTATGACGGCAGTCTTGTTATGGGAAATCTCATGCTGGCGGCACATTCGATGGGTGTAGGAAGCTGTTGGATACATCGTGCAAAAGAGGAGTTTGAAAGTGACGAGGGCAAGGAAATATTGAAGTCACTTGGTATTGAGGGAGATTATGAAGGTATCGGACACTGTGTACTTGGGTATACCGAAAGTGACCTGACAAAGATACCGGAAAGGAAGTCGGACAGGGTATATTACATTTAAAGGAAAGGTGAGGGAATGGGAAAAAGGAAGATCGCTATATTTTTTGCCGTAATGATATTGGTGCTGAGTTTGCCGTCGGTTGTTTTTGCGGACGATGAATTTGAGTATCAGGTATTGGAAGGTGCTGTTGCGGTCGTGCGGTACAAGGGCGGCAGTGAAAAAGCGGAGATACCTCAGCAAACTGATGACGGAACAGTGAAAGTCATCTTGTCGGGGGCTTTTAAGGAAAGTAAAAATTTAAAGAGTGTTGTCATACCCGAAAGTGTCGTGAAAATAGAGGAAGGGGCATTTGAGGGATGTGACGATCTGAAAGATGTGTATTTTGAGGGAAGTGCGGAAGTCTGGAACGGAGTACACGCTGAAAGCAAAGGTAATGAGAGTTTTCTCAGGGCAAATGTGCATTTTACGGCAACAGGTGAGAAAATATGTGAAGGAGAGTTTTTTAAATATCGTATCAGTTCGGAAAACGAGATAACCGTGTATAAGTGTAAAAACGGTTATCAAAAAGATACAAAGATCACTTTTCCGAGCAAAATAGATGACATGGCAGTTATCGGCATAGATGAAGGTGCTTTTGCGAATTGCGTGAATGTGTCGGAGATACGGTTTGAAGAGGGCATACGATACATAGATAAAAAGGCGTTCATGAACTGCAGTGATCTTAAAAAGATCGACCTTCCTGCAAGTCTTGAAAGAATAGGCAAGGATGCTTTTACGGAAACTGCTTTTTATCGTAACAGTGCTGACGGAAGTATATATATAGACGGCTGGTACTGCGGTTATAAAGGCGAAATGCCTGAAGAAGCGGATGTTCGTATACAGAGGAATACCAAAGGCATAGCCGACTTTGCATTTTACGGAAATAAGTATATTGTCAATGTGTTTTTTCCAAAGGGCATAGGATACATAGGAAACGGTGCATTCAGTGATTGTATCAGGCTTTCGGAGATATTCTTTGAGGGCGGCAAAAATGAATGGCATAAAGTCGTAATAGGAGCAGGAAATGACAATATCTCTGAGAAGAATATCAGATACAATACAACGATAGACAATTATTCGGTCGAAGTATATAAGGGACTCTGCATTACACTTCTTATAATTACGGGTGTGCTTGTTGCAGTTCTGGTATACTGTATAGCAAGGATCGTGGTGCAAAACCGTATCATTTCATATCTTGATGAAGCACTGAACACACAGCCCGTTCCCGAACAACATCCACATATTCAGCGGGGCAGAAAAACTTCTCATAAAAGACGAAACTGATATTGCAAAAGATCAGAGCAGAAATGTTCTGATTTTTTGTTTTTGTGACTTGATTTTTTTTAAAAACAGGAATAAAATAGATGTACATTAAGTGAAGGGGATTTTTGCTATGACAAAAAATCTGTTGTCGAATATAAACGAAAAAATGCACAGCTTCTCAAAAGGTCAGAAGCTGATAGCTCATTTTATTACAAAGCATTATGACAAGGCGGCATTCATGACGGCTTCAAAGTTGGGAACAACTGTGGGCGTGAGTGAATCGACTGTTGTAAGGTTTGCAGCGGAGCTTGGCTATGACGGCTATCCGCAGATGCAGAGAGCCATGCAGGAAATGATAAGGGACAAGCTGACATCTGTACAGAGGATCGAAGTTACAAAAAGCAGAATAAACAATGACGATATTCTTGAGACGGTTCTTAATCAGGATATAGAGAAGATAAGAAAGACTATTGAAGAAACATCAAAAGATGATTTCAAAAATGCAGTCAATGCCATCTCAAAGGCAAAAACGATATATATATTTGCAGTTAGAAGCTCGGCAGCACTTGCATCTTTTTTGGGATACTACTATTCGCTGATATTTGAGAATGTCAAGGTGATAAGCAACTACGGCGAAACGGAGATACATGAAAAACTGTTCAGAATGTCAAGTGAAGATGTGATAATAGGCATCAGCTTTCCGAGATATTCCAATGCGGCGATAAAAGCTATGACCTTTGCACATCACAGGGGAGCAAAAGTTATTGCCATCACCGACAGCATGGCAAGCCCTCTTGTATCGGTATCGGATTTTGTTCTTATTGCAAAAAGTGACATGGCATCGGTGGTGGATTCTCTTGTAGCACCGTTGAGCATGATAAATGCTCTTATAGTGGCAACTGTACTTAATCCCGAACTTGAAGCAAGCAATACGTTTGAGAAACTTGAAAATATATGGAAAGAGTATGATGTATACAGCAACAACAGGGAGGAACAGTGATTTGGCGAGAAAGACGGCAGTTATAGGCGGCGGTGCGGCAGGAATGATGGCAGGTATATTCGGAGCCTATGCAGGTGATGACATAACTGTCTTTGAGAAAAATCAGAAGATAGGCAGAAAAATATATATCACAGGCAAGGGCAGATGTAATTTGACGAATAACTGCGATATAAAGACCGTTATAGAAAATACTCCTGTCAATGCAAGATTCCTTTACAGTGCATTGAACAGGTTTTCACCGAGCGATACCATGACATTTTTTGAAAGCAACGGTCTTGCACTCAAAACCGAAAGGGGAAACAGAGTTTTCCCTGTATCCGACAGGGCGGCAGATGTCGTTGATACCCTCTTGAGAGTGTCAAGACAGGCAGGCTGTAAAATAATAAATAAAGCCGTTTCGGATATAGTCGTTGAAGATAATTGTATAAAGGGGATAAAAATTCAGAATGAATTTTTGAAGTTTGATAAGGTGATAGTCGCTTGCGGAGGAAAATCGTATTCATTGACGGGTTCAACGGGGGACGGCTACAAATTTGCCGAAAAAGTCGGACACAGGATAGTACCGCTGAAACCGTCACTTGTACCGCTTGAAACAGTTGAAAAAATACCGTCTGAATGTGATAAACTTCTTTTGAAGAATGTTTCGTTGAATGTCTTTGACACCCATGCGAATAAAAAAATATATACGGATTTCGGTGAATTGCAGTTGATGAAATACGGCGTATCGGGGGCGGTGATCTTGAGTGCAAGTTCTCACATGAGAGAAATGCAGTCGGGCAGATACAGACTTGATATAGACTTGAAACCCGCACTTTCTGAGGAAAAGCTGGAAAAAGTGCAGTGAGATAAGTCGTATGGACAGGAAAAATATAATATCACTTTTAAAGAGATTTTCGCTTACAGTGAAATCATATCGACCGCTTGAAGAAGCAATAGTGACATCAGGCGGAGTTGATGTTAAAGAGATAGAGCCGAAAACAATGGAGTCGAAATTGATAAAAGGCTTGTATTTTGCGGGAGAAGTCATAGATGTGGATTGTTACACGGGCGGATTCAACTTGCAGACGGCATTTTGTACAGGAGTTCTTGCAGGCGAAAACTGATGAAAGAAGCAATCGAGATTGTTTGAGAACGAAAAAGAGTTGTTCCTTACGGAGCTAAAAAAATTTGTTAGAAATTTGTCAACCAAGATTTCCGAAAATGATGAGTGGACGATAAGAGGTTTTATAGATATATTTAAAAATGTTTATACTGTTTCGGGCGATACAAAAGTTATATCAAAGATATTGGAATTGCAGTTATTTCCTTATTTAAAGAATTTTGCTGATGAAATAAATTACAGGATAGAACTTGCAAAGTATCAGAATTGGTATCCGGATATGACGTTTATTTGTAAGAAGAATGAAAATATAAAATTTGCGGTTGACTTAAAGACAACATATTTTGATGAAAATGATGATTTTTGCAATGGTTTTACTTTAGGATCTCATGGAGAGTATTTTATTGACCGAAAGAGTACAAAAAATATACAATATCCATACAGCGATTATTCGGGACATTTTTGCTTGGGTATCATTTACAGAAGAACCGATATTTTGAAAACAGATGAAATGAGAACCTATTCCGTGGACGAAATTAAAAATATTCCATCGGTTATAAAAGGGTTGGTGTTTTTTGCGGAAGAGAAATGGAAAATTGCAAGTGACAAAAGTGGCAGCGGAAACACAGCCAATATCGGAAGTATACAATGTATTGATGATATTATTAACGGAAATGGTGTTTTTGCAAAAGCCGGAGAAGATAAGTTTGATGATTACTGGGCTAATTTCGGTAAGATAGAGATAAAAAAGGATGATGGCACATATAAAAAGATGTCAAGTTTTAAAGAATATCTTGAATTTAAGGGGTTGCCTGAAAATTTGAATAATCCAAAAAAATCCAAGAGGAGCAGATAGAATGAGTGAAAAGATTTATGTTCCGCCTATAAAGATACAAGGAATTAAAACCAAATTGATTCCATTGATAAGAAGGAATGTTGTTGTTGATGAAGAAACATTATGGATAGAACCTTTTATGGGATCGGGCGTTGTTGGTTTTAATGTAAAACCAAAGAAAGCAATTTTTGCGGATAAAAATCCATATATTATTGATTTTTACGAACAGTTGAAAGATAAAAAGATAAACTCTTATATCATAAGGACATTTCTTGAGGAAAATGGCAGATTACTTTCAGAAAAAGACGATGAATATTATTATGAAGTCAGAGAAAGATTTAATTCAAAACATGAGCCGTTGGATTTTCTTTTCTTAAATCGTTCATGTTTCAATGGAATGATAAGATTTAATAAAGATCATAAATTTAATGTTCCTTACGGGCATAAACCGCAGAGATTTTCAAAGGCATATATAACAAAGATAGTGAATCAGGTAAAGTATATAGAAGAATGTTTATCGGTGTGCGACTGGGAATTTATATGCGATTCATTTGAAAAAACGATTGGTAAAGCGACAGAGAAATCTTTTATATATTGTGATCCACCTTATATAGGGAGAAATGTTGATTATTATGACAGTTGGAATGAATGTGATGAAAATAAATTATGTGAGGCTTTGAAAGGTTCAAAAAATAAATTTATGCTTTCGACTTGGGATCATAATGATTACAGAGCAAATTTATATATTAACGAATTATGGGGATTTTGCCATAAGATAACAAAAGAGCATTTTTATCATGTGGGTGCAAAAGAAGAAAACAGAAATGCAGTAATAGAAGCGTTACTGATAAATTATGAACCATTTGAAAATAGCAGCTGCATTTCATCGGAAAATGTGCAGTTGAAATTTGCATGAACGGCTTATTAAAATCATTATGCAAAGTTTACAGAGAAAATTGTTTAAATTTATTTGATTTTACTTGTTGACAAATCGTATTTGTGTAATGTATAATGATAAGGTATCGTAATGACACAAACCCCTGCCTTATGGCGGATGGGAGGGAAGATAAATGGCTGAGATCAGAATTAAAGACAATGAATCCCTCGAAAGTGCATTGAGAAGATTTAAGAAACAGTGTGCAAGAGGCGGTATCATTCAGGAAGTTCGTAAGAGAGAAGCTTATGAAAAGCCTTCTGTAAAGCGTAAAAAGAAGTCTGAAGCTGCTCGTAAACGTAAGTACAAGTAATGTGCTTTACACAGAAATTAAGGGGATGTTTTCGGATGCTGCTTCATTGTGGCATTTCGGGAATGTCCCCTTTTCAAATGTGCAGTGGATCTTAAGGGGGAGTGGAGTGAAAAGGGGACTTTTGATGCCGACAGCGGCAGTCAGAAATGTTACGGATATCAGCATGGAACTTATCAGGAAACTTGATATAGATGCTATTTTGCTTGATGTTGACAATACCCTTGCACCGCCGACATCACATATAGCGTATGAGGGAGTTTATGAGTGGATAGCCATGCTGAAGGAAAATCATATCGCAGTGGTGATATGCTCGAATAATTATAAAAAGAGAGTCAAGCCTTTTTCGGACAGCGTGGGGCTTGATTGTGTATCGATGAGTTTGAAACCGTTTCCATTCGGATTCAACAGGGCAAAGAAAAAGCTGAAGGAAAAACCGCAGAGTGTGCTTGTAGTGGGCGATCAGATATATACAGATGTTCTGGGAGCAAATCTGGCAGGCATGAAGTCTGTACTGCTTGTGCCGAGAGATGAAGAACACGGTTTGACGATCGGGATAAGAAGAAAATTGGAAGTTAATGTAAGGAAAAAGATAAAGATCATGGGGGAATAAATATGTCTGTAAAGCAGGCAAATGTGATTGACGGAATGGGAATAGACAAGGACACGAATCAATTGGTATTTTTGATAACCGATCCTTATGCGTGGCTTGTTCAGGAATATGAACATCTCACGGCAATTCAGGCAAAAATAAACAACTATGTCAGGTATATAGAAACAAAGGGTTACAGTGAGATGTATAAGGACAGGAAATTTGACGGTTACAGGATAGAAATAGTTTTCAAGTACAAGTATACCGAAAACGGTGAGGCATTTCTGAATGCAGGTAAAAAACAGCTTAAAGACAGAAATATAGATTTTACCTATTCTGTGGCAAAGGCGGATTGAAAAAATGAAGAAAATACTTTTTATACTCGGACCTAATCTGAATATGGTGGGCATCAGGGACAAGAATATATACGGGGCTGAAACAGCAGAAAGCATCAATGTACAGGTCATGAAGTGGGCAGAGGAACTCGGATTTGAATTGGAGATATTTCAGTCAAATCATGAGGGAGATATAGTGGACAAAATACATTCCGCTTACGGTGAAAAAGACGGTATAATGATAAATGCGGGTGCATTGACGCATTACAGTTATGCTCTGCATGATGCGATAGAGTCTGTGCATATCCCGACAGTCGAAACACATATGTCGAATATCTATGCCCGTGAGGAGTTCAGGCATAAGTCTGTTATATCAGCGGTTTGTATAGGATGTATTGCAGGCTTTGGCAAGGAGAGTTATTATCTCGGATTGTCGGCTCTTGCAAAGAAATTGGTATGAGGTGCGGAGTATGTCGAAACTTGGGATATTATCGGAAATGCTTCCGCAAAATGCCGACGGTGCATTGATATTTTCCGCCACCAACAGAAGATATTTTACAGACTTTGTATCGTCATTGGGATACTTGCTTGTCACGAGAGAAAAAAGTTATCTTTTTGTTGACTCAAGGTACAGCGAGGCGGCACAGAAAAAAGCAAAGGATTGTACAGTAGTTGCTTATAAAGTGCTGAGTGATGATATGGCGGATATTATCAGTCAGAACGGCTTGAAAAATATAATGCTGGAAAGTTCGGCAATAACGCTGAGTGAGTGTGAGCATATTGAAAAGATATTTGCAAAGGCAAATGCCGCTGCATTGAAAAGCAATGAACTTGACAGGATCATCAATACAATGAGGGTGATAAAGACCTCTGACGAGATAGAGAAAATGCACAGGGCACAGGTGATAACGGAAAATGCACTGAGGGAAACTCTGAAACTGATAAAAGAGGGTGTGACCGAAAGAGAGATCGCATTGGAACTTGAATTCAGAATGAGAAGATCGGGTGCAGAGGGAGTGTCGTTTGATCTGATAGTGCTTGCGGGTGAACATACATCAATGCCTCATGGAGTGCCTGAGTTCAGCAGGGTGAAAAGAGGAGATCTCATCTTGTTTGATATAGGGGCAACTTATGACGGCTATCACAGCGATATGACGAGAACGTATGCATTCGGAAACATAGGCTCGGAACAAAAAAGAGTTTATGCAACAGTAAAACAGGCACAGCAGAATGCCCTTGATATGATAAAAGAGGGTGTAAGCTGCGGTGAAGTTGACGATGCTGCAAGAATATATATCAGTCATGCAGGATACGGGGAGTATTTCGGACATTCCACAGGTCACGGCGTAGGATTGGATATACACGAAGTACCGTCCGTTTCTCCGAAAAGCGATTTTATATTGAGAAACGGCATGGTCGTGACAGTTGAGCCGGGCGTATATCTGCCCGACAGGTTCGGTGTCAGGATAGAAGATATGGTCGTTGTAACAAGCAGCGGATATATGAATTTTGCGTCAATGTCAAAAGAACTTACCGTAATTTGAAAAAAATGTTGCAATTTGATTTGACGTATAGTATAATAATACAGGTATATTATTTTATGAAAAACGGAGGATTTTAATTATGATAACAGCAGGAGATTTCAGAAACGGTGTTACGTTTGAAATGGACGGACAGGTCGTTTCTATCATTGAATTTCAGCACGTTAAGCCCGGTAAAGGTGCGGCGTTTGTTCGTACAAAGATAAGAAACGTCATTACAGGTGCAGTCGTTGAAAGAACTTTCAACCCCAATGACAAGTATCCGACAGCATTCGTTGAGAGAAAAGACATGGAGTATCTCTACAATGACGGCGATCTTTACTACTTCATGGACAATGAAACTTATGAGCAGACACCTATCAATAAGGCAGTTTTGGGTGATAACTTCAAGTTCGTTACTGAAAACATGGTATGTAAAGTTCTGTCCTACAAGGGCAATGTATTCGGTGTAGAGCCGCCTAACTTTGTTGTCCTGACGGTTACACAGACCGATCCCGGCTTCAAGGGCGATACCGCTACCAATGTAACGAAGCCTGCAACACTTGAAACAGGTGCAGAGATCAAAGTGCCTCTGTTCATCAACGAGGGCGACAAGATCCAGATCGACACCAGAACAGGTGAATACATGGCAAGAGCTTAAACAATGTACAATGTGCAATGTACAATGTACATTGTGCGGTTCGGTCAGCAATGAGTGATTGTGAGGGGAAAGAAAATGAATATAAGTGAAAAGGCAGCATATGTCAAGGGCTTGTTCGATGGAATGGAACTTGACATGAATGAAAAGCAGAATAAAGTGCTGAAAGCATTGGTAGACCTTGTCGGTGAGATGGCAGAGGAGATCTCGGAACTTGGACAGTGCTATGACGATGTATGCGATCAGATAGATGCATTGGATGAAGACCTGACAGGTGTGGAAGATGTCCTTTTTGAAGATGATGACGAAGATGATGATTATGACGAGATATACGGGGACGATGATGAGACTTGCGACTGCGAGAACTGTGTCAGTGAAGATGACACGCTGTATGAAGTCACTTGCCCGACCTGTAATGAGACCATATCATTGACAGAAGAAGCCGTGTTGCAGGGCAGCATGAAATGTCCGAAATGCGGAGAGCTTCTTGAATTCGACTATGACGAGGACGAAGAAGACGGAGAAGAATAATATCTTCTGAAATTCAGCTTATGAAAACACCAACTTGAATGAAAGAAGTTGGTGTTTTTTGATAATTGGAGGAAGAAGTTGCGAATGGAAAAAAATCCTTATAAAATTTTGGGAGTGTCCCTTAATGCAGCTTCCGATGATATAAAAATCTTGCAAAAAAATATCATCCCGATAGATACTTGAATGAAAACGAGAAAAAAGCAGCGGAAGAAAAAGGGTGTAGTGAAAACTGTATTATTGGGATCGGTCGGGGGATTGCTTTCTCCGTTTTTGTTTTTGTATGTTTATGTTGATTCAAAGAAAAGTTCTTGATTTTTTTGGAAAGGAATGAAAGATAATGCTTTTGAGTATGATACGTTCAGGGAACGTGAATATCATAGAGGTGATAGTGTATATCATATCGTCCCTCATGGTAATATTTCTTGTAATGCCGCTGCATGAATGGGCACACGGATTTGTGGCGAATAAGCTGGGTGACAGAACAGCAAAACTTCAGGGCAGACTGACATTGAATCCGCTCGCACATATAGATTATCTGGGAGCGGCAATGATACTTTTGATAGGATTCGGTTGGGCAAAGCCCGTACCTGTCGATCCGAGATTTTTCAAGAAGCCCAAAAGAGATATGGCACTAACTGCATTGGCAGGACCTGTTTCTAACCTGCTTGCGGCGATAGTGTCAGGACTTGTATTCAATCTCATCGTAACGATACTGATAAAGACAAATGCATATTATATAGGAGTATCGAGCGTTATGTATTATGTACTGTTGTTTTTTAAGTATTTGATGATAATAAATGTAAGTCTTGCAGTGTTCAACTTCATACCGATACCGCCTCTTGACGGCTCTAAAATTGTGATGGCGTTCCTGCCGAACAAGGCTATATTCTGGATAGAAAAATATCAGATGTATATCACAATGTTATTCATGGCACTTGTCCTGATGGGCGGTATAGGAAATCTTATATATCCCGTACAGGTATTGCTTTGTGATATGATAGACTGGCTGACGGCACTGCCGTTTTCATGGGCATGGTGACGGGGATTGGAACAGATTTCGTATAAATTAGAAGTATTTGAAGGACCTCTTGATCTTCTTCTGCACCTGATAGAGAAAAACAAGCTGAATATCTGTGATATACAAATATCCGAACTTCTTGAACAGTATATGGAGCATATCAGCATCATGCAGGAACAGAATTTGGATATAGCAGGGGAATTTCTTTCAATGGCATCAAGGCTTGTGCAGATAAAGTCGGCTATGCTTTTGCCGAAATATGATGACGGTGAAAAAATGCGTGAAGAACTTTCCGGTGAGCTTATCGAGTACAGAAAGTGCAAAGAGATAGCAAAAGTTTTAATGGAGAATATCAGTTTTGACAGCTATTGCCGAGAGCCTCTGAAGATAAAGGCTGACATGAAATATAAGAGAGTACATGAAGCAAATTATCTTGTAGGTGCATATATGCTGGCGGTAGGCAGGGGCAAGGAAAAAATACCGCCGTCAAGGGACTTGTTTGAGGGCATCGTGCAGAGAAGAGTTGTTTCTGTAAGCTCAAAGATAATAGGAGTAATGCGGAAGCTGTGTAAAGTCAAAAGCATGAAGTATGAGAGAGTATTTGATGGAGCAACGGATAAAAGTGAATTGGTAGCGATATTTCTGGCGGTACTTGAACTTATAAAGGGAAAGCGTGTGGAGATAGAGGAAGTTGACGGGGGATTTGAATTGAGAATGGCAGTCGGGGGCGGAAAGCGTTGGAAGAAAGAGAATTGAAGAATGCAGTTGAAGCAGTGATATTTGCAAGCGGAACGCCTGTTGAATTGACGAAAATAGCACAAGGCTTGAAAATAGGAATGTTGCAGGCTATGACGATATGTGACGGACTTGTTGAGGAATATGAAAAAGCGGAACGAGGTATAAGGATAGTTCGCCTGAATGACAGTTATCAGATGTGTACAGTAGAGAAGTATGCGGAAGTGATAAGAGAAGTCATGGATATAAAGAGGAATACACCTCTTTCACAGGCGGCGGCAGAAGTGCTTGCAGTCATTGCATACAATCAGCCCGTGACAAAGGCATTTATAGAACAGGTAAGAGGAGTGGATTGTTCGGGCGTGGTATCGAGCCTTGTGGCAAGACAGCTTATTGAGGAAAAAGGCAGACTTGAATTGCCCGGCAGACCTCTTGTCTACGGCACGACAGAGCATTTTTTAAGATGTTTCAATATATCGTCAACAGATGAACTGCCGCCGCTGCCGAATGAAGAGCAGGGTGATGAATAATGCTTGTATTACGGATAATACTTTTAGTGATAGTATTTCTGATAGGGTTTGTCATTTTTTGCCCGTTCAGCATAGAACTGGAATACATGGATGAAGTGAAGCTGAAAGTGGGATATATCTTCCCGATCTTCAAAATACTGCCGCAGAAAGAGAAGCCTGAAAAGAAAAAGCCTGAAAAGGAAAAAAAAACGAAAGAAAAAAAGAAAAATCCTGTACTTGAGTTCACAAAAAAACAGGGACTTGAAGGGATAATAGAACTTCTCAAAGAGATAACAGCGATACTGTTGAAATTGGCAGACACCATAAGACGACATCTTGTAATGAAAACAAGGTTAGATCTGCTTGTAGTGGGCAGTGATCCTGCGGATACGGCTATGAAATTCGGCTATGCGTGTTCGGCAATATATCCGCTTCTGTCGCTTATAGACAGGCATACAAGATTGAAAAGGCATGAGGAATATATAGATGCAGGCTTTGAAGCGAAAAAAACACAGGTGAGATTTATTTTAAAAGCCCATATAATGCCTGTATTTGTGCTGACAGGTGCGGTTGGAGCATTGATAGGCGGTATAAGGATATTGAAGAAAATAAAACAATGATATTGCAATTTCATGAAGATTGGATTATAATTACAGGAAAGGCGGTGTTGAAAGATGAGTGAAAGACCAATAGAGGGCTTGATGGATACCACCCTCGAAAAGCTGAAACAAATGGTGGATGTAAACACGGTTATCGGTACACCGATAACTACCCCTGACGGTGCAACGATCATACCTGTATCGAAAGTAATATACGGTTTTGCATCGGGCGGTTCGGAGTTCAATTCCAAGAAAGCCGATTCGCAGAATTTATTCGGCGGCGGAGCAGGTGCAGGCGTAACGATAACGCCGTTGGGTTTTATTTCTATATACAACGGTGAAGTGAAACTGCTGAACATATCGACTTATCAGGATTCACAGGACAGAGCTGTCGGAATGATACCTGATATCGTTGACAAAGTGGCAGGCATCTTCAAGAAAGATAAGAAAGAGGATAAAAAATCTGAAAAAGAAAAAAAAGAGACTGATTCGGGACTTGACGATCCACAGGTATAAAAATCAAAAATAAACCATCTGCCTTGTGCATATATTAGAGATAAGGCAGGTGGTTTTATGCTGTACAGGAAAATAGTTTGTTTTGTGACAGCGGTTTTGATGATGTTTACAGCGGTGACGGTGAGTGCGGAAAGTGATATACAAGTGTCGGCATTATCGGCAGTGCTGTATTGTGCAGATAACGGACAAGTTCTCTATGAAAAAGCGGCACATGAAAAAAGGGCTATTGCAAGTATCACGAAAGTAATGACGGCAATTATAGCCCTTGAAAGTGACTGTGACAGGAAAGTGAAGTTCAGCTATGACATGATAGCAGAGGGTTCAAGTATGTATCTGCAAGTGGGAGATGTGCTGAAAATATCTGAGCTTGTCAAGGGAATGATGATGATCTCAGGAAATGATGCGGCAAATGCAATAGCTATAGCCATAGGAGGCAGTAAAGAGGGCTTTGCCGACATGATGAATGAAAAGGCACATGAGATAGGCATGAAAGACACTCATTTTGTCACGCCGTCGGGACTTGATGACGAGGAACATTATTCAACGGCATATGATATGGCTTTATTGTGCAGTTACGCCATGCAGAATGAAAAATTCAGAGAGATAGTTTCACAGAAAAGCATGAAAGTGGAATTTGTGTCACCAGAAAACAAGGTGCAGACATATGTGAATCACAATAAACTGCTGTCTTTATATGATAAGTGTATGGGGATAAAGACGGGTTTTACCAAAAAGGCAGGCAGGACATTGACTTCCTGTGCGGAGAGTGACGGAGTTCGACTTATAGCTGTCACGCTGAATGACGGCAATGATTGGAATGACCATATTGCCATGTATGAATACGGGTTTTCGCAAATAGAGAAAAGAAGTTTATCCGAAAGCATGGAAATTCCCGTTGTCGGCTCAAAAATGCAGAGTGTCACGGCAATTTCCGATGAAGTGAAAATTGCGTTGCCGAAGAATACAGAAGTTGAAAAGAAAATATATATGCCGCATTTTTTGTATGCCCCCGTTGAAAAGGGTACAGAGATCGGTGAAGTAGAATATTGCACAGACGGCAGAGTACTCGCAAAGGCAAGACTCTTTGCAGGAGAGAGTTGTCTGTATGAAGAACAGGAGACGTAGAAATGGAAAAAATAAGATTGCAGAAAATAATAGCTGATGCGGGCATATCATCAAGGCGAAAAGCAGAGGAACTCATTGAAAAGGGTGCAGTGCTTGTCAACGGCAGGAGGGCAAAGCTGGGAGAAAAAGCCGATCCGTCCAAAGATAAGATAACCGTTGCAGGCAGGGAAATAAAAATCCAAAGCAATGCAAAAAAATATTATATCATGCTTCACAAGCCGAGAGGATATATCACAACTGCCAGTGATGAGGGCGGTGGGAAATGTGTAACGGAACTTGTTGAGGAAGTGCCTGCAAGACTGTTTCATGTGGGCAGGCTTGACAGGGAATCAGAGGGATTGTTATTGATGACGAATGATGGGGATTTTGCGAACATGATAACACATCCGTCAACACATTTTGCCAAAACCTACAGGGTGACGGTCAGACCGAGAGTGACCGAAGAACAGCTTACCAAACTTACAACGGGAGTTGTCATAGACGGCAGGGAGTCACTGCCTGCATCTGTCAGAGTCGTAAAAGGTGAGCAGGACAGAACCGTCTTGGAGATCGTTCTGGAAGAGGGCAGAAACAGACAGATCAGAAAAATGTGTGAGGCAGTGGGACTGGAAGTGGCAAGATTAAAGAGGACTGCCATAGGACCTGTGAAACTCGGAATGCTCCAGCCGGGTAAATGGAGAGAACTCACCAATGAAGAAATGCGAATGATAAAGACCTATCATAAAAAATTGGAAGCCAAGAAAGTAAATGAAACACATGACAGGAAAAAGAAATGATTGTGTAATAATTGCTGTAAAACCACAATGATTTTTGTTAAAATATGATAAAAATGTTAGTTTTATATTAAAAATGTTGACTGGAATAGGAAAATGTAATATAATAATAATCGGATATATGTATAATTTTCACGGAAAGAAGATGTATCTGAAAATTAAGGTGACAAGGAGATAATTGCTATGGCACTTTTGATAGAATGCCCGGGCTGCGGCAACTCGATCGTCAATAACGGTCAGGATTGTCCTTTTTGCGGTTACAGCATAAAGACGGGCAAGACAAGAGAACAGATCGAACAGGAGCTTTTTGAAGCAGAAGAGGCTCTTCGATTGGAAGAAGAGGCTAAGGCTGCCGAAGAAGCCAGAAGGCTTGAAGAGATCAGAAAAGCTGAAGAAGCTAAAAAAGCAGCCGAAGAAGCAGCAAGGCTTGAACAGGAGAGGCTTGCGGAGCAAGCAAGACTTGCAGCAGAAGAAGCTAAAAAACAGGCTCAGCAGAATGCATTTTTTGCAAAGTTGCAGCAGAGGAATGCAGCAAGAAATCAGCAGGTGGATTTTTCTGCAAAGGTCAATAATGACTTGGACAATCTTCCCGAAATGATGTCAGATGATGACAGTTCTCTGCCGCCTATGCAGATCGAAAGACCTGTACCGCTTTCAGCGATCGCAAACACGCCTGCAGTTTCCCTCACGCCGCTTGCTAAAGAAAAGGAGGAGACTGTCCTCCCGCCCATGCGGCTTGAAAGAGAGGTAACTATCGATGAGATAAGAAACACACCTGCCGTAATGCTTTCGCCCATACAGCAGGAAGAAATAAGCAATGCCCTTCCGGACATCAACAGCCCTGAAGCAGCACCTCCCCAAAGTGCAAGACAGCCTGAACAGGAAGAACCGACAGTGGAGATCCCTGTGAGAAAGCAGGCACCGTCCGTCGTTAAGCAGACCAATATAGAAGTGAGCATACCGCAGCAGCCCGCAAAGCCGTCTGTTGTATTGCAGAAAAAAGAAACTCCTCCTCCCGTACAGCCGCCCGTTGTGCCGCAGCCGCAGAGACCTGTACAACCCCCTGTGCAGCAGCCCGTTGTACAACAGCCGCCTGTACAACAACAGCCTGTACAGCCCAGACAACCCCGTCAGCAAAGACAGTGGTCGGCAAATCCGAATGATTTCAATCAGCAGCAGATGCCGCAGCAGCAAAGACCTGTACAACAGCCTGTGCAGCCTCCTGTACAACAACCAATGCAGCAGCCTGCACAGCCACGTCAGCCTCCTCGTCAACAAAGACAGTGGTCGGCAAATCCTGGTGATTTCAATCAGCAGCCAATGCAGCAGCCGCAGAGACCTGTACAACAGCCCGTACAGCCGCAGAGACCTGTGCAGCAGCCTGCCCAACCGCCCAGACAGCCTCGTCAGCAGAGACAATGGTCAACTGCTCCGAGTCAGCCCTTGCAGCCTATACAGCAGGAAAGAACAGAACTTACTTCTACAGGTGAAAGACTGAGTGATCTTCCTCCGCAGCAGGTTCCGTCCGATCCCAACTTCGATCAGACTTCCTATGTAAAGAACCTCAAGAAGCAGATGTATGCAGGCAAGATGGGCATGAATGACAATAATGTGATACAGGAAGAGGCATGGCAGAAAAATGATGTTGTTGCCCAGCCTATGAAGCATGACGAAAATGCAAAGGTAGTCGGAGGAAATATGGGCGTGAATCGTGTCACTGCTCCGAAAACACAGAACAAGGTGATACTTCCCGCTATTATTATCATAATACTGATAATCGCACTCGGCGTAACGGCTTATATCACGCTGTTCAAGAATCCTCTCGGCAACAAAAATACATCGTCCGTACCTGCTGAAAGTTCTGTCACATCATCTGTCACATCGACTGCTGAAAGTGCAGGATCATCGGCAGAGTCATCTGAATAAAATATACATACCTTGACGGGTGTCAAAATCGATATATCAAAAGGCAGTACAGAATGTGCTTTGATTCTGTACTGCCTTTTTTATATGAGAACGGGCTGTAATTGCCTGTGATCGATGGCAGAGCGGAGTGTATCGGGTATGAGTGAGAAGTCCGCCACAAGAGAGTTGGGTTTTTCGTAAGGATTGTCCTGCCCGAAAGGAACAAAGTAATAGTGTCGTGTATTCATGAGCTTTCCTATATTCTGAGCGGAAGCACCAAGAGCATCATTTGTGGCAACGGTTATCACAACGGGTTTTTGCTGACGCAAATGTGACTTGACCGCCATTGTTACGGGCGTATCGGTAACGGCATTGGCGAGTTTTGCGAGGGTATTGCCCGTGCATGGGGCAACAAGCATTATGTCCGTTATCTTTTTAGGTCCTATCGGCTCGGCATCCTTTATCGTGCATATGATGTCTTTTTGGCAGAGTTCCCTGATCTTATCGCAAATATCATTTGCCTTTCCGAAGCGTGTGTCTGTCGAGTATGCATTGAACGACATGACAGGTATGACATCATAACCGAGTTTTATAAGGATTTCCATTTGTTCAAGGGCTTTTGAGAATGTGCAGAATGAACCGCACATGGCAAACCCTACTTTCACCGTTTTCATAGATTTTCCTCCCTGATAATGTTGTAGACGGCATTTTTTATAATTATGCCGGAGGTTTTGGGAGCGACTTTTCCGGGTAAGGACAGTGCATGGACAGCCTTGATATTGAGCCTTTCTGCCGCCTTGAAGTCCACGCCTCCGGGCATTGAAGCCAAGTCTATTACAAGGGCATTCTGTGCTGTTCTTGCAAGGATACGGGCATTGAAGATGATATGAGGGACGGTATTGAAGATAATATCGAATTTGCCGTGAAGATCGCCTGTATTCACGGCATGGAAGCCTCTTGCTTTGATAAATTCAAGGTCTTTGAGATTTCTTGCACTGACGGTAACGTCCGCTCCGAGTCCCGCAAGCATATCCGAAAGCACACGCCCGATCCTGCCGTAGCCTGTGACGAGACATTTTGAACTGTTGATAGTACCGTCATACTCCAGCATGGCGGTCTCTATAGCCCCCTCACTTGTGGGAACAGCGTTGGCAACGGCAAATTCCTCTCTTGTGCCGTAGTCAAAGATGTTGTCACGTTTAAGCGGAAGTTTGTTTGCCATACCGCAGAATACAGGCTTGTGGTCTGTGAGTTCAAAGAGCTTGTCAATGGAAATAATATCGTTGGAAAGGGGAGTATTCAGAGTGATGCCGTCCTTTGTGACGGGAAGGGGCAGTATCAATGCATCAGAGTTTCTCAGCGTATCCTCTAAGTCGGAAAGCTGCATTCCGAGCAGGGTATCGCATTTTTCAAAACCGCATATATACACGCCGTAACCGTCATCTATGGCAGACCTTGCACAATAAAGCTGACGTTTGTCACCGCCGATGATCCCGAAATTGTTTATATTGGTCATATTGAAATATCTCCCGAAATAATTGTCTTTTGATACATTATATTCCCGAAAACATAAAATGTTAATAACTTAAAGATTTTTAAGGTAATATTCAAGAATATTTTAAAAGAAATTCAAACCGAGTATAAAACAGCATGATATATTATACTTAAAGAAAACAAAGGAGTTGTTGCAAGTGCAGAACAGATATTACAGAAAAATTTCGGCAATGGTACTTACACTTATGATAACGGCAGCAGCGGCGACCGCTGTAAATACGGCTCCCGTTGTATCGGAAGATGACACGGCAACAAGTATCGTTTCATCAGATGATGTGGAAAACGAAAATACAGAAGAATAAAAGCAGATAAGTGAAAACCCCATTACATAAAAAAAGGCTTGACATCTGAGAGTTTCAGATGTCAAGCCTTGTTTCATACTGCTGTGTGATTATTTGGCAGACCTTCTTTTTCTGAAGGCGATAACTGCTGCAGATGAAAGCATGAGTGCTGCAAGTGCAGGAACGACATTTCTGCCGTCACCCGTTGCAGGTGAATCGGTATTTCCTGTGTTGCCATTGCCGGTATTGTTATTGCCGGTATTGTTGTTATTGGTATTGCTGTTATTGTTGTTGGAATTGCCGTTCTGTCCTTTGTTATCAATGGGAATGTTGTTTGAGCCTGTGGAGGTGGTCAAAAGCCAGAGCTGACTTCCATAGAACGGGTTAGCTGTACCCATATAGAGTCCCTCGTCCGTTGCAAGCATTGACGGTATACCATAGTTATATCTGTCACCGAAGCCGTCATCTGTGACAAGCTCAAAATCCACACCGTCAGAGGTCTTTATAAGGTCAAAACCGGCATTATTGTTGTTTACCATATATGCAATTTTGGAATACGTTTCCAGACCGCTCCAGTTGATAGAAGAATATATATCTTTTATATCCCAGACAATGCTCTGCGGAGAATCGGACAGCCAATTCTGTACATACGATATAAGTTCTTGCAGTTCTTCGTCATTATTGAATTTCATCATGTATTTAGCGGCGATCATGGAAAGTTTTGTTACTTTCTTCTGACCGAGCATTTCCTTTATATCAATATCCTGCGGTATGAGTGACGGAAGATTCTCAGCAAAATACTGTGCTATTTTTTCAACGGTTTCTTCATCAATGTCTATTGCTAAGCCTGACAATTTCTCATTGAATTTTTCTGCAATTTTTTCTATGGTTTTTGTTATGCCGAGATTTTCGGGAGAGAACTCTGTCATATTTGATTCGAGTTCTTCTGCAAGTGCCATGAATTCTTCATCATTTTCGAGCTGTTCGGCAGTTTCCAAGATGGTCTGACGAATTTCATCGGCTTTTTCCTTGCCGAATATTTCATCTATGTATTCTTCTTCACCGTTAGTCGTACTGACAGAAAGTGCCTGTGAATACATATATTGCTCTATTTCATAGGCTATTTCTTCATCAAGTTCCTTCGTGAGTTCATCAATAATATCATTTATTTTCTTCTGTATTTCAGAGTCTTTCTCCTCGAAAGCGGCAAGGGCTTCATCGGTTCCGGTCTCAATGTATTTATCAAGAAGCTCATTCAATTCGGCGTCATTGTACAGGCTGATAAATTCAGGCAATTTTTCCTCTATCTGTGCAGCCTTTTCAGCTCCGAACACCAGAATGGGATCAATATTCTCTTCATACACATCACTATCTTCATATTCTTTTAAAAGTCCCAACTGCTCAAATACGCCGAATGTGATATAACTTCTTGCCATTGCCCTTTCATATTCACCATCAATACTGTTCAGAATATCCTCTGTCATATTTTCTATGGTTTCAGTGATTTTCATGGATTTTTCTGCATACTCCGATATTTTGCTGTAATATGAGAATAACTCTTGCAGCTGCTCGGGAAGGTCTTCCAGATCTTCATCATTTTCAAGTTCGCTGATGAACTCCTTGATTTTTTCTTTAAGCTGTTCTGCTTTATCCCTGCCGACGATGTCAGCAAGACCGTTTGCAAATCCTTTACCGTTTTCCATGACAGAGTCTAACTTTGACTGAATGTATGACAATGCAGACTTTATTGTTTCCTCGTCAAACTCTGCCACAACATCATTTGCAAGATTTTCAAGCTGTTTTGTTATATCCTCAAATTTTGCCTGAAATCTCTGTATCATGTCGCTGTCAATGATGTTGGAATTTTGAATATATTCAATGAGTTCATTTGTTTCTTTTGAAAGTTCGTTAAGTCTGCGTGACATTTTCTGACCGAATGCGTCGATGTGTTCTTCACTAAGATAGTTTTTAAGTTCTTTCAGATATTCTACCTGTTTTTCAAGTTCATCGGGTGTCATCTTTTCAATAGTCTTGCCTGCAAACTTTGTGAGATAGCCGTAAACCGTTGCCATGTCCATCGTTGCAAGATAAAGCTCTCCGTTGTAAACTTCGGCACTCCATACATACTCGTTGCAGGTATTTTTCATAAGTTCTGAAAATCCTTTGCAAACTTCAAATTTACCTGTGTTATCATTAAACTTCCACAAATTCTGATGATGTACGAGAGAATCGTCAAGGATTCCGAGATACTGGCTCGGATATACATCATCCACACTGAAAAATTCTTCGGCTATTCCCTTATTGGCATCTACAAATCCGTTTATGACGTTATCGCAGTTATACAGATAAAGTTCATCATTGAATACAACAGTTGCACCATATATCGGACCGAAAGAATAGCCCTTTCTCAGCACATATTCATCGACTTCGAGAGAATCGCCAAGATCGGTGCCAACGATCTTTTCCCAGTGCCAGCCGTATTCATTTGCTTTTTCGCCGTATTCGGCAGAGTGTCCTCTGAACAAGACAGGACCGTATTTATGGGGCATTGTTAAATAGATATATCCCTTATAGCTCGTAAGTGCCATAGACGGTACTGTTGATATGCCTGTGAACAGATCAGAGGAAGCATATTCACCGAAATCGTTGTAATCGGCAACCGGAAAGAGACCACCGTCCTCTTCAAAGCAAAAAACTGTGGCAGAGGTTACATCGGTGACCTTGCCGTGAATGCCTGCAAGATACAGTTTATTATTATAGATACACTGCGAAGCCGAACTCAATGCACCGAAATTATCGGTCACTTCTTCAATTTTGTCATTCGTGTCACATTTGTAAACACAGCCTTTAATATTTTCACCGTACACAGCGTATGTGCTGAAATACACATCTTCACCATAAGTTATAGCCGCTGTAATGCGTGTACCGTTGGGGAATGTGTACAGCTTTGAGAAATTGCCCGACTTCTTGTCATATTTCATCAGATATGCACCGCCGTCATCGCCTGTTTCGGGAATATCGCCGTTAGTTATGACGTTGTTTATCGCCCTGACTTCACCGCTCATAAAGTCGTGTCCGTATGCTTTTGAAAGGCTCTCTCCCGCATTGACAAGCACATTTCTGTATGTGGCAATATAAATACTGCCGTTTCTTTCAGCCATCTGTGTATTGTAGCTTGTATTTCGGTCATTTGAAAGTCCGTCCACTTCTCCCTGAACGGAGTTGGGAGCTGATATTTTGGTTGACTTACAGTCATAACCGTAATAGTCCCTTGCAAACACCGTTGCAGAACTCGAAGCGGTCATTACTGCTGCCGAAGCTGCTATGCAAGCCGCTTTTTTAAGATATTTCCTTATCTTCATATCAAAAAAACCTCCTGTGAATCTTTTTTATTCATTATAAAACACATCAAGTGATTTGTCAATTACGTTTTGATAAATTGCATAAAATCGTATATGGAATGCATTTTTTTAAGCAAATTTGCAGATTAAAGATAACATATTGTTTTTTACAAAAAACTTGACATTTTGGAGTTAATGTATTATAATGAAACCGGTATTGAATTTGCCGGTATGGCGAAATAGGCAGACGCAAGGGACTTAAAATCCCTCGGAGTAAAATCCGTACCGGTTCGAATCCGTACCGGTTCGAGTCCGGTTACCGGCAGTATCAATGAATAATGGATAGTGAGTAATGAATATGTATGGCAGAGCGGTGGTTCTGTATGATTCGTTATTCACTATTTATTTTTCTTTAAAAAAGGGGTGTCAGACATAAAAACTGTTGCAAGGGGATATGTCCCCGAAGATGAGAAATTTTTTTCCGAAGAGGCATTGAAGATACTTAGAACAGCTTCACGGGATATAAAATATCTTGTCGATCAAGGCTATCCGATAAAAAATGCTTCTGTTTTTGTTGGAAACCACTATACACTTTCCGAAAGACAAAGGCTTGCATTGGTGAGGTCAATATCCTCTGATATTCAGCTTGAAGTGCGGAAACAAAAGGAAATTTCTGTTTTGCCGGAAGGTGCTGTGCTTTTCATAGACGGCTTCAATACCGTCATCACACTTGAAGTCGCTTTTTCTGGCTCACCCGTGTTTGAGTGCATGGACGGTACTGTAAGAGATCTGGCGGGCTTGCGTGGCACTTACAGGCTTATAGATAAAACGGACTTGGCTGTTAATGCCATAGGGGAATTTCTGAGTGAGAGCAGAATAAAAAAAGCCGTATTTTACCTTGATTCACCCGTCTCCAATTCGGGAAGGCTCGGTAAAAAAATCAAAGAAACTTTTGAAAAATACAGCTTTGAAACAGAAGTTATCATTATGAATGAAGTTGACTATGCACTCAAACAGATAAACGGTATAGTTGTTTCAAGTGATGCGATAATACTTGACAACTGCATGAACTGGTATAATATGTCAAGAAAGATACTTGAAAAAGAAGACATGATGAAAAATGCATATAATATTTTCTGAAAAAAATTTTTAAAACGGAGGTTTTGATATGGATACAAGTGCGGTAATATTGGCAGGCGGTGAAGGAAAGAGAATGAACTCCAAACGTCCGAAAGTGCTTGCAGAGGTCATGTTCAAGCCTATGATAAAATGGGTGATAGATGCCGTAAGGGAAGCAGGTATAAATGATATATGCGTTGTGACCGGAAGCAAACATGAATTTGTGGAAGCCTATCTTGATACACTTCCCTTTGAAGTTGAACGTGTCTTTCAGTCCGAAAGGCTCGGTACAGGTCATGCTGTCATGCAGGCAACGGATTTTCTTGAAAGACATCGTGGCGGTGATGTGGTCATATTGAACGGTGATGCACCGTTCATTGATGCGGACACAATAAAAGAAGTCCTTGCCGTCAGCGGAAAAAACAGTTGTACAGTCGTATCAGCCGAGATAGAAGATCCTACAGGCTACGGAAGGATCATTCATGAAAATTCCATGCTCCAAGCTATCGTTGAAGAAAAAGAAGCTACCGATGAGATAAGAAAGATAAAAGAAGTTAATTCGGGTGTATATCGTTTTGAAGTCGATGCCCTGCTCGATGCCCTCAAGACACTCAAAAAGAGTGCGAAAACAGGGGAGTATTATCTTACAGACACTATCTTTGCCATCAAGCAGACAGGAAAAACTGTTCTTGCATACAAGGCGAAAAATGCAGATTCCGTACTCGGTGCAAACGATTGCATACAGCTTGCACAGCTCAACGATATTGCAAGAAAAAGGATACTTCACAAACATATGAAAAACGGTGTGAACATCCCCTGCACAGACGGTGTTATGATCGGTACTGATGTTGAAATAGGATGCAATACCGTCATTCTTCCGTCAAGCGTTATCTGCGGAAATACAAAAATAGGTTCATTTTGCCTTATCGGACCTTCTGCATTCATCACAGATTGCAGTATTTCTGACAATATGTCTGTAGGAAATTCCTGCCTTAAAAGTCAAAGCCTGTAAAAAATATTGTGCATAATCAATCATATTTTAAAGGATAAATGCCTTTTTTTCGCAAAATAGCACGATTATTCAAAAAAAGTGCAGGTTATGGGCATAAAAACTTGATTTTTTGTCGAATAGGTATTAAAATGTTACTTATAGAGTTTTATCCAAAATCAAAAATTGGAGGAGTTTTAAAATGAATTTTCACGGCAAGGACATTAAAATTTTTACCTGCAATTCCAACAGACCTGTTGCAGAACAGATCGCTAAAAAATTGGGATTGCCTGTCGGCAACTCGGAAGTGACTCATTTCAGTGACGGTGAGGTAGCTGTATCTCTGCATGAGTCTGTAAGAGGCTCGGAGTGTTTTATCGTGCAGTCCACCTCCACGCCCGTCAATGACAACATAATGGAATTGCTCATTATGATCGATGCCATGAAGCGTGCATCTGCCGCAAGGATCACAGCGGTCATTCCGTATTTCGGATATGCCCGTCAGGACAGAAAGGCAAAGGCAAGAGATCCGATCTCTGCAAAACTCGTTGCCGATCTTATCACCACCGCAGGTGCCGACCGTGTTCTTACAATGGATCTTCACGCCGCTCAGATACAGGGATTTTTCAATATCCCCGTCGATCATCTTGTAGGTGCACCGATCCTCGCCAACTACTTCAAAGATAAGATCAACGGAAAGCCCGATGATTATGTAGTCGTATCGCCCGACTTGGGTTCTGTAACAAGAGCAAGAAACTTTGCCGCAAGACTGGGCTGTTCCATAGCTATCATCGATAAACGCCGTCCCAGACCGAATGAATGTGAAGTTATGAGCATTATCGGTGAAGTCAAGGGTAAGAAAGTTATTCTTGTTGATGACATGATAGATACCGCCGGCACTCTCTGCAATGCTGCAAAGGCTGTTATCGAAAGAGGCGGTGCTACAGAAGTTTATGCCGGTGCTACCCATGCCGTTCTTTCAGGTCCCGCTATACAGAGAATGAAAGACAGTGTAATGAAAGAAGTCGTGCTTCTTGATACGATAAGCCTGCCCGAAGAAAAAATGCTTGACAAATTCACGATACTCCCCATTGCCCCCGTGTTTGCAGAGGCTATCGAGAGAATTTATACGGACAAGCCTGTTTCTTCCATATTCGTGAACTGACTTATAGAAAACTCCGAAAAGCTCAAAAAACTTTTCGGAGTTTTTTTATTAAAACCATTGACATTGACCTTACGTCATAGTTTATACTTGTTTAAGAGGTGAGAAACTTGAAAATGCTTATAAAGGAATTTGCGGAATTAACGGGCGTTACCGTCAGGACACTGCACTATTATGATAAAACAGGTCTGCTTAAACCGTCCTTTACCGACAAAAACAACGGTTACAGATATTATGATGAAAAGTCGCTTGAACGTATGCAGGAGATATTGTT
This sequence comes from uncultured Ruminococcus sp., assembly GCA_902800005.1. Classification (GTDB taxonomy): domain Bacteria; phylum Bacillota; class Clostridia; order Oscillospirales; family Acutalibacteraceae; genus UBA1213. The sequence goes on along the minus strand of CADCCP010000004.1, from coordinate 59,468 downwards.
TTACCGAGAGCTTGACTTCCCGCTCAAAGAGATATGCGATATACTTTCATCTCCCGACTACGACAAATATACTGCTGTCCGACATCAGAAACATCTTCTCACCCTCAAAAAACAAAGGCTGGAAAAAATCATTTCAGCCCTTGAAACTATCGAACAAAAAGGAGAGATCAATATGAAAGATACTTTCGACAACACACAATATGAAAATGCTGTCAGCGATTTCAAAGAAGAAGCTGAATCCCGTTGGGGCAATACATCCGCCTACAAGGAATTTCAGTCCAAAAATATCAAAACTGATGTTTATGCAGACTTTGACGGCATTTTTGGAGAATTTTCGGTCTGCATGAAAAACGGATTGAAATCTTCTGACAGTGATGTACAAGCACTTGTGCAAAAACTCAAAGACTTCATAACTGCCAATTTCTACACCTGTACCAATGACATTCTTGCAGGTTTGGGACAAATGTATGTTTGTGATGAGCGTTTCAAAGCAAACATTGACAAACACGCCGCAGGTACAGCTGAATTTGTTTCCGACTCAATAAAAACCTTCTGCCAAAAATAATTATGCATTATGCATTATGAATTATGCATTTATAACGTCCCATGGAGTGAGCAAGCCGACTATTTTACCGTTGGGAGTGCCGTTCTCTGTCAGAAATATTACTGCTAATTTTTTGCTTCGGAAGGGCTTTTTCTCAAATTCCGACCTTACTTCAAACAAACTTACATCCTTGTGCATGAATTTGAATTTCTCATTTTCATGCTTGTCAGGCGGTAAAAATTCTTCAAAATCCCCTATCGTCAATTCTTCCGTAATGCCGTATTTAAGTGCATAGCTGAAGACTGTGCTGACACTGAAAACACCTATAAACTCCCCCTCAGATACCACAGGTATGTGTGAAAAACCCATTCTCTGCATTTTTTTCATGACAGTCTGTGCTTTCTGAGAGGGAGTTGTTTTCAGTACATTTTCATAAAGCGTACAAAAGCCCCTTGCAAGAGGAGGTCTCTCTACAAACTGTATCACTTCATCAAGAAAATTGATGATGCTCTCGGACGGCTCTATGATAGGTTCTCCGCCTATGTCTGCATGATGTGACAGAAAGTTTCTTATCTCTCTGCATAAGTCCAACTTCTCTCTGTAATTTTTGCCTTCCCTGTCATTTATGAACTTCACCACGGGACTGCCGAATGTCTTTTCATCAAGCCCGTACTTCAAGTTAAGTGCTTCTTCCAATTTTTTATATCTGTCAAGAAAATCGTCACTTCTCATTGCTCATTCTCCAATCATATTCTTTCAGCCTGCCGTCATTGACGAGTTCCGGAAATCCCCACTGCCTTAACACTTCGTAAGCACCTACAGCCGCCGCACTCGATAAATTCAAACATCTCGCTCCATCGATCATGGGTATCCTTACAGTCGTTTCGGGATTGTTATATAAAAGTTTTTCGGGCAAGCCTTTTGTTTCCTTTCCGAAAACGATATAACATTTATCAGGATAGTCTATCTCTGTATAGGCATACTTTGCCTTTTTGGAAAAATAGTAATAAGTGCCGCCTTTTGTCCTTTCAAAGAAGTCTTCCAAATTTTCATAATACGTCAGGTCAAGATAATTCCAATAATCCAGACCTGCCCGTTTGAGATGCTTGTCTGTGGGGGTGAATCCCATAGGTTTCACTATATGCAGCTTTGCACCTGTAACTGCACAAGTCCTTGCAATATTTCCTGTATTCTGAGGTATCTCAGGCTCTACCAAAACAATATTCAATTCTGCCATTTTTTACAACTCCGTTCTTTTATTACCATTTTTATTATAATATTTTCCCGTGATAAGTCAAGTTGAAAAATCACTAAACAAGCTATGAGAAAAAATCTTTCTCATAGCATTTTTTATGTTCATATGTAAAAAAATAATTGACAATTCTAAACAGACATGATATAGTAGTATCAAGCTACTTAGTAATGCAAAGTAGCTTTCAGGAAAGGATGCGGATAAAAATGAAAGTGATATTCTATACAGTGCCTGCTCACGGTCATATCAATCCTGCTTTGCCTGTTCTGAGCAGTCTTATTGACAGGGGGCATGAAGTGACCGCATATTCCACATCGGAATTTAAAGAGATGATCGAAAACAGCGGTGCGATTTTCAGGGAGTACGACAGCGGAAATATTTGTTTTGATACTTCAATAGGAAGTGATATTATCCCTTTGACAGAGCTTATACTGAAATTCTCCTTATATGCCCTGCCAAAGCTGATCGAGGAGGCAAAAGAAATTTCACCTGTGCTTATCATGCATGATACGCTTTCGCTGTGGGGAAGGGTGACGGCGAGTTTTTTAAATATCCCTGCAGTATCGGTGAATACCATACAGACTATTTACGGTACGGATACAAATACTTTTAAAGTGTACAGCAGGAATTTTGCTCTAAGGACTATTTCACGCCTTTACCGCTTTGGAAATATCGTGAAAGCCCGAAAAAAACTTAAAGAGCTTTATCACACGGATAAAACAGATATGCTCTCTCTTTTGATGAACCGTGAAAATTTGAATATATTCACGTTTCCGAGATGTATGCATCCCGATGGAGATAATTTTGGAGAGGACTGTTTCTTTTTGGGAAGCACATCACGTTTGCGTGCGGGCAAGAGGGGAGATGTGCTTGACAGCGATAATCTCATATATGTTTCTTTGGGAACGGTCTTTAATAAAAGTCGGTCTTTCTACAAGAAACTGATAAAAGAGTTTGACGGCACACATTACAGATTGCTTGTATCGTGCGGAGCAAGCTATGGTAAATTGTCTGAAATGTCGTTTCCGCATAATATAGTGCTTACAAAGTTTGCAGATCAGACGGCAGTTCTCAGCCGTGCAAAACTCTTTATCACGGCAGGCGGCATGAATAGCCTTTGCGAAGCAGCGGCGGCGGGTGTACCTTGTCTTATCGTTCCCCAACAGGGTGAACAGGCTGCTAATGCGGAGATGTTTGAAAATATCGGCGGAGGCATGAAAAGTCACGGTAAACTTTATGCAGAAAGTACGGATATAATAAACACTTTTCAGCGAAATGAAAAGCTTATCAAAACATTTTCAACGGTTGAGATGGAAAAATTGATGGATATTTTGGAGGGGCATATGAAATGAAAAAAATACTTGTCACAGGTGCAACGGGATTTTTGGGAAAATACCTTGCACCGCTTCTGAAAGAAAAGGGTTTTGAAGTTCTCGCCCTCGGCAGAAATGCAAAAACAGGTGCGGAGCTTCAAAAAAAAGGCATCACTTTTTGTAAAGGAGATTTTACAAATAAAGCGGAATGTGCAAAATATTTTGAGGGCGTGGAATGTGTCATTCATGCAGGGGCATTGTCTACCGTGTGGGGCAAGTGGGAGGATTTCTACAATGCGAATGTGAAGGGTACTAAAAATATATGTGAGCTGTGCATTGAAAACGGAGTAAAAAGACTTGTATATATATCCTCACCGAGCGTTTATTCCGCTAAAAAAGACCGTTTTGACATACATGAACATGATGTTGACAAATCAAATGAACTCAATTATTACATCAAGTCAAAGATAATGGCAGAGGATATTATAAAAGAGTATAATAAAAAGGGACTTTACACTGTTGTGATACGTCCGAGGGGACTTTTCGGCATAGGTGATACAAGTCTTATTCCGAGAGTGCTTCGTGCAAATTCCAAAATAGGCATACCTTTGCTGAACGGCGGAAAAAATTTTGTTGACATAACACACGTTAAAAATGTTGCTTATGCATGTTATCTTGGGGCGGTCACTCAGAACATCAACGGAGAAATTTTTAATATCACCAACGGAGAACCTATGGAATTTCGTGCTATTTTAGAACAGTTTCTTGACTCGATAGGCGAAAAACCCAAATATCTGAAACTGCCCTTCGGATTGCTTTACAGTGTATCTGTATTTTCGGAGTGGTTTTACAGGACATTTAAATTGAAGGGTGAACCGATGCTTACAAAATATACAGTTTGTACGCTTGCCTTTTCACAGACTCTGAATATCGAAAAGGCTAAGAAAAAATTAGGCTATAAGCCTGTTATAAGTCTTGCGGAGGGGATAAACGAGTATGGAAAATGGTGGAAAGAAAATCACAAGAATTAAGATGTATGCCTGCGGATACTGTCAGAATGATTTAGGGATAGTTTTTCACGGGCATGAAAGAGATGTCCGAAAATTTCCCGCACTCGTCGTATATTTACATCATGCAAAATTCGGAAATATCCTTTTTGACACGGGTTACAGTGAACTTGTTTACAAAAACGGTTTTGTATCGTTTATTTATAATTCTCTGAATAAAACTTTTGTCGAACCGTCGGAAATAATAGATGTCAGGCTGAGGAATGACGGCATTTCACCCGATAGTATAAAATATATCATAATTTCCCATGCACACCCCGATCATATCGGTGCATTGAACAGATTTTCAAATTACAGGCTTATCACTACAAAAGATGTTCTTGCAAAGATGAAAGAGGGAAAAACTCTTTCTCTGACTTTTAAAAACATGATACCTCACGGAAAAATAAAAGTAAAGACCGTCACGCCGACAAGTGAAAAGAATATGCTTAGTGGATTTTTCAGTGAAGTGTATGATATATTCGGTGACGGTTCTGTGTTTGGGGTACGTCTTGACGGTCATGCAAACGGACAGATGGGAATATATCTGCCCGAATATAAAATATTTTTTGCAGCGGATTCTTGTTGGGGAGAGGATATTATGGAAGAAGTGCCGAAAATGAATTTCCTGCCGAGACTGATACAGGATGATTTCAGAAAATATTCCGAAACCGTCAGGGCTTTGCAGAAATTTTCCGCTGAATATTCCGATGTGAAGATAATTTTTTCTCACGGTGGCATGGAGGAAAAAGTCTATGAGTAAGTTAAGGATACTTTTTACATATCTGCGATTCAGGCACAGACGTTTTTCCGATCGTCAGAAACTTGAAGCCTATCAACAGAAGAAATTAAAAAAACATCTCGCCTTTGTCACGGAAAAGTCTGAATTTTACCGTAAATACAAGGGACACCGACTGAAAGATTTCCCCATCATAGACAAGGGTATCATGATGGAGAATTTCGACACGATAAACACCGTCGGCATAAATAAAGATGAAGCATTGGAATTTGCCGTAAATGCGGAGCGTACAAGGGAGTTTGATGACAAGCTGAAAAATATAACAGTCGGCTTGAGTTCGGGTACGTCACACAGCAGAGGAGCATTTCTTGTTGAAAAGACCGAAACGGAAAAATGGGCAGGCTTTGTATTGGCAAAATTCCTTTCACACGGTATTCTCGGAAAATACAGAGTCGCATTTTTCATGCGGGCAAACTCAAATTTATATCAGTCTGTCGGTTCAAATAATATCCGTTTTGAGTTTTACGACATTTATGCCGACATGGATAAAAATATTGAAAAACTCGGTAAAAACGGTGCAGATATATTGGTCGCTCAGCCGTCTGCACTGTTGATGATAGCTGCCGCTATTGACAAAAAGAAGATAGATATTCACCCCGAAACCGTAATATCCATTGCAGAGGTGCTTGAAAAAGAGGATGAAGAGAGAATAAAAAAATCATTTGGAGTGTCGGTGATACATCAGGTATATCAATGTACAGAGGGCTGTCTTGCGGCAACGTGCAAATACGGAACTTTACATCTGAATGAAGATATAGTTTTCATAGAGAAGGAATATGTCGATGAAAAACGCTTTATACCGATAATAACGGATTTTGAGAGAACTTCACAGCCGATAATAAGATACAGACTTAATGACGTTCTCGTTGAGAAAAAAGGAAAATGTCCGTGTGGAAGCTCCTGCACAGCGTTGGAAAAAATAGAGGGCAGGGAAGACGATATATTTATTTTTCACGGAGATGAAAAGGAAGTAAAAATTTTTCCCGATTTTATCAGACGCTGCATTTTATTTGCAGGAAACATCAGGGATTACAGGATCGTTCAGCAGGCTGACGAAAGTATAATTATTTATGCCGATGTTGATGAACAAATGAAAGAAAAGATAACAAGTGAATTTAAAAAATTGGCTGAGGACGATCATTTTGAATTGCCTAAAATTCGTTTTGAGAAATACATATACGACAAGAACAGGAAGTTAAAGAGAGTTGAACGGACGGGAGATGTGAAAGTATGAGAAATATAAGGATAACGGGGTGTGGAGCGGCACTGCCCGAAAATACGGTACATTTCGGAGATCAGACAAGATACCGTATGAAAGACGGTCAGACGCTGCTTGACCTTGCGGAGATGGCTGTAAAAGAGGCTCTTGATAATGCAGGCTTGTCCATTGAAAATATAGATTTGATAATAGGCGGTACAGCTACGCCTTTACAGGCTATCCCGTGTAATGCATCACTCCTGCATGAACGTATTGCCAAAGGTACATCTATTCCTGCCTTTGATGTCAATTCCTCATGCACGAGCTTTATAACGGCTTTGGATATGTCGTCATATCTCATTGACAGCGGTAATTATAAAAATATACTTATTTTTTCGGGTGACACGGCTTCGGCAGCTCTGAATCCGAGTCAAAAAGAAAGCTATGAACTTTTTTCGGACACGGCAACAGCATTTGTTGTAAGTGCTTGTCATGGTGAAAGCGGTGTGATAAGTTCAAAGCAGTGTACATTTTCTGAAGGTGTGCATGATACGGAAATAAGGGGCGGCTGCGGCTTGATGACTGCCTTTAAAATGACGGACGAAAATAAAGAGGACTATTATTTTGACATGAAAGGCAAACGTGTTTTGAAGTTGGCGGCAAAGAAGATACCTGATTTTTTAGAAGAGTTTCTTTCTGAAACGGGAACAAATATTGATGACATAGATTTCTTCATACCCCATCAGGCAAGCAAAGCACTCAGGCTTATCATGGACAGATTGGGAGTTCCGAAAGAAAAATACATTGACAGGGTGAAAGAGTGGGGTAATATGATCTCTGCAGCGATACCTATGGGACTCTATACAGCGATACATGAGGGAACTGTAAAACGTGGAGATAAAATTGCCTTGTTTGGTACAGCGGCAGGTCTGACCATCAATATGTTATATATGATCTATTAAAATTTATGGAAAAATAATATTGTTTGTCATATTGCTTCCGCATGGGAGAGTGTTTTCACCCGAAAGGGCATATATGTCATCACAGCGGCTTTCAAGGGAATAGATATATTTGGCATCGGGGGAGAGTTTTTTTACATCGGAATATCTCATGACAACAGGCAGTTGTGCCGTTTCACGCATGGTACGGAGAATATTTTGTCCTTTGGAATTAAAGCCCAGAATTTTTATATATTTCGGTAAAATACGTTGATCTTCTTTGTTTATATCCAAAAAGGCATATAATAAAATACGTCTTGATCTTGCAAGGGTATATCGTTTTGTTTTGACGAGCGACAGGACTTCTTCCACAGAAACAGCGTTCCTGACGGCACTGTAAAGACGGTTTTCAAGACCTTCACTTATATCGGGCAGGCTTTTAAAATCTTCAAGTGACATCATCCTGAGTTTGTATAAAAAAGCCGTTTCAAGTTTTGAAGATGAATGTATATCGGGAATATCCGTGAAAGGAACGTATTTCTGAAAGTCAGAACTGTTTTCAAGTATCATTTTTCGGATAAGCGTTGCTGAAGCAATATTATCAACAGCGGTCAGACTGTCATGCTCCGAGCCTTCACGCTTAATCGTTCTTGGAGAAATGGGGGAGTTCAGGCTTTTCAAAGCCCTGATATACTCCGTTGCAAGAATGTTGTTGGGACTTTTTAAAATTTCCGCAGATATTTCGGAAATTTCTCTGACGGCATTTTCACGGGCTTTTGCAAATGTCTGACCGAGTGACAGATATTTTTTTACACCATCGGAAAACTTGCCTGAACCGAGAATATCAACGGTATTTTGCAGAGCCGTAATTTCACCGCACTCACTTCCGAAATATATCTCATTTACGCAGCCGAGAGAGTTTAAAATATAAACTCCACCCAATGCAAATTTTTCTGCGGTAGCACAGGCGTATGTGACGGGCAATTCTATAACCAGATCAACACCGTTTTCAAGGGCAGTCTTTGTACGGCTGTACTTGTCAAATATCGCAACATCTCCTCTTTGAGTGAAATTTCCGCTCATGCAGGCTACTATATATTCACTGCCGTTTTCACGCATCTTTTCAAGCATATATTTATGTCCGTTGTGAAAAGGATTGTATTCACATATCAGTGACGACACTTTCATCAAAAAATCTCCTTACTAAATTTAACAAAAAATATTGAATTTCATTTGTATTTGTAGTATTATTATATCATTGAAATAAATTTTTGCAAATAAAAAATCAACAGGAGGTTTTGTTTCAATGAAAATACTTGTTATCAATGCGGGCAGTTCGTCTATGAAGTATCAGCTCATTGATATGGAAGATGAAAGCGTTATCGCAAAAGGCAACTGCGAAAGAATAGGTGTGGACGGTCACTTCAAGCACACTACGGGTGACGGCAGAGTTTATGAAACAGATGTTGTCATGAACAACCATACGGAAGCATTCGTGCAGATAAAAAATGCCCTTATCAGCGAAGAATACGGCGTTATCAAGAATCTTGACGAGGTTTCCGCTATCGGTCACAGAATAGTGCAGGGCGGTGCTTTGTTCAGTGAATCTGTGCTTGTAAATGAAGATGTCATTAAGGGCATTGAGAGCCTTATACCCCTTGCTCCTCTCCACAATGCCGCTCATGTTCAGGGTATCAGAGCTTGCCTTGACGTTTTCGGTACGGAAGTTCCTGAAGTTGTCGTATTTGACACTGCTTTCCATTCCACCATGCCCCCGAAAGCCTTTACATATCCCGTTCCCTATGAATACTATGAAAAGTACGCTGTAAGAAGATACGGTTTTCACGGAACATCTCACAGGTACGTTTCAAACCGTTGTGCAGAACTCATGGGCAAGGATATAAAAGACCTTAAAATAATCACCTGTCACTTGGGCAACGGCTCATCTATCACCGCTATAAAAGACGGTAAAGTTATTGATACAAGTATGGGATTGACTCCCCTTGACGGTATAATGATGGGTACAAGAACAGGCTGTCTTGATCCGTCAGTCGTTACTTTCATAGCTGAAAAAGAGGGCTTTACACCGTCAGAAATGGATACCCTTCTGAATAAAAAATCCGGCTTCTTGGGTATATCCGGCGTATCATCAGATGACCGTGACGTGACCGCAGCCGCTGAAAGCGGAAATGCCCGTGCACAGCTTGCTATCGACATTCTTGAATACCAGATATTGAAATATATCGGCAGCTATACAGCAGCTCTCGGCGGCGTAGATGCTATCGTATTTACGGCAGGTATCGGTGAAAACCAATGTTCACATCGTATCAACGTGTGCAATAATCTGTCATACATGGGTGTCAAAGTTGATCCCGAACTCAATTCAAAAGCAATTCGTGGCGTAGAAGGCAAGATCTCAACTCCCGATTCAACAGTAGATGTATTCGTTATCCCGACCAATGAAGAACTCGTTATCGCAAGGGATACAATGGCACTTGTCCAGAAATAATCAAAAAATTCGCATAGCAGTCAGCAACGGCTGCTATGCCTTTTTATGCAAAAAAACAGCCCCCAAAGTTTTTTCTTTGAGGGCTGAAAATTATGTAATCAATTATCGGAATCAGAATTCAAAAGGTTTTACTTCACCGCAGCCGCAAGTCCATACATCTGCACGCTGTTCCAAAGGAGTAACTTCAACGTCAATTTTCTTTTTGCCGAATGCATTTGTAGTTTCCTTTATCTTGGAGTGTTCCGTTGAAACGGGATTTACCTGTGCATTTTGAGGGGTTTTCATGGGACGTGTTGCAGTTCTCTGAGGAGCGGTCTGCTGAGGAGCAGGCTGATATGTCATAGGAGCGGCAGGAACATCGTCACCGAAATCAAAGGGTTTTACTTCACCGCAGCCACAAGTACCGACATAATTAGGCATAACTTTACCGCAGTTCGGGCAAGTCCATACATCTGCACGCTGTTCCAAAGGAGTAACTTGTTCGGGCAAGTCCATACATCTGCACGCTGTTCCAAAGGAGTAACTTCAACGTCAATTTTCTTTTTGCCGAATGCATTTGTAGTTTCCTTTATCTTGGAATGCTCGGTTGAAACGGGGTTGACCTGGGCATTGACAGGGGGCTTGGTGGCAGAGCGAACGGGTGTGCGTGGAGTGGTTTGCATACGTGTGGGAGCAGCAGGCTTTTGAGGTGCAACCGGTGTTGAAACAGGGGTATCGTTCATAGTCATTTCCTTAGAAGGTTGCTGTACATAGTCGCCGAAGTTGTAGGAATTGGAATCAGGATCGAACTTCATGGGAGCGGCAAGGGGAACATAACTGAAATCAATAGGTTCAAGCGGTTGTGCATGATCCTTGTCAGCCTGATCGTTGAGATCGTTTTCAAATTTGGTTTGTTTGAACTCAGTTTTACCCTGAGCCTTTATGAAGGAAAGGTCGGGAGTCTGATAATTTTCTACAGACTTGTCGACATCAAGTTGATCTTCAGTTTTTATTTGGGGATTGTAGCCTTGAACAGAAGGCTGAACATCTTGGAACTGCTGAACAATATCCTCTTCTACGGAATTGGTATCGGGCTGTATATTGGGAAGAGAGGATTGTTCTGAACCTGTATTGAATGTCACACCGAAGGGATTAGCAGGAGTTTCCGCTTTGACTTCGGGAACAGCAGGAGTTTCTACTGTTATTTCAGGAACAGCAGGAGTTTCTACTGTGATTTCGGGAGAGGCAGGAGTTTCCGCTGTGGTTTCGGGAGCAGCGGGGGTTTCTACTGTGACTTCGGGAGTAGCAGGAGTTTCTTCTGCACTTTCGGGGATCTCGGTAGGTTCTGTTTCAGCAGTCATGTTGCTTTCAAAGAAGTAGTCTGCACAAGTACGGTCAACAGTTACCTGAGAAATGAAGTCCTTGCATTTAAGGTGTTCAGGGTGGTTCTGGTAATACTTGAGAGCAGAGGGATTAGTGAATGATGCATAGAGAACCACATCATAATCGGACGAATGATTGAAGTTGTAGCCGACCTCAACGCTGATAAGTCCCTCTATTTTGCCGACAAGGGACTTGAGCATATCGATCATGCGGTCAATATTCTGTTGTTTTTCAGCATTGTCTTTAACTTTCCAAAAGACTATGTGTTTAACCATGAGAAAAGGCCTCCTGTTTTATAAAGATTTCGTGTAAAAGTATACAATAAAGAATACCCTTACATATTATTTATATTGATTTTAACACATTCTTCGGATATAATCAATAAAAAAGTCAAAAAAATATAAAAAAAGTGTCCGACATGGGCGAGCCATGCGGACACAGGATATTTTAAATTCAAATCAGACAGTAACAGGTTCTTCCTGAGCTTTGCCGTTAACAACATAGTATACCTTGTTGTATTCGGGCTGATAGTAAACATCGATCGTTTCGATAGTATCAGTATTGCCGTTAGCCTTGTAAGCCTCTTTGACAGCTTCAACGAGGTCTTTCACAGCGACATTTTTGTCAAGATACTCAACAACAACATTTACTTCGGGTTCTTTAGCCTTTGCAGCCTTCTTTTCAGCGGGCTTCTTAGCCTTAACTTCTTTGACTTCTTCTTTAACTTCTGCTGTTTCAACAGCGGCATCCGTAGCAGCTTTCTTTGCTCTGGGCATGATAAAATCCCTCTTTCTGATAAAATTTATTTTATTGCTTATATACACGGGCATGAGTTTTTTTCTCATTCCCTTTGAGTAAATTATAATCCTTTTTATGCAGTTTGTCAAATAAAAGATGTAGAATTTATGTATGAAATCCAAAAAAACTGTTAATTGTCTAAAAGATGGAAAAATTTTTTCAAAATATTGTTAATTGTAACCATAGTAAAAGTGCGATAAACAGGGAAAAATATATTTGAAGAAAATAAAAAGGAGAGATAGAGATGGGGAAAGATACCATGACGACATTAAAGGGCGTGGGAGCAGGGCTTGTAGCAGGCATGATGTTCGGGTTTGTCAGTTCGGTGATGATGAGTGACAGCCGTCGAAACAAGAAAAAAGCAAGCAAGGCTATCAACACGGTCGAAAGTATTCTTGACGGAATGCAGGAGATATTCCGATAGTGTGGAGCGGATATTTTATATTTTGCTTTTTCACGCATAAAAAACAGTGCATATCTTTTTGGGATATGCACTGTTCTTTATTAAAGGACTTTTGAAAGAAATTCTTTCAGACGCTGATTTTGTGGATCGGCAAAGAGTTTTGCAGGGGTATTTTCTTCTGCGATAATGCCGTCATTGAAGAACATCACTCTGTCAGCTACCTCTTTTGCAAAACCCATTTCATGAGTAACTATTACCATTGTCATACCGCTCTGTGCAAGCTCTTTCATGAGGGAGAGGACTTCACCGACCATTTCGGGATCGAGGGCGGAAGTCGGCTCGTCAAAAAGCATTACATCGGGATTCATTGCCAAAGCCCTGATAATAGCCACACGCTGTTTCTGACCGCCCGAAAGACTGTCGGGATAAGCATCAGCCTTATCGGAGAGACCTATTCTTTTCAGAAGTTCTTCAGCTTTTTTTTCAGCTTCCTCTTTTGTCATTTTGCCGAGCTTGACGGGGGCAAGCATGATATTTTTCTTTATAGTCATATTCGGAAACAAATTGAACTGCTGGAACACCATTCCCATTTTTTCACGCATTTTATTTATATCAACAGATTTGTCGGTTATGTCAGTACCTTCAAATTTGATAGTGCCGCCTGTGGGCTGTTCAAGGAGATTGAGAGAACGCAGGAAAGTGGATTTTCCGCAGCCTGACGGACCTATTATTGCTATGACCTCACCTTTGGAAACAGTCGTGCTGATGTCTTTGAGGACTTCATGGTCACCGAAGGATTTTTTCAAGCCGTCAACTTCAATAAGAATTTCTTTGTTATCTGATTTCATTGTTTTTCAATCTCCTTTCCAGTCTGCCGACACCGTAGGACAAAAGCAGTACCATTACAAGATATATAAGTGCAACAGCTACCAGCGGAATGAATGCTTCAAAGGTCTGACTTCTGATAATATCGCCGCCCTTTGTCAAGTCCTGCAAGCCTATGTAACCGCTTATTGCAGTTTCTTTGAGAAGGCTTATGAACTCATTGCACAGAGCAGGAAGCATATTTTTGAAAGCCTGGGGCATTATGATATTTGACATAGTCTGACGATAGTTAAGACCAAGACATCTGCCTGCTTCAAACTGTCCCTTGTCAACGGCATTGATACCTGAACGGATAACTTCTGCAACGTATGCACCGGAGTTCAAGCCGAATGCGACTACTGCAACGAGTATCTTATTGACATTTACTGATGCAAATATGACGTAGTAAATTATCAAAAGCTGTATCATGGCAGGAGTGCCTCTGATAACGGCAAGATAAAGTTTGCATATAAAGTTGAGTATCTTCAATTTATTCTGTTGGTCATGTACGGTTCTTACAACTGCTACGAGAGTTCCTATGATAAGACCTATCGCTATTGCAAGAACGGTGATAAGAAGGGTATTTCCCAGACCTGATAAGATATACTGCCATCTGTTGTCCTCAATGAAATTCTGATGGAGTTTATCGCTGAATGACAGTGTTTTTGTATTTTCCTTGTCACTGTCGGAAATGGCGGCAGTACCTTTATTTATGATAATGACCTGTTTGGACACAGTATAGGGATCGGAAAAATCAACATTCTTTTTTCTTGCCTCAGTAACGGTCATGCCTGCTGCACCGACATCAGCTTTGCCTGACTGTATCGCAGGGAGAATGGAATCAAAAGCCATGTTTTCTATTTCCATATCAAAGCCGAGTTCATCACAGACTGCCTGCATAATATCCATGTCGATTCCGACTATCTGACCGTTATTTACATATTCGTAAGGCGGAAATTCCGCATTTGTCGCAACGACAAGTTTACCTGTTCTCTGAACGTCCTTTTTCTGATAGGGCATAGAGCCTTTTTCTTCATCTGTGCCGATGTAATTTGTATTTATTTTATCAAGAGTACCGTCAGCCTTGAGTTTTGCAAGAGCATTGTTTATTTTATCAAGGAGTTCTGTTCTTCCTTTTTTGATACTCAGGGCATATTCTTCAACGGCAAATTCTTCTTCAAGTATCGAAAGATTTGAATTTACTGCCACAAATGAAAGTGCCGGCTGTTCGTCTATGATAACACAGTCTATTTTGTTTTGATTAAGTGCTTGAATAGCATCAGCGGCTTTTGTATATCTTTCAAGATTTGCCGTACCGTCTTTTTCATAGTCCGTTGCAAAGGTATCACCTGTTGTACCGAGCTGAACGCCTATGGTTTTTCCCACAAGGTCGTCAACTCCGTTGATCGTGCCGTCATTCTGTTCTTCTGCATAAACGGCTGTCGTGCATAACGTCATTGTCAGCCATACAGCCATGAATGTCAGGGCAAGAAAAGCGGCAAATACTCTTTTCGAGCGGTTTTGTTTAACCATTTTTTTAAACCTCCATAAATAAGATAGATAATATTATACTATCTTTTTAACGGGATTTCAATTAACAAACGGAATATTTTTTATAAAAATTACCAAATAAAAAAATTCGGTCTGAAAATAATCATCAGACCGAGGATTTTCTTAGTAACAGAGAACTTCATGTCCGTATTCCGTGACAAGCACCATGATCTCCCATTGTGCAGAGGGCTTTTTATCGGCAGTTGTGACCGTCCAGCCGTCATCTTTGTCAACGGTGACTTTTTCCGTACCCATATTCACCATAGGCTCTATGGTAAATATCATGCCCGGTACGAGAAGCATTTCCTCTCCTGCCTTTGAAACGTAACTCACCCAGGGGTCTTCATGGAATTCAAGTCCGACACCGTGACCGCCTATTTCTCTTACAACGCTGTAGCCGTTTTTGACAGCGTGTTCATGCACTGCCTGTCCCATATCTCCAAGAAATCCCCACGGCTGCACTTTTTCCAGACCTATCTCAACGCACTCTTTAACGACATCAACAAGCTTTTTCTTTTCGGGCGAGACCTCTCCTATGCAGAACATTCTTGATGAATCCGAAAAATAGCCTTTGTAAATAGTTGAGCAGTCTACATTTACAATATCGCCTTCTTTGAGAACGACCTTATCTGAGGGTATTCCGTGACAAACGACTTCATTTATGGATGTGCAAACACTTTTGGGATAGCCCTCATAATTGAGCGGTGCAGGGATACCGCCTAATTCAGCGGTCTTGCTTGCAACAAGGTCATCAATTTCCTGAGTGGTCATGCCTGCACGGATATTTTCTGCAACATAGTCCAGAACGGCTATATTTATTTTACAGCTTTCTTTGATAGCCTCTATTTGCTGAGGAGTTTTGATGATGGAGCGGTCAGGCACTTCATGACCTTTGCTCTTGATGAAAGCTATTTTCTCGTCAAATTCCTCATGGCATTTTTTGTATTTTTTGCCGCTTCCGCACCAACACGGTTCGTTTCTTCCAAGTTTTCCCATAATAATTATCCTTTCCATGTGAGTTATATTTATTATACTCCGAAATTTTCCAAAAGTAAAGGCGGGGGAGACCTTTTTTGTAAAAAAGGTCTCCCCCGAACCCTCTTTTCAAAAAACTTGATCTTATTCGGGAAAATTAAGTGTTTCGGATTTTCCGTCAAATCCGAGTTCTGCATTTGGGAAAATATCTGTGACGGTATCAAGATATAAGTCAGGTTCTGTCAGTGACGGGCTGTAATGTGTAAGCCAGAGTTTTTTGACATCAGCCTTTTTAGCAAGCTGTGCCGCTTCCGAAAACAGGCAGTGACCTGTTTCAACGGCTCTTGCAAGTTTATCGTCATCTCCGAACATTCCCTCGCATATCAGCAGATCGGCATTTCTTGCATGGTTCAATATGTTTTCGGTCGGTCTGCTGTCGGTGCAGTACGTCACTTTCAAGCCCTTTCTTGCACTACCCAAGACCATGCTTTGTTTATACTCCGTATCCTCAAATATGACAGTTTCATGTTTTTGGAGCTGTCCCCATATCTTCATGGGAACATTATTTTTTTTCGCTTTTTCTACATCAAATTTGCCGACTCTTTTGAGTTTGAAGTTGTAGCCTGTGCATACGACACTGTGTTTGGCAGAGAACGGTGTGATCTTTATATCGCCGAACTCAAATTCGGATATATCCGCAGGATATTCAAGGAGTTTCAGATCAAAAGGCAGATTTGGAGCAATAATGCATAAGGCATTTACAACTTTTTTCAAGCCGGCAGGTCCTATGATCGTGACAGGTTGGTCACGTCCCTCATTGCTCATGGAAAGCAGAAATCCCGGTAAGCCCGATATATGGTCGGCATGAAAGTGTGTGATGCAGATAATGTCGATAGGTTTAAATTTATTTTCGGAGTGCTTGAGGGCGATTTGCGTACCCTCTCCGCAGTCGATGAGTATAGAGTGTCCCATGTGCTTTATAAGGCATGATGACAGCCATCTGTCTTTGAGGGGCATTGTGCCGCCTGTGCCTAAAAGCGTTACTTCAAGCATTTTCCTTATCCTTTCCAAAAATTTCTTTGCAGAGCTGTTCAAACTCTGTTTTTGTCATGGTGCAGTTGAGTATGTCCAAAAGTGCATTTGATGTCAGATTTTCGGGCAAGTGCATAGCCTGTTTCAAAGCAGCCCTGTTGACAGAGGAATTAGGCGTACCTGTAAGACCGTTTTCAAACAGGTCTGCCTTTGTTATATCACCGACAGACTTTATATTTTTATTCAATTCACATTCCGCTCCGGAATCTGCTATCACACGGCACAATATCTCCTCAGATATTCCCTCGACACCAAGTTTACCCTCTTTTGAAGGTTGAGATTTTCTTTTTTCCTTGCCGAAGATGTCGGGAATATAGGCATTTTTTATTTTGTCGTTAGGTACTGCACCTTTCAGAAAATTCCTTATAACAAAGCCTGCACCATCGCTGTCGGTTAAGATAAGTATACCTCTTGTTTCGGCAAGGTGACGGATAAGCATTTGTTTTTCCCTGTTTTTGAAAATGCCGAAACCGTCGGTCGTGATGATAAGCCCGTCTATGAAATTTGCAAGTTTGATCTTATCGTGTTTTCCCTCAACGATGATAGCCTCTTTTACTTTTATCATATTCCCTCCCGAAGTGCAAGCATGAGTTTTGTTATGAGCGTTTCAAGCAGTATTTTTGTATCGTTTCTGGTGCTTTTCAATTTTATATCCGTCTGAAGAATAATATCAAGAGCCTTTCTCAAAGCCGTTGTGGAATATCTTTTTGAATTTGCATTGGCTTTTTTCAAGACAAAATCACGTTTACCGTACTTGAAATCCGATGATACATCTGTCATTGTTTTACCGCTTTCATTGGCGACTCTCATCCTGTACATATCTATGTAAACAGATCCTAAAGTGGAAAGGATTATTTCAGGCTTTTCATTTTGTTCAAAAAGCTGTGCAAGCTGACTGTAAGCTCCCTGAAAATTGCCTGCCATGATACAGTCCGACAAGGCAAATATGCGTGTTTCGGTGTTCTTCACGACAAGCAGTTTTATCATGTCCTCCGTTATTTCAGAGCCGTTTGCATAAGCGGTCAGCTTTTGCAGTTCATTTCTCAAAAGTGTCATGTCAGTTCCGCACATGGCAATTATCTTTGAAGCATTGTACTGTGTCAGTGTACAGCCTGTTTTTTCTGCCCATGAAACAAGCTGTCTTTCAAGCGAAATGCTGTCTTTTTTAGCAAATTCCGCAGATATGCCGACTTTTTCGGCAGTTGCTGAGAATCTTTTAAATTTACCGTTTTTCTTTGCATCAATGACAAGTGTGGGCATGGAAAATATCAGTACAGTGCTTGGTGAAATATCCCTGCAGTAGCTGTCAAGTTCCTTGAAATCGCTTTCGGAGAGGCTTTCAAAGTCAAAGTCACTGACAAGTATGCACTTGTATTGTGCAGATACGGGTATCTGTTCGCAGGCTGTGCATAACTCTTGTAAATCTGCATTTGCACCGAACCTGATAAAATCAAATGTATTTATCTTTTTATTCGTAACTTTATTTACAAGGGAGTTTGTATAGTGTCCGACAAGATATTTTTCTTCCCCGTAAATAAGATAAAGCCGTTTGAAGTCAGCTTTTGCGATCTCCTTTTTAAAGTCCTGTTCGGATGTCAGTTTAGCCAACCGTTTTCCCTCCTGATGTTGATATTTCCGTTTTTGTATGCCCTTAAAGCATAATTGCCCGTATCACTTTCATCTGATACGATCTTGACCAATGAATGAACCATGTTTATATTTTCGATATTGCCGTTGAATATGAAAATATCCGTGTCGAGCCAGTTTTCAGGCAGATCTGCACAATCGGTTTTGCTGTGTGCAATAAGTATCCTCAAATTGCCGAAATCTGCTTTTACAGCCATGCAGTTTTTCTTTTTTTTGACCTGTATTTCCACATCATCTATGCAGACAGTCGGTTTATCGGTTTTTCCGTCCGCATCGGATAAAAGCAGTTTTATGTTTTCAGTGTACTGTGCTTCATCAAAGACCTGTACAGTTTCGATCTCATAGTTTTCAAGAACACGTTTTGCATATCCGGTGCAGGCTTGCCTGTCATCAAGCAGAAGCATATATGTTATCCTGTCAACACCGCTGTCCGTCAGATAGTCATTAAGTGCATTTGCCCTGTAGTAGCTTCCACCGCATGAAAGCAGATATGTTTTATTGTCATAGCCGACAATACACGATATGCCGTCACCTGCATCAAGAACGGATATTTTTGTACTGCCGTTTTTCATAAAGCTGTCACCGACAGAGAGGACAATAAATGACATGACGGTCACGATCGCATAATACTTGACGGCTTTTTCACGGAGTTTCAGAAATATGATCGTCAAGCCTGCAATAACGGCGGTCATGAGCCAAAAAGGTACAAATTCCTGTGAAGTGACGATAAGGGAGAAGGGCAGGTCTGCAACAGCCTTTGCCACGTTAAAAATGTGATCTGTCAGAAAGCAGGCTGTCCATGCAAGCAGAGGAAAGCCTGTAATGACCATGAAAACAGCAGTGTATATGAGAAATGTCACGGCAAGGCTCACAAAAAGATTGGTAATGACTGCATAGACAGCGGTCTGTTTAAAAAATACGATAACAGCAGGCAATATAAAAATATATGCCGAAAGAGATACTGCAAAGATATTGACAAGAGCTTTTATGAGGATTTCAAGTTTGTCGGCAGAAATGCGTTCAAGTGTCCGGGCGACAATTTTACGGCTGATGAGAAGAATACCGAAAGTGGCACTGAAAGACATTATAAAACTCACATCAGCGACTGCATACGGATTTATAAAGCATATCACAAGTGCAGATAAGCCGAGTATATTGAAAGAGTCGGATCTTCTTGAAACGACATTGGCGGTTAGAATGAAAGCCTGCATAATCCCTGCACGAACAACAGGTAAATGAAATCCCTCTATCGCCATGTACAGGAACAAGAAAACAATGCACAGAACAGAGGATAATTTTTTTCTCCTGTATGTTATAAACATGAAAAATCCAAATAGTAAATGTGTCATGACGGCAACGTGAAAGCCCGATATAGCAACAATATGAGAAATACCTGCCTTACGCAGTATCTGCTTATCATCATTTTTGAGCTGATATTTATCACCTGTCAGCAGGGCATTTACAAAGCCTGCTTCACGTTCCGGCAAAAGTGCATTTATCCTGTCGGTGATATATTGCCTTGCTATGAGTGCATGGTAATACAAAGGTTTATTGTCATTTTTTATGACAGTTTTTGGTTTTAACGTGTCAATGCTTGCACGAATGGTAATGCCTTTGGAAAAGTTATATAAGTCCTGAGATACATCTGTTTCACCGTAGAAACGTACAGTTGCCTTTAAAGTATCATAAGGCTCTATTTTTATCTTGTATCTCGATGATACAAGGACAGTTTGCTGACTTGTTTTGATTTTGTAGTAATAACGGTCATAATATTTGTACGGCAGTTCGACAAGTTCACCTGTAATTTCAACATTTTCGCCTTTGAGTGATGAATTCGGCATGATATAAGCATCGGTATATCCCCACAGCATCAAAACTGCTGTAAAGGCGGTCATGAAGATGATCGCAAATTTTCTTGACTTTTTTGAGATAAGGCACACCGCAAAACCCACAAGAAACACTGCACAAAGAATGATAAAACTGCCATAGCCGAAAATCAGAGCGACCGCCAGTGCAGTTATATAACATATCCCAATGACTGCAAACGGTCGCTCCATTTTTTAAACCTCCATGTTATCAGCACATTTCAACTTTGAGTGCAGTGCCGCCGAGCAGATGAAAATGCAGATGAAAAACAGTCTGACCTGCATTTTTACCGCAGTTGGTGACGATCCTGTAACCGTCTTCGGCAACGCCGAGTTCTTTGGCAAGCTGTGCGGCAACTTCATAGATGTGGGAGATAACGGCACTGTTTTCGCTTGTCACTTCATTGACAGAGGAAATGTGCATTTTCGGCACTATCAGTACATGAACAGGTGCCATCGGTGCAATGTCCCAGAAAGCAAAAACGCTTTCATCTTCATAGACCTTCTTTGAGGGGATATTTCCCTTCACGATCTCGCAAAATAAACAATCCATTTAAAAAACTCCTTTCAATGTAGAGTGGAGTGTTGAGAGTGCAGCTGTTAAATTCTCCGCTTGACTTTCAATATCCACTTTTTTATAAGTGCAGTTTTCTGCAAAAAGTCGGAACAGTCACTTGCTCCGCACTTATTTAAGCATTTCTTCGGCATAGTCAAGGGTAGCCTGAGTGATCTCAACGCCGCCGATGATCCTTGCCAGTTCGTCACGTCTGCCGTCATGGTCAAGGGGGGTGACATTGGTATATGTCTTGCCGTCACTGACATTTTTCCGAATTTTAAAGTGACTGTCAGCCAAAGCTGCGATCTGTGCAAGATGGGTGACACACAATACCTGACGGCTCTTTGAAACTTCCTTTAATTTCAAGCCGACTTTCTGAGCGGCACTTCCGCTGATGCCCGTATCGACTTCATCAAAGATGAGTGTATCAATTTCGTCCTTGTCGGCAAGCACGTTTTTAATTGCAAGCATCATTCTTGAAAGTTCACCGCCCGAAGCGATCTTTGCAACAGGCTTTGGTTCTTCACCGACATTCGTTGATATAAGTATCTCAATGTCATCACAGCCGAGAGAGTTCAAAGTGCATTTCTTTTGGCTGACAACAAGTTCGACATTCGGCATATCAAGAAATGTCATTTCCTCTTTGACACGGGCAGAAAACTGTACAGCAATTTCTTTACGTTTCTGTGAAAGACCTTCGGCAAGCTTTTCAGCCTGTTTCAATGCCTTTTGGCAGTTTGCTTTAAGCTGTTCACGGTTTTCCTCATATCTCTCAAGATAGTCCAATTCCTGTCTGGCGTTTGCAAGGAATTGAAGCATTTCCTCTATGGAATTGCCGTATTTTCTCGAAAGCCTTTGAATGAGGTCTATTCTGTCCTCGATCTCTTCCAAGTCACCGACATCGGAGTCGGCAGAGTCTGCAAGTCCGGTGATCTCGCTCGTGCAGTCCTCAAGTTCATATAATGCACTTTGTATACGCTTATAAACATCTTCCGTGTCGGGCATATACTCCATAATGCTTTCAATTGACGAACACGCCGTTTCAAGCTGTTCAAGAATACCGCCCGTGTCCTCACCGCCATTCAAAAGAGAATGGGCTTCATTGAGGGCATTGGCGATCTTTTCCTTATTTTCAATGAGAGTACGCTGTTCTTTGAGTTCTTCATATTCGCCCACATACATATCAGCTTGTTCAAGTTCGTCCACCTGATATTGAAGCAGATCAATTTTACGGTTTCTTTCCGCCTCGTCAAACTCTGCTTTATCAAGCTGTGACTGCAATGCATGATATTCTTTATAGACTTTGACATATTCGTCAATGTCAGCTTGCAGACCGCCGAGTTTATCAATGTAGTTGATGTGCAGATCGGGGGACATAAGTTCATAGCTTTCATGCTGACCGTGGATATTTATAAGATAAGTACCGACAGCTTTGAGAGTGCCGACAGTTGCAGGTCTGCCGTTGATACGGCACTTTCCTTTGGAATTTTGAGAAATTTCTCTTTGTATCATAACTGTACCGTCATCCGTTTCAAAGCCGTATTCATTGAGTACCTGTTCGGCTTTAGGGGAAATGTCCTCAAATTCCGCACTGACGAAGGCAGTTTCAGCACCGTTTCTGATGAGGTCACGGGAAGTCCTGTTTCCCAGAACGGCATTTATAGAATCTATGACAATGGATTTTCCTGCACCGGTCTCACCTGTCAAAACATTCAGACCGCCTGTAAAATCAATGCTTGTTTTTTCTATGACGGCAATATTTTCTATATACAGATTTTTTAACATAATTTCTCACTCCTCATTTCTCGTTCCTGATTTTTGAGGACATGAGTTTTTTGAGGTCGGAAACAAGCCCGGCAGAAGCGGAATCCGAGCGTGTGGCGACAAATATGGTATCGTCTCCGGCGATAGTCCCCATGACACCTGCACGGTTTTTGGAATCGAGTGCCGCACAGACTGCCTGAGCCATGCCTACATTTGTTTTGATGACAACGAGTCCGTGAGAATAGTCGATGCTTGTAACGGCAGTCGAAAACAGATAGGAATGTGCCTGTTGTTCTTCTTCGGATACGGTGTCTGCCGCATATTTGTATTCGCCCTTGCTGCTTGGTATCTTGATGAGACGCATTTCTTTGATGTCTCTTGAAACGGTCGCCTGTGTTGCGGTGAAGCCTGCCGCATTGAGCTTTTCAAGCAGTTCGGACTGTGTTTCAATATCGTTGTTCTTTATCAGTTCAAGTATTTTGTTTTGTCGTTCTATTTTCATGCCTGTCTGCCTTTCTCTGTAAACTTATCGTTAAGGACTTTATAAAAAGTTTTGTCTTTGAGTTTTATGAATTTAGTCTCTGTTTTTGAAGAGGTGATATGTATCACATCAGAACGGGCTATTGTAATGGTTTTTGCACCGTCAAGAGTCAAATAGACTTGTGTATTGTCATCGCAGGAGGCACTGACCGCAAGACGGGATCTGTGGCTGAACACGACAGGTCTTGCAAAAAGCGAGTGTGAACATACGGGTGTCATGACAATGCACTTCATGGCAGGCTCGACTACAGGACCTCCTGCTGCCAGCGAATAAGCACTTGAGCCTGTCGGAGTTGAAATAATAAGCCCGTCTGCACGATAACTGCATATATAGCCGCCGTCCTCTGCAAGTGATACATCTATATCGATGAGTCTTGAAAGAGAGCCTCTTGAAATGACTGCATCATTCATGGCATCATATTCATTGTTTTTATGTGTGATCTTCAGCATCATTCTTTTTTCAATGCTGTAATTGCCGTCAGCGATCCTTTGAAGCATATCGAGTTCATTGGGTTCGAGTTCGGCAACAAATCCCAATCTGCCCGTGTTGATGCCCAAAAGCGGCTTATCAAGGGGAGCAGCCTCTCTTGCAGCATGGATTATAGTACCGTCACCGCCGATAGTCAGCACCATATCGCATGATTTCAGCATGGTGAATTCACTTCCGAAAAACAGGATATTATCGGAATCATAAAGTCTGCTGAGAGAGCATTCCATCAACAGACGAAATCCCATATCGGTCAGCATCTTGACTGCCCTGAGAGACGTTTCATAGGCATCTTTTTTTGTCAGATTAGGCATGATAGCAATACTTTTTATTCTGCTCATGATAATCACCGTTTACTTGTCGAGAGAGTTGTGGGAGTTTTCCACGACCTCATATATATTTATTTCTTTGAGTGCAGAGGGAATATCCGATTTTCTGATATAAAGAAGATATTCAATATTTCCCTCCGGACCTTTTATTGGAGAAAAGTCCAAGTCAAGTACATCAAAACCGTTGGCAAGGCAGAAATCATATATTTTTTTGATAACTTCTTTGTGGACATTCTTATCCCTGACGACACCGTTTTTGCCGACATTATTTCTGCCTGCTTCAAACTGCGGTTTTATAAGACACACGGCTGTACAATCTTTTTTAAGCAGAGGTCTTACGGCAGGCAACACCAGACAAAGCGATATGAAACAAACGTCAACACTGAAAAAGTCGATCTCATCGGGGATCAGTTCTTTTGTGACGTAACGGACGTTGGTACGTTCAAGATTTACAACTCTTTCATCGTTTCTGAGTTTCCAGTCAAGCTGACCGTGACCGACATCTATGGAATAGACTTTTTTAGCTCCGTTCTGCAGCATACAGTCAGTAAAACCGCCCGTTGAAGCACCTATATCCATACATATTTTATTTTGCAGATCAAGACCGAATACATCGACGGCTTTTTCAAGTTTCAGACCGCCACGACTGACATATTTCAGTTTATTTCCACGCATTTCTATTTTGACATCTTCATTATAAGTTGTACCGGGTTTGTCGGACTTCTGATTGTCAACGTAGATAATGCCCGACATAATTATTGCTTTTGCTTTTTCACGGCTTTCCGCAAAGCCCCGTTCATATACAAGTATATCAAGACGTTTTTTGGCAGACATTCAAATCCACCCCCCTTATAGCAATGTTCATTCCTCATTCCTAATTTCTAATTTAAGTTTTATGCTTTCCGTATCAAGACCGCATTTATGTAAAGCTGATCTTGTTGTACTTTGAGTAACGTAATTTTCTATTGCCGTAAGATGATATTTTCCCCGAAAGCCCGACTGATACAGTGCAAAACCGAATTTTTCACCGACACCGCCGCTTTTGATGCCTTCCTCAAAAAAGAATACTCTTTTATAATTCAATGCGATCTCAAAAGCCTTTTCCGAAACGGGCTTTATCCTGTTGAGTTTGAGAATACAGACTTTTCTGTCGATCTCATCTCTGGCAAGACAGACATCGGAAAAAGTTCTTCCGTAGGTTATCACTAAATCATCACTGTCAATGTCACCGTAAAGTGTGTAAGGCTCGGCAGACGGCTCAAAATTATCGGGAAGATAGCTTTCGCTTCCTCTTGGGTATCTGACGGCAACAGTGCCTTTTGTATCATAGATCGCCTTGTCAAGCATGAGTTCAAGTTCTTTGAAGCTTGACGGAGCATAAATGGTCACATTTGGAATGGTATTGAGAAAAGCCACATCAAAAATACCCTGATGGGTCTCACCGTCCTCACCGACAATGCCGGAACGGTCTATGGCAAGGACTACATGAAGATTTTGCAAAGCCGCATCATGTAAGATTTGGTCGTAAGCTCTCTGCAAAAAGGTTGAGTAAACGGCAAATACAGGTATCACTTCACCTGCTGCAAGACCGCCTGCAAAGGTGACGGCGTGTTCTTCAGCTATCCCCACATCAAAGAATCTGTCTTTATAGTTTTTGGCAAATCCTTCAAGACCTGTACCCGATGACATGGCGGCTGTGATCGCACATATATTTTTATCTTTTTCAGCAAGTTTGCAAAGATATTGACCGAAAATATATGAGTAGCCTTTTGCGGAACTTTTTGGTTCACCCGTGTCAATGTCAAAGGAAGATATGCCGTGAAAATCTTTGGGATTTTTTTCCGCAAATTCATAACCCTTTCCTTTTTTTGTACATACATGAACCAATACAGGACCTTTTCTTCTTTTGGCTGCTTTTAGAGCTGTCACAAGTTGAGGAATATTATGCCCGTCAAAAGGACCGTAATAAGTAAAGCCTATTTGCTCAAAGATATTGTTTCTGTGACCGAAAAATTCATCTCTTACCCAGTCTTTTAATTTTCTCACCGTGTTGGCAAGGGAATTCCCTACAACGGGAATTTTTTCAAGAAATGTCTGCACTCTTGATTTTGCATCAAGATAAGATGGCTTTATTCTTGTTTTTGTCAGGTACTTTGCCATAGAGCCGACATTTTTTGAAATGGACATTTTATTGTCATTTAGAATGATAATAAAATTTTTCTTATATCTGCCTGCATTGTTGAGTCCCTCGAATGCAAGACCGCCTGACAATGCACCGTCACCGATAACTGCTATCGTATAATGGCTGTCCTTTGTGATGTCAGCCGCACAGGAAATACCGAAAGCTGCCGAGATAGAAGTGCTGCTGTGACCTGTATCGAAATGGTCATAAGGACTTTCACTTCTTTTCGGAAATCCGGAAAGACCGTTTTCCTTACGGATAGTGTGTATTTTATCTTTACGTCCCGTAATTATCTTGTGTGTATATGCCTGATGACCGACATCCCACACTATCTTATCATTCGGCATATCGAAAACTTTATGAATAGCAAGAGTGAGTTCAACGACACCAAGATTTGAAGCTAAATGACCGCCGTTTTGAGAAACGGTCTCGATCAAGACGGTTCGTATCTCGTCCGCAAGTTCATATAGATCGTTCTCTGAGAGATTTTTAATATCTGACGGAGAACTGATATTATCTAAAATTCTATTTTCTGACATTTTTAAGCTGCTCCAAAAAATCGTTTTGTTTCAATCCACGCACGGCAGTTAAATGGAGTTACGACTTTTACATCTTGCTTCAAGATGTTCCGATCTGTTCTCATGTATGAATTGAAATCTCATCAGCAGGGGATACCGCTGCACTCCGCCCTTGCTGACGCTTTTATTATAGCATTATCATGTTTTGTTTGTCAACGACAAACAAAACAGCGTTCCCGCCTGTAAAGGTGTGGGAATCCTCACTTGTTAGGCTGAATACTATAATATTCCGATTTATACAATTATTTTTTTCTGTCACGCAGATAATATGCAAAATTTCGGAGTTCACTTGTATCTCCGTCAAATTTATCAAGACATTCAACAGCTTTATCTGTAAGTTCGCTGCTTATTTTTTTACATTCGTCAAGCCCTAAAAGAGATACATAAGTAGATTTATTGTTTTCAAAGTCGCTTCCGACAGTTTTACCGAGAGTAGCGGTGTCGGAAGTTACGTCAAGCATATCGTCAACTATCTGAAAGGCGATCCCTATATTCATGGCATAGCCTTTTGCAGCCTTGATCTGTTCATTGCTTGCTCCTGCCGAAATGCATCCCATGACACAAGCTGCCGCTATCAATGCACCTGTTTTTTTCTCGTCCATTGTCTGCAAAGTTTCAAGAGGTATGGTTTTATTTTCGCTTTCAAGGTCGATTATCTGACCGCCTATCATGCCGACAGCTCCTGCATATTTTGCAAGGCATAAAGCTGCTTTTGCACATTTTTCATAGCCGTTGAGAGAAACGGCTTTTTCGGAAAGAGCCGTTTCAAATGCGAGAGTCAAAAGACCGTCACCGCCCAGCAATGCAGCGGCTTCACCGAAAACTTTGTGATTGGTAGGCTTGCCACGTCTTAAATCGTCGTTATCCATGCAGGGCAAGTCATCATGTATGAGAGAATAAGTGTGTATCATCTCGACTGCACACGCAAAAGGCATGGCATTTTCCATAGAGCCGCCGCAGAGTTTCGCAAATTCAAGTACAAGAAAAGGACGGATCCTTTTGCCTCCTGCCGACAGACTGTATTCCATAGATGAAATTACGGTTTTTATATTGTCATCTGCATCAGGCAGGTATGATAAAAGCTCATTTTCAAACATCTGCATATCCATATTTATTCCTCCAACTCTGAAATTAAAGTAATTTTCTGTTCGGCATTTTTGAGGGTTTCATAACATTCTTTTGCCAAGTTCGTGCCTTTTTCAAACATCTCTATTGATTCTTCAAGAGAGAGTTTGCCGCTTTCAAGCTGTTTAACAGTTTCTTCAAGCTGAGCGATGGCTTCTTCATATTTCATGTTTCATACCTCCTGTAACGGTGCAGTCAAGATGTCCGTCTGACAGCACTATCTCTATTTTATCATTGATATTTGCCTGTTCAACACTGTTGATGATATGCCCGTCTTTCTTTGCAACGGAATAACCTCTTGCAAGAATTTTCAAAGGACTTAAAGTATCGAGTTTAGCCGTAAGTTCTGCAAACTTCTCTTTTTCAGCCGACAGCTTTTTTGAATAATTGCCTTTCAGTTTTTCATTGAGCATATCTAACTTTATTTTCCTGCTTGTGATGATGTTTTCGGGATTTTGAATGACCTGTGAATTTGCTGCACGTTCATAACGCTGTGATTCATATTGCAAACGTCTTTGAATGGCAGTCCGCATTTTATTCATAAGTATCTCTGTTTCGGCAAGCATATTTTCATTTGTGACAGCCGATACCAATTCAGCGGCAGCCGACGGTGTGGAAGCCCTGACATCTGCCGCAAAATCGCATATTGTGAAATCCGTTTCATGTCCGACAGCCGATACAACGGGGATTTCACATTCATAAATAGCCCTTGCCAATTTTTCATCATTGAAAGCCCATAAGTCCTCTATACTTCCGCCGCCTCTGCCTATAATGATAACGTCTGCACATTTGAGAGCATTGAATTTTTTAACGGCATTTGTTAAATCTTCAGCGGCATTTTCACCCTGTACGAGTACGGGACACATGATGATCTCGCCTATGGGATAACGTCTGTTGAGTATGCGAAAAATATCCTGTACAGCCGCCCCTGTCGGAGAGGTTATCACACCGATAGCCTGCGGAAATTTCGGCAAGGGCTTTTTATGAGAATCATCAAATAAGCCCTCGTTTTGAAGTTTGACTTTCAGTTGTTCATAGGCTAAATTCAATGCCCCTGCACCATCGGGATACATTTCTTCCACGTTTATCTGATAAGAACCCGTTTTTTCGTAAAGAGTGATGTTTCCACGCATGATGACTTTCATACCGCTTTGGGGAGTGAATTTCAGATATTTTGCTCTTCCTGCAAACATCACGGCTTTTATTGTACATTGATCTTCCGCTTTCAGTGAAAAATATATATGCCCTGTATAATGAATGGTGAGATTTGAAATTTCTCCACGCAAATATATATTTTGCAGTTTGCCGTCACTTTCAAGGACGGATTTGACATATCTGTTAAGCTGTGTAACAGTCAGTATCGTACTCATTGGAATACCTCGATTTTCAGTTGACCGTCCTGTGCATCGGGCAGGTCATATCCTAAATGCAGACAAGCCGCTTTTGTGATACATCTGCCACGAGGAGTTCTATTTAAAAATCCTATCTGCATGAGATACGGTTCTATGACATCTTCGATGGTGACGGCTTCTTCACCGATAGCTGCCGCAAGCGTTTCCAAGCCGACAGGTCCGCCTCTATAAAATTTCACGATCGCAGATAACATACGTCTGTCGTTGGCATCAAGACCGAGTTCATCTATTTCAAGACGTTCAAGGGCAATTTTCGCCGTTTCAAGAGTGATAATGCCGTTAGACAAGACTTGTGCAAAGTCCCTGACACGCTTTAACATACGATTGGCAATTCTCGGTGTACCTCTTGAACGTGAGGCTATTTCCAAAGCTCCGTCCGGTTCAATGGGAATATTTAAAATACCTGCACTTCTTGTAACGATTTTAGCAAGTTCCTGCGGTGTATACAACTCTAATCTCAGACATACACCGAACCTGTCACGCAAAGGTGCGGTTAGTTGCCCTGCCCTTGTGGTTGCACCGACAAGCGTAAATCTTGGCAAAGGCAAGTGATAGGCTGCTGCCATTTGCCCTTTGCCCGTCACAATGTCGATAGCAAAATCTTCCATAGCGGGATATAAAATTTCTTCAACGGCTCGTGAAATGCGGTGTATCTCGTCTATGAAAAGGACATCACCGTCATTGAGATTTGTTAATATAGCGGCAAGATCACCGGGTTTTTCAATGGCGGGGCCTGACGTTATCCTTAAATTAACGCCCATTTCATTGGCAATAATGCCCGAAAGGGTAGTTTTGCCAAGTCCGGGAGGACCGTATAATAAAACGTGGTCAAGACTTTCATGACGTTGTTTAGCGGCAGCCATGAATACAGCTAAATTTTGTTTAGCCTTTTCCTGACCGATGTAATCTTTCAGATTTCGGGGACGTAAAGGGTTATCGCCCTCATCACCCATAATTTCAGTGGGAGCAACGATCCTGTCCTCATATCTGTTTTCAAAATCCATTTCAGACATAATTTTATCCTTTCTTTCCGATAGCTTTAAGGGTAGAGGAGATTATCTGTTCAACTGACATATCGTTAGAAATGCCGTTCATGAAGGGCATGACATCATCAGGGGAATATCCCAGAACAGCCAATGCACCGATAGCTTGTGAGATATTTCCGCCCGTTACTGAAACAACTGCGGAGCCTGTCTGAACAGTTTCGGGGAGAATTGCAAGTTTTTTTATTTTGTCTTTAAGTTCAAGAACGATACGCTGTGCAAGTTTATTTCCGACACCTGCCGCACGGGTAAGGGATTTTGTATCGCCGTTGGCAACGGCAAGTGCAAATTGTTCGGGTGTTAATTCCGATAATATAGCAACAGCGACTTTTGCACCGACACCACTGACGGATATAAGAATCTTAAATGTATTGAGTTCTTCTTTTGTGCGGAATCCGCAAAGTTCAATGTTATCTTCTTTGACTATCATGTGAGTGTAAAGCATGGTATTTTCATTGATATGCGGCATGGTTTTGATGGTGTTGAGGCTTGTCATGCACTTGTAGCCGACACCGCCGCATTCTATCACGGCAAAATCACGTTCACTGTGAATAAGTTTTCCGTTAAGGCTGTATATCATCTTATAATGACACCTCTTTGATTCAAAAGATTTTTCAAATTGGTAGCCGAACTCTGTGCATGGCATATTGCAATAGCGAGAGCGTCGGCTGTATCATCGGGTTTGGGGACTTTATCAAGTTTGAGAAGCCGTCTTGTCATTTCCATGACTTGCGGTTTATGTGCTTGTCCGTAGCCAGTGACGGCGGATTTGACTTGTAAAGGTGTGTATTCGCTGACGGGAATGTTATTATTTTGGGCGGCAAGGAGAATAACACCTCTTGCTTCCGCAACGGGAATGGCTGTTTTTTGATTGTTTTGGAAATAGAGTTTTTCAATAGCCATTTCATCGGGATTATTTTTAATTATAACGGAAAGGATACCGTTGTAAATTTGCTGTAAGCGAAGTCCGAAAGGAGTATCGGCATCAGTGGTAACTGCACCGAGATCGAGAGGTTTGTAGCGACCGCCCGAAAATTCAATGACACCATAGCCGATAATGGCATAACCGGGATCTATGCCTAAGATTTTCATTTTTACATCACACTCCTTATGTATTATAACATAAATTTGTTTTTGTATCAACAAATGTTTGTATAAAAAAAGAAACCGTGAAAGAAATTTCACGGTTTATAAAGCTTAGGCATAAAACGCCATTTTAAAATCCTGATACGGAGTTTAGGGGGAGTGTGCCTTGAAAATTTCAGTAATTTGTCATAGCCTTTGAGTTTGAGGGAATTTTTTATAGCGGAATAGGGGAAACCGTCTTTTAAAAGCGTGTCTACGCACGACATGACGACAGACGGCATTTTATTGTATTCAAAGGCATTATTAAGGGAGGTATCACCTTTTTTTGAAAGCTGTACCGTTTCATAGACTTTCAGCATGGCATCTATTCTGGAGAATACGCTGTTTTTGGGTGAAAGTTCATCTTTTTGCGGAATGTCCATGCGGTCACGTTCAAGTTTTATATCGGAGTAAGCTATCTTCGGCTCAAATATGAGTGCATTGAAAACGAAAGCCTCTGCATAGCCTGTTGTGCAGTCCTCGTAAAATTTTATGTGATTTTCAAGAAGATATTCACGTCTTATCATCACGGCACAAAAATCCATGCTTATTACTGAACGCACAAGACCTACTGCCAATTCGGAACCGCCGATACTGTCCATTTCCGCACTGACGAGCTCAGTTTTGGGAGCGGAAAATACAAGGTCGGCATTTTTTTCTTCAATGGTATTGTAATAGGAAGAAATATAGTCACTTTTATAAAGTCTGCTCGGATACACGAAAGTGATATATTTACCGTCTGATTTGTAGATGCCCGTATTGAGAGCAGAACTGACAGTACCACCGCCGCTTTGAATGACACATCCACGCAGATTATGCTTTTTGATCTCATTTAAAGCGGAGAGTACACTGTTATCAGTGGAATTCATATCTATGACGATATATTCTACTTCAAGACCTTTTGTATTTTCCGATATTTTATTAATGATCTTTGCAGTTGTATTTTTATTATTTTTGGAGGGGATTATCACCGATATGTCAACATTAGCCATCTTAAAAACACTCCTGTGTCCTTGATAGTAATATTATAACACAATCAGCTTCAAATGCACGATTTTTTTAAATAGAACTTTTGTCAGCATTGAAATATCTTTTTGTGCAAATTTCACTGACCTATTTTTTCTCTGATGAGATCGGCAGTTTCATTTGCAAGACGGGTTATTTTTTCTTTATCAAGACCTTCCAGCATAACTCTGACAAGCGGTTCTGTACCTGAAAGTCTTACAAGTATCCTTCCGTCAGAGCCGAGTTCATTTTTAACGGACTCTATTTTATTTTTGATGTCCTGATTTTTATAGAACTGCACTTTGCCCTCATTTGTGACTTTTACATTGATGAGTATTTGCGGATAGTGTGTCATAAGAGTGGCAATACTTGACATTTTGGCATTTCTTCTGTGGACGAGGCTCAAAAGCTGAGCAGCGGTCAATTGACCGTCACCCGTTGTTGAATAGTCAAGGAAAATGACGTGTCCCGATTGTTCGCCGCCGAAGTTGTAGCCCTCTCTGAGCATAGCCTCTAAAACATATCTGTCACCGACATTTGTTGAAACAAATCTGATATTGTTGTCTTCGCAGAACTTTCCGAAGCCCATATTTGACATGACCGTTCCGACAGCGGTGTTTTTAGCGAGTTTTCCTCTTGAATACAAGTCCATAGCACATATCGCCATAATGAAATCACCGTCAATAATATTTCCGTTCTCGTCAACGGCAAGACATCTGTCTGCATCGCCGTCAAATGCAACGCCCATTTCAAGACCGTTTTCAACAACATATTTTTGCAGATTTTCGAGATGTGTCGAACCGCATTTGTCATTGATATTGATACCGTCAGGTTCAGCGTAAAGTATATGACAGTCTGCACCGAGTTTTGTAAAAAGTTCCTTTGCAGTAGTTGAAGCAGAGCCGTTTGAGCAGTCAATAGCGATTTTCATTCCGTCAAGTCTTTGAGGAACGGTTGAAATAATGTGTTCGATATAGTCGGAAACGGCGTTTCCGGCTTTTGTAACTTTTCCCAAGCCGTCACCGACAGGTACAGTGAACGGTTTTGATTTATCGAGAACAATGGATTCTATTTCAGCTTCAAGTTCATCGGGCAGTTTATAGCCGTCACTTGAAAAAATCTTGATGCCGTTAAATTCAAAAGAATTGTGAGATGCGGAGATCATGATACCTGCATCGGCATTATATTTTTTAATGAGATAGGCAACGGCAGGTGTAGGGACTGCTCCAAGCAGTTCAACATCTGCACCGATAGAACATAAACCGGCTGTCAAAGCACCTTCAAGCATATCACTTGAAAGTCTTGTATCTTTGCCTATAAGGATCTTAGGGCGAGCGTTGCCGTTTATCAGAACCATAGCGGCAGCCCTGCCTATATTCATAGCCAATTCACAAGTAAGTTCTTTATTTGCGATACCTCTTGCACCGTCTGTTCCGAAAAGTCTACCCATAGTAATTGTCACTCCTTTCTTTATTGTTGGGGCGTTGCCCCAAACCCCACAAGGGCTACTCGCCCTTGACCTCGGCAGGGATCAAAATCCCTGCACCCATATTTTATGTTTGAGATAAGTCAAAAATGCCGTACCGCCTGCATTGTCAGCGGAAAATTCGGGTTCGGCAAAGTACGCATTGAATTTTGCGGAAAGGCTGTCCCTGATGATTTTATCGGACATGACACCGCCTGCAAATATCACGGGCATTTCACCGTATTTTGAAAGTATTCTTTCACACATTCCCGAAACGGCTTTTTCAACGTATTTAAGGCACATCAATGAAACGTCCTCCCTTGACGTACCCTCAGAAAAAGCCTTTCGGCATATATTTTCTATGCCCGACAAGCAACAGTCGGTATCTTTTAAAGTAACCTTTGCCTTTATGTTTGCGGAACTCTTTAAAGCGAGTTTTTCCAATTCCCGTCCGCAAGGAAATCCCAAGCCAAGCATAACGCCTATCCTGTCAATAAGCTGACCTGCATTTAAGTCAAGTGTTTTTCCGACAAGTTCGACTTGAAATATATTTTCATCATGGGGCTTGACTATAACACTTTCAGTCGTACCGCCCGAAACGTGAAAAGCAAGAAATTTTTTTCCGACAAGTTCGGTATGCTTTGACGAGTATAAAGCGGCGGCTATATGTCCGTTTTGATGTGAAAATTCATATAAAGGTAAATTTAAAACTTGTGAAAGTATTTTAGCCGTACCTTGACCGACAGTAAAGCATGGCATATATGAACCCTCAACATCTCTGGGTTTAGCGGATACGCCGACAGCGGTTATATCTCCGTGAAAGTCGCTGAAAAGTTCATCTATAACTTTCGGTAACTGCTGTACATGGTGAAAAACAGCATCACTTTGTCTTAAACCGCATTCACCTTGCTTGACGGGCAAAAGCATTTTTTTATGTACGACAACTTTATTTTCACTGTCATAAATAGCTGCCGAAGTCGTGTAATTGCTTGTATCTATTCCAAGAAAATACATCACTTTTCACCCGAAAGATTTTTTGCGACCGCTCCCAATACTCCATTGACAAATGAACCGTCTTTATCTGCGGCAAATTTCTTTGTCATGCTGACGGCTTCATTTATAGAAACACTTACGGGAACGCTTTTTATATACTTCATTTCATAAACGGAAATTCTCATAGCTGCAAGAGCGATTTTGGAAATTCTGTTGATTTTCCAGCCTTTGAGATTTTTTTCAATGAGTTCGTCAATTTCATCTTTATGTGCTTCAATGCCCTCGATAAGCTGTTTTGCATAGTCGCTGACTTCTTCATCACGAGCATCAAGAGCGTCTGCACGCACATCTTCCAATGTATCATCTCTGAACATTCTTTCATATACAAGTTGTAAAGCCTGTTGTCTGTCCTCACGTCTTTTTTGTATATTGGTTTCTCTATCCATGAACATACCCCCATTCTTTAAGAGTTGAGAGTGGAGAGTTGAGAGTGGAGTTATTACAAATTCCGCTTTTGTGCAGATCGGTTTGGTGATTTTTTCTCTATTCTTCACTCTCCACTCTCCACACTTCACTCTTTTATGATGGCTTTGTGGAATACCTTTTTGCCTTTCTTGATGACTACATAGCCCTTTGCAAAATCATCTTTTAAAATTTCGGCTTTAAAGTCCGTTATTTTAACATCATCTACGGCAATACCGCCCTGCTGTATAAGTCTTCTTGCCTCACCCTTTGAGGGAACAAGACCTGTTGCGGAAAGCAAGTCGATAATGCCTATTTTACCATCGGTGAATATGCTTTCATCAAGTTCCGTTGAGGGCATATTATCTGTATCGGACTTTGAGGAGAACAATGCTCTTGCACCTTCAAGGGCTTTTTGAGCTTCTTCTTCGCCGTGAACGAGTTTAGTCAATTCAAATGCGAGAATTTCTTTTGCCTTGTTGAGTTCGCTGCCTTCGAGTTTTGCAAGTTCGTTTATCTCACTCATGGGAACGAATGTCAGCATTTTCAGGCACTTTATGACATCTGCGTCAGATACGTTTCTCCAATACTGGAAGAAATCAAACGGACTTGTCTTTTCGGGATCGAGCCATACAGCACCCTTTTCAGTTTTGCCCATTTTCTTACCCTCTGAATTGAGGAGAAGATTTATAGTCATAGCATAAGCATCTTTACCGAGTTTTCTTCTGATAAGCTCAGTACCGCCAAGCATATTGCTCCACTGATCGTCACCGCCGAACTGCAAATTACAGCCGTACTGTCTGTAAAGTGAGAGAAAGTCGTAACTCTGCATTATCATGTAGTTGAATTCAAGGAAACTCAATCCTCTTTCCATTCTCTGCTTGTAACATTCAGCGGTAAGCATTCTGTTTACGCTGAAACAAGCACCTACTTCACGGAGAAGTTCAACGTAATTCAAGTTCAAAAGCCAGTCAGCATTGTTTACCATCATAGCCTTTCCTTCGGAGAAATCAATGAAACGGCTCATCTGTTTTTTGAAACATTCACAGTTGTGTTCAATATCCTCTTTGGTAAGCATTTTACGCATATCGGTTTTACCGGAAGGATCGCCGATCATGCCCGTACCGCCGCCGATAAGAGCGATAGGCTTGTTTCCTGCCATTTGCAGACGTTTCATTAAACTCAATGCCATAAAGTGACCAACGTGCAGACTGTCGGCAGTCGGATCAAAACCTATGTAAAAAACAGCCTTGCCAGAATTGATAAGCTCCTTTATTTCATTTTCGTCTGTCATCTGGGCGATAAGCCCTCTTTCCTGTAATTCTTCAAATACTCCCATTTTTATATCTTTCCTTTCATCTAAAAAATAATTAGCAATCGGCAACGTGCAATTAAATGACTGCACATTGCACATTGCTAATCGTTTTATAAAGATTAGTATAACGGTTATTGAATAGTTTGTCAATGATTTTTTTGATTTGCACTTGACAATGGAAAATATGTTATGATATAATTCTATTGATAATATCTTTAAGATAATAAGAGGTGGACGACATGAAGTTTTACGGAGATTACAGAGAGATAGCGGAAAAAAGCGGAGTA
The DNA here is from genome assembly GCA_902800005.1 of uncultured Ruminococcus sp. GTDB lineage: Bacteria > Bacillota > Clostridia > Oscillospirales > Acutalibacteraceae > UBA1213. The sequence goes on along the minus strand of CADCCP010000004.1, from coordinate 22,644 downwards.
CAAGTGGAAAAAAGAGATACTGCAAAAATTATTTCATTTACGCCGTATATTTATAATGAATGCAGTGCAAATTGCAGATTTTGTTCGGAGAGATTAAGCAGGAACGGTAAAGCTATGATTTGCCGTAATATATGCGGTGATTATCGTGAAAGGCTGAAAAATGTACTTGATATACTTTCGGACAGAGATGTATTTTTATCGCTGTCGGGCAAAGAACCTACGGAAAGTCCCGAAATTCTTGCATTGATAGCCGAAATGGTTTTGAATTACAAAAATATCGGTGAAAAAGTCATGTATTCCAATTTGTCGGGATTTTGCAAATATGACTTGAAGAATATTTTGGATAAAATAGGCTTTACAAGGATAGAGTGTTCAAGACATCACTTTGACGAGAATGTGAATAATTCGATAATGTGTTTCAACAGGAATGAGAAGATAAAATATAATAGAGTGTTCACTGAAACGATCGGACAGCTTTCCAAAAATTTCAATATGAGAATGGTATGTGTTTTTCAGAAAACGGGAATTTCCGATTATCAGGGAATAAAGCAATATCTTGATTTTGCCAAGTCAACGGGCATTTCAGATGTGGTTTTCAGGGAACTTGCGGTATTTGATAAATGTGTTGACATGGGTAATACAGCGGAATACATAATCAAAAACAGGATAGATTTATCTGAAATTCTTTCACGGCTTGATGAAAGGGAATTTATATTGAAAAGTATCGTTCAGGGATATTATTACTATTCGTTTGAATATAAGTATAGAGGAATGAAAGTGTGTTTTGAAATGTCGGATTACGAGGAAATGGAAAAGAGGATTTCGGAAAATCACTTGCAAAAGCTGATATTATATCCCGACGGTAAATTGTGCGTGAATTGGAATATGATGAATGAGGTTGACATAAATGGAATATTTGAGAATAGCTGAGATACTCACAAATAATGCGGAATGTAGATTGATAGGGAGTTTAAGTTTGATGTTTCAGCACCCCGAAATTTTAGAGAGAAAACCGAGTGATGCGGATTTTTATGCAAGTGATGAAATTGAGAATATTTTGAATATCATTGGTATTCTCAAAGACAACGGATATGAAGTGTATTCATGGCAGGATAGAATTGATGAAAAGTTTGATTTTGGAAAGCTGAAAGGCAGATTTTATATCAGAGGGATATGTGACGGAAAGAATATTGATATAACGTATGAGATAGAGGGATTGAATTATTTTGAAATGAAAGTGCATGAAACGGATATACAGGGGATAAAGATGTATGACACAGAGGGAATAATGATACTGCTTTCAAAGAGTGATAAAGAGAAGAATAAACGACAGCTTGCAAGACTTGCAAAAAAGACCGGTTTTCAATGAAGAAAATCGGTCTTGATGTTTAATCGGTATTTTCAAGGAATATGTGCAGGAAATCTTTGAAAACAGGTTCCCATGAAGATTCATGGTGCATACCGTTTTCCTTGATGACGATTTTGAGAAATTTTTCGGGATAGACTTCTTTAAGAGTTTCACAGGTCTGTTCAAAAGCTGGATAAAGCTGAGATTCCATGTCATTTCCCTGTCCTACATACATATAGAGATAAGTTGTATTTTCGGAGAGTCGGGACTGTATCCAAGTTTTAATATCCTCTTTGTAATACATCATTATATTAGGTGAAAAAACGCCCGTCATTGAAAATACATCGGGATTATTCAAGCCCGTAAAAAATGACATAAGACCGCCCATTGAACTTCCGCAAAAAGCAGTATTATTTCTTCCTGTTTTGACGGGAAAATGTTCTTCTATATGGGGCTTGAGAGTGTTTATTATGAAGTCATCAAAAACTTCTCCTGTGGGTTTAAAAAATAATGACATCATAATTTTTGAGATGAGATCAGGAAATTGAAATTTGCCTATAGATTTGGGTGTCAATTCACTTGCACGTTTATGGGGAATATCGTTATATATACCGACTATAATAGCGGATTTGCCTGATTTTTCAAATTCCTCTCTGACGGCTTCACGGATATGCCAACAGCCGTATTTGCAATTTTCTTCTTCAAATAAATTCTGACCGTCCGTCATGTAGATGACGGGAAGTTTCTGATTTTCTTCATGTTCGGGTATGTATACACGCACCAATCTTTTTTTACTTTTGGGATAGGGCGCATGAAGGTCAACGATTTTTTCTTTTATCATAAAGCACAGCTCCTGCATTTTTTTATAATTATATAGGAAATATTTGATAAATACAAGAAAATCATAATTTATCTTATCAACCGTTCAGCGTATCATTCAACGGGAAGTTGAGATTTTTCAAAATATGTACAGATGTTTTTCATACAGCATTTTTCACATTTAGGCTTTCTTGAATCGCATACCGCTCTGCCGTGAAGTACAAGACGGTGACAGAAATCGTTTGACTTGTCGGGGGGGAGGAGTTCACGCAGGATATTTTCTATTTTTTCGGGATTTTTTGTATCATGCAGACCGAGTCTTTGAGTAATGCGTATGCAGTGTGTATCGACTACAACAGCAGGCTTTTTATAGATGTCACCGACGATAAGATTAGCGGTTTTTCTGCCGATACCTGGGAGTTTCGTCAATTTTTCAACGGTATCGGGAACAGTACCGTTAAAGTCCGATATTATCATTTTGCACATCTCGACAATATCCTTTGACTTAGTTTTGTAAAATCCGCAGGAATATATATATTTTCCGATTTCCTCGACATCGGCATTTGCGAAGTCATGCACATTTTGGTATTTTTCAAAAAGTGCAGGAGTCACCATATTAACACGCTTGTCGGTGCATTGGGCGGCAAGACGAGTGGCAATGAGTAATTGCAGGGGATCAGTGTATTCAAGCGAGCATAATGCTTCGGGATATTCATTTTCAAGAAGTTCAACAGCTTTGATAGCTTTTTCTTTTTTATCCATTGTTTCTCCTTAAAGTTTGGCAAGAATTTTTGAACAGTCGGTCGTATCTGTTTCACGGATGGCGGCTTTCACGGCAAGGAGCTTTGAAGGAACGACTGCAAGCTCATCTGCACGAAGGGCAAGGAACAAAGGAGTGATATAAGTATCACAGGCAAGTTCGCCGAATATGGAAACAGGTTTTCTGTTTTTATGGAAGTTGTCGCAGACGAGTTTTATAAGTCTGAGAACAGATTTATGATAGGGTTCATAGAAATATTCAAGTTTTCTGTTTTCGTGGTCTATGGCGAGGGTATATTGGGTGAGGGCATGGGTGTCTATGGCGGCAAAGTCAACGGCTCTTGCAAGATCGTCCGAAATGATGGCAGAGGCAGGGGTTTCGATGACTGCTCCTATCTGTACATGATTTCCGAAAGGAATATTTTTTAAACGAAGTTCTGTTTTCAGTTCCTTGATGGTTCTCTTGATATAGTCGATCTCATCGGTGCTGTTTATCATTGGGAAAAGTATACGGAGTTTTCCGTATGCTGAGGCACGGAGAAGGGCTTTTAACTGAGTTTTCATAATGTCGGGATTTGAAAGCAGTACACGAGTACCACTATATCCCATAGAGCTGTTTTTTTCATCAGGCAGGTCAAGGTATCCGATACCCTTACCGCATGAGAGATTGGCGGCAGAGACAGTTGTCACGGAGTCAGGGAATTGTTTGATGATCGATCTGTAGAATTCAAATTGTTCATCTTCGGCAGGAGGGGAATCCCTGTTGACAAAGAGATATTCTGTTCTGAAAAGACCGATGCCATCGGCATCAGTGCTGTGGGCATCCGAAATATCGGTATCGGTGATATTGGCAGAAAGGCGGATAAACTGACCGTTTTTTGTTTTCGATGGAAGTCCTGACTGACGCTTGAGATTGAGGCGTTCACGGTTTTGTCTGTTTTTTCTTGCAGTGTAGAGGGCAAGTGTATTGCTGTCCGGCTGGATAAAGAGCTTACCGCTCTGACCGTCGATGATGGCAGTCATACCGTCAAATTCGGAAAGGTTTCCAGAGATGTGCGTGACCGCCGGCAGTTCCATAGTTCTTGCAAGTATGGCTGCATGGGAATTTTTTGAGCCGTTGTTCGTAATGAAACCCAAAAGGTCTTCCTTGCTGAATTTGACGGTCCCACTCGGCAGGAGTTCGGGAGCGGCAATGATGACAGGACCGCTGTGTCTGTCGGTATTCGGCTTTGGTCTGAGAATATCTATAAGGGTATTGGCGGCATCTATTATATCATAATATCTCTGCTGAAGATATTCGTCATCGAGCTGTTTAAATATATCTGCCAGTTTCATTGCGGTGGTATATACCGCAAATTCCGCATTGAGTTTCTGAACGGATATGCAATGCTTGACGTTTTCGACAAATTTGGAATCCTGAAGTATCATGATATGAGTTTTGAATATAGCAGATTCATTTTCACCCAGAGTTTCCAATGAATCCCTGTAAACAGACATCAGATGATCCTTTGCAAGCAGGAGAGCCTTTTTATATCTTTCCAGTTCTTTTTGTGTATCTTCAACTTCGTATTTTGGTATATTTCCGATATTAGAATGAAAATATATTTTACCGATAGCGATGCCTTTGGAAACGCTTTTTCCGTATAGTTCCAGCATAATGGTCACTTCTTTCTTTTGTACACAGTAAACTATATCGTCAATATTATTTAACAACAAAATAGACAGAATGTCAATGATATAAAAGAATAAAAATATTTTGGTTGACTATGCGGTAACAATGTGGTAAAATGCGGTTAAAATTTCAAAGGGGATGTTTTCTTGAAAAAAGCAACTTTATTGTTAAGTATAATTTTAATGTTGTCGGGGTGTACATCGGGCAGTAATACGGAAAGTTCTGTTGATACAAGTAAAACGCCTGCAGAGATACCTCAGCAAATATCTGTTCAAAAAGATATAGGAGAGCTTCTTGAGAGCACTTTCATGGAGCTTTGGAAATCCGATACAGTGGATATTGAAGTGAGCATGACGGTAGAGGGCAAGGAAAAATCGAGTGGAAAACAGGTCTATCAATACAGGGTAGCAGGCAGTAAAAAAAATAGGAGTGCCATGCTTGAAATGGAAGAACCTGACGGAAAGAAAGTGCATTATATAATCAATGCCGACAAGATATATAATATAGATGACAGTGAAAAGACCTATACCGTATCGGAATATAAAAAGACCGTTGACAGCTTTATCAAGGCATATACGACAGATATGAATTTAGGTATGAGTGAATCACTGAAAATAGCCGATTCGGGTACAGCGGATTTTGACGGAAAAGAGTTGGATTTTGAAAAATATAGTGTAAAGATGTCAGACGGTGCAGGCGAAAATATTACCGTGACATACTATTTCAAAGACAACAAGCCTTATGCAGAGGTCATGCAGTCCGACAGGGGCAAAACAACTTTTACCTTTAAAAAAGTTTCCGATACCATTAAAGATGAAAATATCTTAAAGGTGTCAAAGGATCATTCCGAAAAGTGATATGAATAAAGTCTGCTTTTAAAGCAGGCTTTATTTTTTTATAAAAATTTTACAAAAATATATACAAGTCAAAGAAAATCATGTTATAATAACTGTAAAAAAATAAATTTTACGGAAGTGAAAGGCATGATAAATGTATCACATCTTACTAAAAAATACGGGCGTTTCAAGGCAAATGATAATTTGTCATTTACGGTCAGTGATGGTGAAATAGCCGTTCTTGCAGGACCTAACGGTGCAGGAAAATCTACGGCTATCAAGTGTATTGCAGGTCTGCTGAGGTTTTCGGGAGAAATAGAGATCTGCGGTCATAACAATAAATCCGCAGACGCTAAAAGAATATTGGGATATATCCCCGAGATCCCCGCACCGTTTGAATTGCTGACGGTATGGGAACATATGGAGTTTATTGCCCGTGCTTACAGGCTTGAAAATTGGGAAGAACGTGCAGAGAAACTTATAAACAGAATGGAACTTGACGACAAAAGAAACAAGTTCGGAAAGGAACTTTCAAAGGGTATGCAGCAAAAAATAAGTATTTGCTGTGCATTGCTGATACAGCCAAAGGCGGTTTTATTTGACGAACCGTTTGTCGGACTTGATCCCCATGCCATCAAAGAACTCAAAGCCATGCTTTCCGAAATGAGAGGTAACGGGACATCTGTTATAATAAGTACACATATGCTTGAAAGCGTGGAAGAATTCTGGGATAAAGTTTTCATCATGATGAACGGCAGGATCGAAGCTGAACGTGACAGAAAAATTGTTGAACAGAGCGGTGAAAATTTGGAAGAACTGTTTTTCAGTATAACGGAAAAGGGGAAGTGAAATATGGGAGCTATTTTCTACATAGTCCGAAAGACCGTCAAAAATGCGGTCATAGACGCTTTCAGACATCCTTTGATGTTGGTGATGTACGGTATTTTCTTTTTAAGTATCATCAGTGCCGTTTTAATGGGATATGCCAACAGTACCGCAACCTACAGCGTTGAAAAGGATACAAGGGCATTATACGGCGGTTACTTGGCACTCCTGCATTTTATAAGTATTCCCATTATGCTCAAAGGCTTGAGTTCGGGAACAAGTTTTTTTTCAATGAGTGATGTCAATAATATATTCGTTGCACCCATGTCGGAGAAAAAAATACTCATATACGGTGTCGGCAGACAGCTTGCTTCAATGCTGTTTCTTGCTATATGTTTTTCGGCATACGGCGGTATGGCTATGAATATATTCAGGCTTACGGCGGAAGATGCTGTATGGCTGATACTCGGCATAATTGTCATGTTCATTCTTGTACAGATGATGACATTGATGATATTCTGTTTGTCAAGCGGTCATCAGAAACGTGCAAAAGTCATGAAATATATAATTTATGCGATACCTGTATATCCGTTGGCAGTTGTGGGTATATATATGTTCACCAACGGAATGACCGTTGAAAATCTGCTTTATGCCGTTTCACAGCCCATGCTTGAATACAGTCCGATAGGCTGGATACACGGAGTTATATTCGGTATCATTGACGGCAATTATGCGAATATCGCTGTATACGGGATATTGCTTTTCGTGTCATTGATAGCCTGCATACTTGTATTTGTCTATACAAAACTTGATTACTATGAAGATGTTCTCGGACAGGCTGAAAGCAATTACGCTTTCAGGGAATCCCTCAGAACAGGCAATATGGGTGAAAGTTTTGGCATGAGTTCGCAGAAACTGAAAGATTCCAATATCGGCATCAAAAAAGGCAGCGGTGCAAATGCCATATTCTATAAACATCTCAAAGAAGGCGAAAGACGTTCAAGATTTATTTTTTTGAATATCAGCACAGCGGTACTTTTGGGAGTGGCACTTGTAACGGGATTAGTTATAGATCAGATAATGGACGGCATTTACAGAACAACTGTAATTTATCTTGGAACGACAATTATATGTTCCTATCTTCAATTCTTTTTCAGTGCGGCAGGAGATTGGGTGAAAGAATTGTCAAAGCCGTATATATTTTTAATTCCCGACAGTCCCGTCAAAAAACTGATAATGGCATCTGCAACGAGTATAATAAAGCCTTTCACTGATGGTACGATAGCCTATCTGGTACTTGCACTGATAGTCGGAGGACAAATACCCGATATTGTGACAAGTATACTTGTATACGGCAGTTTCGGATGCGTGTATATAGCGGCAAATGTCCTTGCACAAAGGATAGTCGGCATGAACGGCAACAGAGGTGTATTTATCACTTTTTATATGTCATTGATATTTTTATTGATGATACCCGGAATAATGCTGGGACTTATGAGTCTTTCAAATGCAGGCGAACTTTCGATCATAGCTGCAACAATGATGGGATTGCCTGTATTTATATGGAACATGATAATATCATTTCTGATATTCCTGATGTGCAGGAATCTGCTGAACAATGCAGAATGAAAGGGGGTGAATGAAATGGCAGATTTTAGATATGAGATAGAAAAAGAAATAGGAGTTCTTTCCGAAAGTAAAAGCGGTTGGAGAAAAGAAGTAAATATGGTATCGTGGAACGGTGCAGCGGCAAAATTGGATATAAGAGAATGGTCGCCTAACCATGAAAAAATGGGCAAAGGCACTTCATTAAACAGTGATGAGGTGGCAAAACTGAAGGAACTTCTTGAAAATATCTGATAAAATCATGTGTTCATGGCAAAATAACATTGAGGTGGTTTTGACATGGAAAATGTGATAGTTTTATCGGACGTTTGCAAGACGTATGTTTCAAAAAATAATATAGTTCATGCGTTGAATAATATCGGTTTGGAGATAGGCAGGGGAGAGTTTGTTTCAATAACAGGACAGTCGGGTTCGGGAAAGTCTACTTTGATGAATATACTCGGCTGTCTTGATACGGTTACGAGCGGTGAATATATCCTTGACGGCATAGATGTTTCAAGAATGACCGAAAGGGAATTGTCATTTGTCAGAAATCAAGTGATAGGCTTTATTTTTCAGAATTTCAATTTGATACCGACACTTAATGCACTGGAAAACGTGGAATTGCCTCTGATATACAGGGGTATCAAAAGATCAGCCCGACGACAAATGGCACTGGATTCTCTTGAAAAGGTCGGATTGAAAAAAAGGCTTTCTCATAAGCCTTGTGAACTGTCGGGCGGTCAGCAACAAAGAGTTGCTATTGCAAGGGCAGTTGCGGCAGAACCCGAAATTATCCTTGCAGACGAACCGACGGGAAATCTTGATATGAATTCGGGGAATGAAATAATGGATATTCTGAAAAGCCTGCATAAAAACGGTGCGACAGTCGTGTTGATAACGCATGATAAAAGCGTTGCAGATATGGCTGAAAGACAAGTGAAAATTTCTGATGGAGAAATATATGTCTGAAATTGAGTGAATTTGCACAAATTTCAACCGAATTGTTTTGATATGATTCACAAAATATTTTTGAAAAAGTGTTGACAAGTCGGAAAAATATGTTATAATAAAGGCAACAGGTGATGAAAAAAACCTGTTGAAGAAAGAAATCAACGGATATAATTTTAAGGAGGTTTTAAATATGGCTTCAATCGAACTTCATAAGGTAGATGTACAGGAATTTTTGTCAGTAGTGGACACTTGCGAGGGTGATGTATTTCTCGTAACGGGCGAAGGCGACCGTCTTAACCTCAAAAGCAAGCTCTGCCAACTTATCGGACTTGCAAAACTCATTGAAGGCGGCAAGATCATGAATGCACATCTTGAGTGCCAGAACTCCGAAGATGAATCAAAACTTTTCCGTTTCAATATGTTCGGCAAAAAAGAAGAGTAATTCTAATTCAATGTGCAATGTACAATGTGCAATGTGCAATGTACAATTAAGTCGGAACTCAAAGTTTGCGAAAAAAACATCAAATAAAAACAGCGGTCTGTATGGAATGTCATACAGACCGTTTTTTATATTGTATCGACGATTTTAAGAGCAGTACCTTTAATTTTCTGTTCAATGGCGGCTTTGTCGTCAATGTGCATAAGATATACCTTAATGCCGTTTTGACAAAGTTCATTTAAAGTGTCAAAAAAGTCATTTATGTAAAGATGTACGCCGCTGTTATGGGCGGATATTTCGGTGTAAAGATATGTATTATTGCCGTGAAGATATGGGAGATAGGGGGATAATATTTTTGTATCGCCTGTATAAATGACCGAAGATGAATTGATGGAAAGGGCATATCCGAAACATTTTTTGATATGTTGTTCGGAATGTTCCGTAGGTATTGCCGCAGTAAACCAATTTTGATTGACTTCATAGGGCAAAATTACCTTATAACCGTCAGGAATACACCCCTCAATGCGATTTAAAAGTTCTTTTAATTCATCTGCAACATCACTGCACGGTGCTACAACGGTAACGGGGATTTTTAAAATGAAATACGCATAATGTATAAGTGTACCGATACCGCTTATATGGTCGCCGTGAGTGTGTGTAACGAGTATGTATATTTTACTTATGTCCGAAAAATCAAGGTTTCTGAATTTCGGGAAAGCACTTTGAGAAAAATCGATAATGATCATGTCATGGTTTTGTATGAAGTATGCACAGGTGTTGGTGTCTGCAAAAGCAGAGCCGTTTCCGAAAAATTTAAGCATGGAAATATCTCCTTATTTGATGAGTTTATAAAAAATGCCATGCCGAAATCACTCGGCAAGGCATTTTGAAATTATTGTTTTCAGCACTCGGCGATAACTTCAACTTCACAGAGGACATTTTTGGGGAGAGTCTTGACAGCTACACATGAACGTGCAGGTTTGCCTGTAAAGTACTTTCCATAGATAGCATTGAAAGCTCCGAAGTCATTCATATCTGCAAGGAAACAAACTGTTTTTACAGCCTTTTCAAGAGATGAACCTGATGCTTCAAGCAGATTTTTGAGATTCTGCATGACCTGTTCTGTTTGTCCCTCGATAGTGTCGGATTCAACATTTCCTGTTGCGGGATTGATGGCAATTTGTCCTGATGTAAAAACAAGTCCGTTAGTTTTGATAGCCTGTGAATAAGGACCTATTGCATCGGGGGCGTTTTTTGTGTAAACTACTTCTGACATAAAAATACTTCCTTTCCGTTTAGAGTGGAGTGTTGAGAGTGGAGAGTGGAGCGGTTTTTAACCCGAATTTCAAGAAAAAATCGGTTTTAAATAAACTCCACTCTCCACTCTTCACTCTCCACACTTTTTATTGAACGATCTTGTAGCCGTGTCTGGCGAGTTCGTCCTTTATTTTCTGTATATGCTCGTGGTTGCGAGTCTCAAGCGACAGACGAAGATAACATGAATTTATGTCTGTATTGAGGTCTGCCCTGTCATGGCTGACGGCAACGACGTTTGCACCGAGTTTGGAAATGATCCTTGAAACGGTATTGAGTTCACCTGGCTTGTCCGTAAGGGCAACGGTAAATTCAGCGAGTCTGCCTGTTTTCTGCAAGCCCCTGTCAATAACTCTTGAAAGAATGGTAACATCGATATTACCGCCCGATACCAGACAGCAGACTTTTTTACCTTTGAGCGGGAACTTGTTAAAGAGAGCTGCCGCAACGGATACAGCACCTGCACCCTCTGAAATGAGTTTTTGCTTTTCGATAAGAGAGAGAATAGCAGTTGCAGTTTCATCATCTGTGACGGTCATTATCTCATCAACGTATTTGCTGCAAATGTCAAATGTGAGTTCACCGGGAGTTTTTACAGCGATACCGTCTGCAAATGTGTTGACACCGGGTAAAGTTTCGATCTGACCGTGAGCCATAGATATATACATAGAGGGGGCACCGGCAGACTGTACGCCGTATATTTTGACATTCGGGTTGAGTGATTTTACGGCAAATGCAACACCGCTTATCAAACCGCCGCCGCCTATAGGTACGATTATGGCATCAACGTCTGCAAGCTGTTCAAGGATCTCAAGACCGATAGTACCCTGACCTGCAATAACGAGTTCATCGTCAAACGGGTGAATAAAAGTTGCACCTGTCTTTTGCTGAAGCTCAACAGCTTTATCATGTGCATCGTCATAAGTGCCTTCTACAAGACATACTTCTGCACCGTAACTTTTGGTAGCCTCAACTTTTGAGATAGGTGCAGAGTCGGGCATACATATCAGAGATTTGATGCCGTATTTTGAAGCGGCAAGTGCAACGCCCTGTGCATGATTTCCTGCAGAGCAGGCAATAACACCTCTTGCACGTTCCTCATCGGAGAGCTGTGAAATTTTGTAATAAGCACCTCTTGCTTTGAAAGCACCTGTTATCTGCAAGTTCTCGGTTTTGAGATACAGTTCAAAGTCGTCTGCAAGATTAGTAGCTTTTATCATGTCTGTCGGTCTGATAACGTCTTTCAGAACGTATGATGCATGATAAACTTTATCCAATGTAAGCATTTGAATATCCCCTTATCTTTTTTCTAAAAAATTAACATATATAAAATACCGCTTTTTTCGGCAAAAGTCAATATATATGTAAAATTTACAAAAAAATTAAAAAAATTTTTAAATTTTGCTTTTAATTTTGTTTTATTTATAGTATAATAAATAAAAAGTATGCGAATAATTTCGTGTACGGAAAAAAATTCATGGAGAGTGATTTACAATGTTGGTAAATGCAGCAGAAATGCTCAAAAAGGCAAAGGCAGGTCATTATGCAGTAGGTCAGTTCAACATCAATAACCTTGAATGGACAAAGGCTATCCTTCTCACTGCACAGGAACTCAATTCACCTGTTATTCTCGGTGTATCTGAGGGTGCAGGCAAGTACATGACAGGCTTTAAGACAGTTGCCGCTATGGTAAAGGCTATGGACGAATCTCTTGGAATTACTGTTCCCGTTGCACTCCACCTTGACCACGGTACATACGAAGGCTGCTACAAGTGCGTAAAAGCAGGCTTTACTTCCATCATGTTTGACGGTTCACATTATCCGTTTGAAGAAAACCTCGCTAAATCAAAGGAACTCGTTAATGTTGCACACAATCTCGGATTGTCAATAGAGTGTGAAGTAGGTTCTATCGGCGGTGAAGAAGACGGCGTTGTAGGCATGGGCGAATGTGCAGATCCCGATGAGTGCAAGACAATAGCTGATCTGGGCGTAGATATGCTTGCAGCAGGTATCGGCAACATTCACGGCAAATATCCGGCTAACTGGAAAGGACTCAGCTTTGAAACTCTCGCAGCTATTCAGGAAAAAACAGGTGAAATGCCTCTCGTTCTTCACGGCGGTACAGGTATCCCTGCCGATATGATAAAGAAAGCTATCGAACTCGGCGTATCAAAGATAAACGTAAATACAGAGTGTCAGTTGTCATTCCAGGAAGCTACAAGAAAGTATATCGAAGCCGGTAAAGACCTTGACGGCAAGGGATTTGATCCCAGAAAACTTCTTGCACCGGGCTTTGAAGCTATCAAGGCTACCGTTAAAGAAAAAATGGAACTTTTCGGTTCAGTTAACAAGGCATAATTCAATTAGCAATTTTTTTAGAGTGTCAGTCGGATATTTTTTCGGCTGGCACTTTTTTAAAAACTGGGGGAGATAATATGCTGAAAAGAATATTGTGTATGATGTTGGCAGTAAGTGCAGTTGTGCTTGTTTCATGCGGAGAAAATACGGAGATCTCATCAATGCCCGAAAATATTGTTGTATCGGAGGTCAGTGTAAAGAAAGATTTTCCCGACGTAAAAATCAATACAGAATATATAGTTGCTGCCAATGGGAAAAATGCCGTTAAATTCACATCGGAATATAAAGAGCCGTTTTTAGTGATGTGCAGTGCAACATCCGCTTACATGGACGCATATAATGAAGTTTATGTTTTCATGGAAAACGGCGAGGCAATCGAATCGGGTTATGATGTTTACTCTCCCGAACATTACTTTATAGGGGAGAGTGTTTCCGAAAGCAATTTGAAAAGCTGTGATGTGGAATACAAAAAAGAGAAAAATCGTGATAAATATTATGCAAGGGCTTATTTTGATTTTGAAACGGATATAAATAAAAACGGATTGCTTGCATACTATGTTCAAAATGGTGACAATAAACTTATGCAAATTACTGCCGTTGTTGACGGGAAAGGTTCGGGCAGTCATTATTTAGGACAGTGCGATGAAAATGATGAATTTGAATTGAAAATCATTCCGAAATTTTTTATTGAAGCGGAATCCATGACGGAAGATGACTATAAAGTTAAGGAAACGCTTGAAGTCAGTCAATCAAGTTCATTCGACAGCATGGCACGAAAAACATATTATATTTTTTCGGGCAGTGAAGAAATCAGTTTGAAAGATGACAGTAAACAGCAAGGTTATTTGCTTTACGGTTATCGGGAAATCATAAATGGGGAAAAATCGGATAAATCAAAATACGTTTTTTCAAGGATATGGAATTATGGGAATAGCAGTTATATTTATGCAAGCTCTGATGAGCATGAAGCGAAAGATGACAAAGTGGAATTTGATATGAATGTGATAGGATATATACCGATAAAAATGGCGTATGAAGTACCGCCGAAAATGACTCTTGAACAAGCAAAAAAAATCATTGACATAAATGACGATTTTTATGAAATTATTAATGGTTTTAAACTGATACATTCAGCCGATTATTCGGATTATATCAATACACGGCATCATAATTTCAAACCGGATAAATATCAAACAATTTCATGTTCCGATGACAGTCATTGTATCATTTATTTCAAGCAGGACGAAAACGGCAATATCATAGAGAAAGAACTGCTTTATCCGAAAAATTCGGATGTTGATGAAAATGAACCTGTTATTGAAATAAGTGAGCCTGAAAAAGTCGGGAATACTTATCAAGTTAAAATAACTTCCGATCTCAAAAAGCCGTTTATGGTGTCGCTGGAAGAAATCGTCACGGAAAACGGAAATGTTTACAGCAAAGATGTGTTTATTATCAACGGAACGGGTATTTTGGAAACGCAAAATTACGGTGTTTATCAGCCTGTATCTTACTGTATTGACGGTACGGAAGTTTCAAAAGAAAATTTGACATTCAGTACATCAAAGGGTTATTCGGAAATGGAAAGTTACGGTCGTCATTATATGGAATTAAAAGTATTTATGAACTGTAAACTTAATATTCCCGAAATTTCCGAAAAGACGGGGTATTTTGTATATGACATCAAAGACAGCAGAGGGGAATATGTTTCCGATAACGTGGAACAGGTAACTTTGGGAGATAATAAAACATTTGAATATTCGTTTGAAGTGAAAGACAAAAATGAAAATGTAAGTGTAGAGATCATTCCAAAATATTTTCTTTCGGCAAAAACAAGATATTTTAAATCCTACTAACAGCAAAACGGTCAGGAAATTTCCTGACCGTTATTGTATTTTCCGAGAAGTGTGCAAAAGGACATTTCATTTGACATATCGTAAAGGGGAATTGCACCGTTTTGCAAAAGAATATTGCTTGTTTCATAGAGAGAGCTGTCTTTCACGGCAGTCATGTAAAACGGAATATTTTTTGCCTTGCAGAGTGCGAGAAAGTCAAGGGCATTTTCATTTCCGAGAGTTTTCGCCGTACAGGAATGGTATGTGATGTGCAGAACGGCTTTTACGCTTTCGGGAATGTTTATTGCCGAGTAAAGCATTGACGGATACGGGCATATAATAAGAACGTCATTTTTTAAAGAAAGTTTTCCGTTAAAAACAGGCTGTGCAACTTCGGGCAGTCGGTCAATTGAAATTTTCGTGAAAGTGCCGTTGACGACTTTTCCGAAAGGTGAATTTTTGAAAGAAGAAAATTTACCGAGAAATCTGTCGGCTTCATGAATATCTGTTGAAAGATAAACCGTTGTGAAATCGTCATTGGGATTTTGATAGACGGTGAAAATACCGTGCGGAAATTCATTTATTACAGCAACGGCAGAACGGATATTTTCAACGGCATTACTTCTTTTATCATCGGGAATATAATTGGCGGCAGTGATGACAACGGGAATTTTAAAATGTCTTAAACAGATAGCGAGCATGGCGGAAGTATAGGAAAGTGTATCACTGCCGTGAGTGATGATAATACCGTCAAATTGAGAAATGTCCGTTTCACATAGAAAGTTGACAAGTGTTTCCCAATGGGATTTGTCGAGATTTTCGCTTAAAATGTTGAGTGGCTGTACGATTTCAAAATCTGCACTGTCGGGGAATTGCTTTTGAAAGAGTTCAACTGCACGGCAGTTATTTTTTTTAAGAGAAATAATGCCGTTTTGGGAGTAACAGCCTATTGTACCGCCCGTCATGGCAACAAGTATTTTTTTCATAAAACATCATCTCCGTTTAAATGAGGAATGAGGAATGAGGAATGTTTTGGGATTTTCGATTTTCATTCCTCATTCCTAATTTATCATTCCTCATTATACCAAAATATTTCTAAAATTCAATGTTAAATTTCATAAGTGACTTGCTTATATAAAATAGTTTGTGTTATAATCGTGTAGTATATGAAAGAGAAAGGAATGGTCAAAACGAAATTCATATCATGGAATGTCAACGGACTGAGAGCCTGTATGCAGAAAGGTTTCATTGAATTTGTGAATGAACAGAAAGCGGATTTTATATGTTTGCAGGAAACGAAAATGCAGGAACATCAGGCGGAAGTCCCTCTTGACGATTATAAAAAGTATTTCAACAGTGCGGAGAAAAAGGGATATTCGGGTACAGCGGTATTTACAGTGAAAGAGCCTTTGTCAGTGGTTTATAACGGAATGGAGATAGAGGAACATTCACATGAAGGCAGAATGATAACTCTTGACATGGGGAATTTTTATCTCGTGAACGTGTACACGCCCAATGCAAAAGACGGTTTGTTAAGAATAGATTACCGTATGCAGTGGGAGAGCGATTTAAGGGAATACCTTATGAAATTGGATAAGGAAAAGCCTGTTATATATTGCGGAGATTTGAATGTGGCACATAATGAAATTGACTTGAAAAATCCCAAAGCCAACAGGGGAAATGCAGGTTTTTCCGATCAGGAGAGAGGTAAAATCGAAGAACTTTTAAATTCCGGATTTGTCGATACATTCAGGTATCTTCACCCGAACGATACAGGCAGATACAGTTGGTGGTCATACCGTTTCAATGCAAGAAAAAACAATGCAGGATGGAGAATAGATTACTTTATCGTATCCGACAGGATAAAAGATAAAATTACAAATGCGGATATTTTGTCGGACGTTCACGGAAGTGACCATTGTCCCGTTGTATTGGAGATAGAGATTTGAGAGGTGAATTTTTATGATAGAGGTAGAGAATATTACAAAGCATTACGGAAAACATCTTGCCCTTGACAATATCAGCTTTAAATTGAATGAGGGAGATATACTTGGATTTCTCGGATCTAACGGTGCGGGAAAATCTACTACAATGAATATTATCACAGGTTATATATCAAGCGATTCGGGAACGGTAAAAATAAACGGACATGACATTCTGGAAGAACCGCTTGAAGCAAAAAAGAATATAGGATATTTGCCCGAAGTACCGCCGTTGTACAATGATATGACGGTGGAGAAATATCTGGAATTTATGTATAAATTGAAGAAGGTCAGATTGTCCATGAAAGAGCATATCAAAGAGATATGCGAGATGGTGCAGATAGATGATGTCGGTGACAGGATAATCAAGAACTTGTCAAAGGGATATAAACAGAGAGTCGGAATTGCACAGGCATTATTGGGTTATCCTCCTGTATTGATATTGGACGAGCCTACATCGGGACTTGATCCTGCACAGATAATTGAAATAAGAAAATTGGTAAGAGACTTGGGTAAAAAGCATACAGTTATTTTGTCATCTCATGTATTGTCTGAGGTGCAGGCGGTATGCGATAAGATACTTGTTATTAACAATGGTAAAATAGTTGCAGACGGTGAAACGGACAGTCTGACACAGCTCGGCAGCGAAACAAGAAAAATAAAGATAGTTGCAGAGGGCAGAGAACAGAATTTATATTCTGTATTAAAGAGTGTTGACAGAGTGACTGAAGTTAAAAAAATGGGTGAATCGGAAAAAGGCTGTTATGAATTTATCGTGGAGAGTACGGCAGATGTAAGGAGAGCCGTCTCAAAAGCGATAGCCCGTGCAGACGGTATCATACTTTTAATGCAGCCCGAAGGACGCTCACTGGAAGAAACATTCCTGAATATCATTTCGGGAAATGAGGAGGTATAATATGTTTGCAATATTGAAAAGAGAATTGTCATCATATTTCAGTTCGCCTGTAGGATATGTTGTCACAGCAGCATTCATGAGTTTCAGCGGATTTTTCTTTTACGTTCAGTGTCTGAATACAGGTACGTCAAATATGTATTCTGTATTTCAAAGTATGTTTTTTATTGTACTGTTCGTGATACCGTTAATTACGATGAAATTGTTTTCAGAGGACAAGAAATATAAAACAGATCAGGCATTGTTGACCGCACCCGTAAGCATACCTGCTATTGTTATTGCAAAATATCTGTCTGCATTGGTGATGTTGTTGATATGTCTTTCGTCATATATCATAGAGGGGATAGTGCTTTCATTCATAGCGTCACCTGATTGGAGTGTCATTTTCGGCAATGTGCTTGCAATGGTGATGATGGGTTCGGCATTTATTGCAATAGGCTTGTTCATATCATCTCTGACGGAAAATATCGTTATAGCTGCCGTAGGTTCATTTGCAGTAAATGTCGTTATAAGCATGGTGGACAGTATTTCTTCAACGGTCAGCACACCGTTTTTTAAAGGCATATTGGAATCCTTGTCCTTCCAGACAAAGTACAGTAATTTTGCATTGGGGATAGTATCGCTGTCAGATGTGGTATTTTTCATCAGCATAGCGGCAATGTTTCTTTTGTTTACCGACAGGGTAATTGAAAGGAGAAGATGGGCATGAACAGGAAAAGAAAAAAAAGTATCATATCATTGGTCATAACGGTGCTTGCGGTCGCTGCGATAGTGCTGGTGAATGTCATATCCGGAGTGCTTGTGGCAAAATATCCTGCATTTACGGCTGACATAACATCAATGCAGGCATTTCAGCTTTCAGAGCAGTCAAAGACGATAGCAGAGAATATGGGAAAAAAAGTAAAGATAACATTTATGTCTGAGAAAAGGGATTATGAGAACCGTGATCCGTACTGCAAGCAGACATCTGTTATAGTCGCTGAAATGGCAAAGCTGTCGAATGGAATGATAAGTGTAGAATATGTGGATATAGTGACAGAGCCGACACTTGCAAAGTCATACAATGCAGAGAATCTGACAGCAAATGATATAGCTGTGACTTGCGGAGAGAAAACAAAAATACTGAAAGTGACCGATCTGTTTACATTTGAGGCGTATTCAAGTGAGTATCAGTATATATCTTCTTCACAGTCAGAACAGGCAATAGACAATGCGATCGTTACGGTCACAAGTGATTCTGTAACGAATGTGGCTGTCATATCGGACAATTCTTCGGGAGGATATGAGTATTTTATCTCGACACTTGAGGAAAACAATTATAAAGTATCAGAACTGTCCCTTGAGAATGACGAGATAGATAAAAATATTGATATGGTCATCATGTATGAGCCTGAAAAGGACTTCACAGATCAGGCATTGCTGAAGTTGGAAAATTTCATGGCAAATGATGATAACTATGGAAAGACACTTTTATATGTACCTGACATAGAGGGCAATGAGCATAAAAAGCTTGACAGCTTTATCAGTATGTTCGGAATGTCGATGACAAGCGGTATAGCATTTGAGTACGATGCAAACAGCAGATATTATGAAAACAATTATTATGAATATTTGATCTGCGACTTTGCTTCCGATCTGTACAGGGAGAATTTTTCCGAAGGCAGATATACACCTGTCATGACTGGTCTTGCAAGACCGATAAATATAAAAAGTGATGATGTTGAGCCTTTACTGGTGCTGTCGGAGAAGTCGGGAACAGTACCGTATGATGCGGATTCCGACTGGTCTATGGAAGATTCGATAACAGGAAATGTATGTGTGATGGCACAGGTCTATGTCGGAAACGAAGAAAAAAGTTCAACGCTTGTAACGCTCGGTTCGGGTACGATGGTCTCGGAAACATATTTTGTGAACTCACTCGGAAACAGAAATTATATCATGACTATGCTTGCATCCCTCAACGGACGCAGTTCGGAAATAATAAGTGTGTCGGATAAAGTCATCACGAATTTTGATATAGAGGCTGATGCACATACAAGATTCTGGATAGGATTTGTGATATATGCTTTGATACCTTTGATAATACTCGGATGCGGACTGACAGTATATCTTGTAAGGCGTGGAAAGTAACAGGTGGTCATATGAAAAAAAATACAAAGGTCATCATAGGGATACTTTCATTGATAGTTTTTTTGGGAGCGGTGTTGACGGTGATACTTCTTCTTCCGTCTGATGACGGAATTGAAGATAAGACATCTGAAAGTGCAGATATTTTTCTTATAAACAGACCGCAGTCAAGTGTTGATGAAGTCACGGTCAGGAATGCGGGAGGAGAGTATCAGATATTGGGTTACGACTATTCGGAAACACTTTTACCAAACGAAAAGGAAGATATACCGTTCATCTATACCATGCAGGGATATGAAAATTCATTGCTTTCCAAGTACATGACCGATAACCTTGTAAAAGAGTGTCAGATGGTCGCAGCAACAAGAGTCGTTGACAGGTCAGGTAAAAAATATGCGGATTACGGACTTGACAAGCCGAGTGTGGAAGTCAAAGTCATATACAGTGATTCTTCAAAAGCGGAACTGTATTTTGGAGATGAAGCACCGGATAAAAGCGGTACATACTGCCGTATAAACGGAGATAAAAATGTGTATCTTGTGAACAGCGGTTCAATAGATATGTTTTTCGTTGACAAGCTTCAGATGTTCGACAAGAAGCTGACAGGGGAATTGTCTGATGATGAGAACATTTCAAGTATAGATATATCAGGTAAAGGATATGAAGAACCGATTGTCATCACTGCACAGAAAAATGATGTACTTATGGGAGAACGTATCATGACATCTCCCCGTCGGGAAGTATGCAATAATTCATATGCAACTGAATTTGCAACAGGCTTTTATGATCTCACAATTTCCAATGTTGCTGCTGCGGAGGTCAAAGCCGATGATATAAAGCGATTCGGTCTTTCGGAGCCGTACATGGATATAAAAATATCTACCGATAAAGAAAATGATGTAAATATACTTGTGTCGGAAAAAGACGGTGACGGCAATTGTTATATCATGTGCAGGGGCGGAAATATCATCTATCGTGCTGATGAAGATGAATTCAAAAGATACGGCATCACTTACAGGGAGTTCCTGAGCAGTAACATATACAATCCCGATCTGTCCAACGCAAATGCGGCAGAGATATTTTATCAGGATAAGATATATAACTATTCCATAGAAAGAAAACATGACATCAATGATATGTACGAAGAGTATATCGTTATAGATGTGTATCATAACGGAAAAAATGTGAGTTACGGAAATATAATGGGCTTTGTAACAGACTTGTCGAATATCCAAAGAACAAATGATATTCCCGAAACTCTTGACGGATATGAAAAGATATTTTATATAAACCTGAAATTTACCGATTCTGACTATATGCTTGAGCTTTACAGGGACGGGAAAAATAACACTCTTGCAGTTGTTGACGGCAATATAGAATGTATCGTTGACACGGGATTTGTGCAGGCGATACTCGATCAAACCGAAAAAATACCTACTGAAAGTACCGTTGAGATAATAGAAAATTCATAATGCATAATGCATAATTCATAATTGATGTGTGTTCTACGATCACTATGAATTATGCATTTTTATTGTGAATTATTATAAAGAATTTACGGCATTGAAAATATCGGAGATCCTGTACCATGTCGGGAAGTTCACTACACCCGTCACGGGCAGGTCAAAAACTTCCTGAAATGTCCTGACGGACTGTGCCGTTTTAGGTCCGTATATGCCATCGACCGCAAGTTTATTGATAAGCGGATAATTATTTGAAATTCTGTTCAACTGACGCTGTATCGTTCTGACGGGTTCACCACGAGAGCCGTTACTCAAAACTCCCGAAAATGAAAGCGGTATTCCTGAAACACGTTTTGCTTCTTTTAAAATAATGTCATAACCGTAATATCTTTTCAATATTTGTATAGCGGAATAGCCCTGTTCGGCAAGTGCTTTTGAACCCCACTGACTTAACCAGCCTTCACGCACAACTCTTACACCGTCACAATACTGTGTAAAAAGCGGTTGATTTATATCGGGACGGGATATATAAAGTGTGAATATCTCGTCAACAATATCGGAAATTTCCTGAAAAATATTTCTTCCGTAAAAGAACGCTTGGTCATAAGCCGTTGAACTTGTTATCGTAAAGTCATAGCCTTTACTCCTGTACCACTCTGTATAAACTCTGCTCAAAGTGAATGAAAGTATGGCAAGGATATTTGCTTTGAGAGCTTCACGAGGCCAGCTTGCATAAATTTCACTGCTTGCGACATTTTTTATATAATCCTTGAAAGTCAATGTATAATTCGGTGCGGAACGGTCTGACGGCACTCCTGCATGGACAACTATAAATTCGGGAATGACCGTTTCGGGAAGTACAACAAGATTATTTGTCGGCAGACGCTTTATTTCGGCTTCGGGAATTTTCGGCGGAAAATTTCCCCACAATGTCGGATAGGGTATATCTATATTTTCAAAATTTCTTACAAGTGAAACATTTTGAATGGAAGTTGTATCGGGATAAATTTGAATGTTCTGTATAAAAGCGTTTTCATATCCGTCAAGGCTCACACGCATATCATATTGATTGAAAGGTCTTGGTTGACCGTAATTCAATGAATTTTCAATAGGCGGTGCAGAGAGTATTACAGGTTGCAGTTGTCCCTGAATGTCGGTGAAAGATTCTTGAATAACGGTATCCGTTTCGGGAGAGATGATCTCAACTCTTGCATTTTCGGCAGGTTTTCCTATATTGCTTAAAAATATGTTTGTCTTTAAAAGTCCGTAACCTCCACTGATATTCTCCACTTCGGGCATAAAAAACTCCTCCCCTTAATCAATGTACAATGTTCAATGTACAATGTACAATGTTCAATGTACAATGTTCAATGTACAATGTTCAATGTACAATGT
>CADCCP010000003.1 GCA_902800005.1 uncultured Ruminococcus sp. | reverse complement strand
CTTTCTTTTTGAAAATTGTTTTGATATGATGCGAAAATTATAAAAGTCAACATATCCTTATGACTTTTTATAGGATTGCTTTAACTGTTAAAAGCCTCCTTTTATAGTTGTCAGAATTATTATACAACGCAAGTATGTGAATTATTTATTTCTGCCGCAACAGTTCTTGTATTTTTTACCGCTTCCGCACGGACACGGATCATTTCTGCCGATCTTCTTCTTTTTGGTGACGGTACGGGGAGTATCCTCACCGTCAAGATTTGTGTAAGTCGGCTTTGCGACCTGCTCACGCTCAAGGAATTTACCGGCTGCTTTCTGTATCTCGTCATCGGAATAGGTCTTTTTCTCTGACTTTTCGATCTCTTCGGCATTCTTGACAGGCAGCTTTGTTTCGGGTTCGTCATCAGCATCTATGGGAGTAACGATGCCCTCTGCACTGATCTCGCCGTCTTCATCGATGCTTACGCCTGTGGTGATGGTTTCCGCCTGTTCGACAGCCTGTGCAGCCTGCTGTGCCTGAAGTGCGGCAAGGGCGGCTGCTCTTGCACGACCGCTGGCGGCTCTCTTAATGGCAAGCTCTCTCATCTCATCACGCTTTGCAGCCATTTCTTCCTGTTCCTTCAGACGCTGACTTACACGCTTCGGAACTACCATCAGAACTTTGACGGTATCTTCTCTGATACATTTTACCATGTCGTCAAACATATCAAAGCCTTCCATTCTGTACTCGACAACAGGATCATGCTGACCGTAGGAACGCAGACGTATGCCTTTTTTGAGTTCCTCCATCGCATCGATATGCTCCATCCAGTAGTTATCGACATTCTTGAGAAGATATACTCTTTCAAGTTCACGCATGGTATCATCGGGAATGAGTTTTTCATTTTCTTCATACTCACTGATAGCTTTTTCTGTCAGAGAGTTGATGATATATTCTTTTTCAAGGTTCTCAAGATCGTCTTCGGAATAATTTGCTGTTTCCTCGTCACCCTCATATATGAGCCAGCCCTTGAGAGCCTCACGCAAGCCCTTGAGATTCCAGTTATCCTTGTCTTCATGGGGCAGGAATTCATCTACTGTACCTGCAACGGTGTCTTTTATCATTGATATGATGGTGTCACGGAGATTCTCACCGTCAAGCACCTGATCACGTTGTGTATAGATGACTTCTCTTTGACGGTTCATTACATCGTCAAATTCAAGTACGCTCTTACGGATATTGAAGTTTCTGCCCTCGACCTTTGCCTGAGCACTCTCGATCGTCCTTGAAAGCAGAACACTTTCAAGGGGAGTGTCCTCTTCACCAGGCATTTTGTCCATTATCTGAGAGATCCTGTCGCCTGCAAAGAGCCTTAACAAGCTGTCCTGCCCTGACGACCTGCACGACCTCTGAGCTGATTGTCGATACGTCTGGATTCATGCCTTTCAGTACCCATGATGAACAATCCGCCTGCTTCACGGACTTTTTCGGCTTCGACTTCAATTTCCTGTCTGTACTTTTCAAGGAGTTCCTTATATGTTTTTCTTGCATTGATGATCTCTTCATCATCTGTTTCGGCATAGCCTGTGGCTTCATATATGAGTTCCTCTGTAAAGCCCTGCTTACGCATATCGGCTACAGCAAGGAATTCATCATTACCGCCGAGTTTGATGTCCGTACCACGACCTGCCATGTTTGTGGCGATGGTCACTGCACCGAATTTACCTGCCTGTGCAACTATCTCTGCTTCTTTTGCATGGAGCTTCGCATTGAGGACATTGTGCTTTATGCCCTTCTTTTTCAACAAGGCACTTACTTCCTCAGACTTATCTATCGAAACAGTACCTACCAAAACAGGCTGACCTTTTTTATTGGCTTCGATAATATCTTCTATCATAGCCATGTACTTTCCTTTTTCGGTCTTGAAGATAACATCGGGATAGTCTATTCTCTGTACGGGTTTGTTAGTCGGAATTTCGATAACGTCAAGTTTATATATCTCTGAAAATTCCGTTTCTTCCGTCATTGCAGTACCTGTCATGCCTGAGAGCTTTCTGTAAAGACGGAAGAAGTTCTGGAAAGTGATGGTAGCAAGCGTTTTGCTTTCACGCTGTACGGCAACACCTTCTTTTGCCTCGATAGCCTGATGGAGACCTTCATTATAACGTCTGCCGTACATCAGACGACCTGTAAATTCATCTACAATGATAATTTCGCCTTTTTCATTGACGACATATTCAATATCTCTTTTCATGACACCGTTAGCTTTGATAGCCTGATTGATATGGTGCTGAATGGTGATATTTTCGGGGTCTGTGAGATTTTCAAGATTGAAGAAAGCCTCTGCTTTCTTGACACCCGCAGGTGTAAGAGTAGCAGTTTTTGCCTTTTCGTCAACTATGTAGTCAATACCCTCTGCAACATACAAGTCATCATTGTCTTCTTTGGCATCTGTTTCGGTTATGGTCTCATATTTAAGGGATTTTGCAAAAACGTCTGCTCTCTCATACAGGTCTGTGGACTTGTCGCCCTGACCTGAAATGATAAGGGGAGTACGGGCTTCGTCTATGAGAATGGAGTCCACTTCATCGACGATCGCAAAATTATGACCTCTCTGAACTTTGTTTTCTTTGTATACGACCATGTTGTCACGCAGATAGTCAAATCCGAGTTCATTGTTTGTTGCATAAGTTATGTCGGAGTTGTAGGCGGTCTTACGCTCGTCGTTGGTTGAGTCATGCTGGAGGATACCGACAGTCAAACCGAGAAAACGATATATTTTGCCCATCCACTCAGCATCACGCTTGGCGAGATACTCATTGACGGTAACAACGTGTACGCCGTCACCTGCAAGGGCATTCAGATATGCAGGCAGTGTCGCAACAAGAGTTTTACCTTCACCTGTTTTCATTTCGCTGATACGTCCTCTGTGGAGGATAATGCCGCCTATTATCTGCACAGGGAAGTGCTTCATGCCAAGCACACGCCATGATGCTTCACGGCATACCGCAAATGCTTCGGGCAGTATCTCATCAAGGATCATATCCTTCTTTTTCTTGTCGTCCACACCTTCAAACATAGCTTTGAATCGTGTGGTTTCCGCACGGAGTTCTTCATCAGAAAATTTCTGATATTTTTCTTCGAGTTCAAGCACCTTATTGACTAAGGGCTGTATTTTTTTCAATTCTCTGCGGCTGTTTCTGCCGCTGAACCATGCTTTCAATCCCATTGGTCATTTCACCTCATATAAAAAATCCTCTTTATTATAACATACGGACAGTGATTTTTACAACACCTTCACACGAAAAAATTTATATTTCTTCTTCTTCGTAATCTTCGATGATGGCATCTTCAATGACTTTGATGAGGATATTTTTGTCTTCCATGTCAGATTTGTATGTTTGTACGACAAAGCAGAGGCGATTTACCTTGTCGGGAGTTGCAGCAGGCTGTGTGCATACCTCTATGACATAGTTATTGCCGTCTATCGTGATAGTGCCTATCTCGGTTTCGGTATCCTTGTCATACTCGACAGGAATAACGACTACTGACATATTTTCAAAATAAGTATCATCAAATTTTTCTGCAAGAGTATTGAATTCTATACCGTCTTCCACATCGTTGAGTGAAAACGTCTTTTCATACTTGCTTACAAAGTCATCAAGTTCTGTCTTGCTGTTGATGAGATAATACTGAGGGTCATTCATATTGATGACATCAACTTCCACATTGCTGTCTTTTACGTCAATGGGGGTGTATGTCACATCAAGAAAAAACGGTAATTCTTCCTTTTCGTCAGATGTAACGGGCATGGATTCATCATCAATGCTGACATCGCTTTCATGCAGGATGATCTCGTTGCCGCTCTCATCAATGACGATGTCACCTTCTTCGGGACCTTTGACATCGGACGGTTCAGTCTGAATTTCATCTGATGTTTCATCTTCGGGGGCTTCGGCTTTTGAAGTGTCCGTTTTTGAAGAGCCGTCAGACTTTGTATCGGAGTTTGAAGAAACGTCGGGATTTGCGTTACTTTCAACAGAACTGTCTGATGGAACGACACTCGTTTCGGGAGTTGCTGTATTGCCGGAGCAGCCTGCAAGTGATATTGCTACAAGTGAGCCTACCAGCAACATGGATATTCTTTTTTTCATTTTAAGTTCTCTCCTTTTGATTTGATATATATATACAGCCCTTTCGGACAGTATCATCTGATTAATTAAGAGTTGAGCGGAACGAATACAGGAGCCTTCACGCTTTTGAGGAATTTACATGAAGAAATTTTCCTGTTTCCGCATGACAGGCAGATAACAGGCTTGTCCTCTGTCACAGAGATATTTGTATTTATACAGCGGATCTTTGTTTTATCTCTTTCTTTCTGTATTTCGGGTGCAGACATGGACAATATCACATCTGTCTCATCATCAAGGCTGCCCTTTTCAAGACCGTCTGCGATCCTCTTTGCAATGATCGGCAGAGAGATGTATTGGTCAATATTCTGCTCCGATGTAAAGAGCTTTCCGCATGATGTGCATTTTGAGCCTGTAAGCACCTCTGAGGAACGTCCGAAATTGCTTCTGATAAAGTCAATGTCTACGGTCTTGCCGTCAGCGATAAAGCTGCCAAGCTGTATCATCATGGCAACAAGTCCGCCGAAAAGCTGATTTGTCCAAAAAGCCTGTTCGACAGATGAAAAATCTGTCGGTCTGAATTTGAAAGTACGGAAACGTCCGTTGTCTGCAAATTCGTTGAGCATACACATAACATCTTTATCTGACTGCCACTTTGAAATGCAGTTTTCAACAATGTCGGCATACTTGTCTTCATGGAAGGTGTCAAGTATCTTTTTCATGCCCCTGAGGGTAGTTTCATAGAATTGCATTTTCACTCCTCTTTTCCTTTTACAAAAATAAGCATACATACATTATATACGAAAGTTTCTTATTTAACAAGCATTTCATAAAAAATTTAAAAATAAGTTCTTATGGAAGTTGACAAAAACATTATCATAAATTATACTTAATATGGTAAATAGTCTGATTTTACGACACACGATACTAAAAATGAGGAATTGACCATGTTAAAATGCGAAAAATGCGGTGCGACCGTACCGAATGAAAGCAAGTTCTGTCTGAACTGCGGCAACAGAATGGACAGTTCTGCTCCAAAACACTTTTCTCTTGATGAGATCGCCCGTCAGCAGCAGGAACAGGAAAGCGGTGCTTTCAGCATTACCCCTGAAGTACCCGATGACGATCCGGAATCATACCTGCCGCCTATCGGTGCGAAAGAACACTCCGAGATCCCAAAAGGTGAGATCGATCCCGAATATTTCAATCACAAGCCCCTGCCGAGCATACAGGCTGCCGATCCGCTTGAACTTCTCGATGCCGATACGCCCGAACTTCCGCCGATAGGCTTCAGTGACCAGATGCAAATAGAAGATTTCAAGATGCCTGAGGGTATAAGGCATTATCACGGCAGTTATGCCGTACCGAGAAATCTCCAAATGCAGACAGCCGTTCCGCTGTCGGAAAACGGCAATACTTACGATATGCTCGTGCAGGCTCAGAAAAAACGTCAAATGACCGACCAACAGGCTCACGGTGACAAGGAACATTTCTCCGTCATACCCGAAGCTTTGCAGGTACGCTTCCGTTCCGATACGGATACGACTCAAAAAATGTGTTCATTCAACGATTTCTTCATTGATGAATATGAACCTGCAAAGGATATTCCGCCTGCAAAGAAGCCTGTCGAGCCAAAACGACCTGTCAAGAAACTGAATGTCAAGCCTGCCAGAAAACAGATAGCTGTCAAGCAGCCAGCCAAAAAACAGGAACAGCCGAAGATCTCTCTTGACAAAACGGCAGCGGCTGCTCCGTCGGTGATACTTGAAAAGACTCCGCCTCCTCCCACAGTGACGCTTGAAAAAACTGCACCTCCGCCTCCTCCGGCAGTAACGCTTGAAAAAACTGCACCTCCGCCTTCTCCGGCAGTAACGCTTGAAAAAACTGCACCGCCACCTCCTGCAGTGATACTTGAGGAGAAAATTCCACCCAAAAATGATTTCAATTTCCAATCGCCCGAACCTCCTAAAAATGATTTCAATTTCCAGTCTCCCGAACCTCCTAAAGATACCGCTCAAAGTTTAAGCACTGTTCCGCAGAATGATTTCAATAATTATATGTTCAGCGATCCTCCGAGCAGTTTCGGCAATCAAAGCATGAACAGCTATAACAGTTTTAACAGCTTTAACAACAGTCCTTCCATGAGCTATCGGAGCAACGGTTATGCTAATATTACTTCTTCCTATGTTCCAAGCACGTTTGACAAGGTTATGATAATTGCAGGTCTTTCACTTTTTGTGCTGAGAGCGGTGCTTATTGTGGCAATAGTCTTTTGTGTGATCTCAGGATTATCCGACGGTGTACAGACTTATGCCAACGCCTTTGCGGAAAAATATTCTCCTGCAACCGCCGTCAGTATTGACAGCTTTGACAGGGATTGTGCCAGAATGTCCAATCTCAACAGCGGAGGACTCGCCGCAGAAGACGATGACGGCACTGTATACTATACCGATGGAAAAGGCTGTTTGTGCAGGCTCTCGGATTCGGGCAGCTCTAAAAGTATCGTCTATGACGGCTCCCGTACAAACAACTATATCCTGTACATAAACTGCCATGATGACAGATTGTACTTCCTTTCCTCCATTACCGGTACAAAATATTCCGTATGCTCCGTCAACAAGGAAGGAAAAGATTTCAAAGTCTACAAGGTTACAGATGATCCTGTCTGCCTGATCGCACACGGCAATTATCTGTATTACATAGCTTCCGATTCAAAAAAAATAAACAGGATCGACCTCAAAACCGAAAAAACCGAAAAATTCTATAATGCCTCCGGTCCTATCAGCAATATATTCTTTTCGGGAAACAAAATGTATGTGCTTGTAATAGATGATAAGGACTACGGCGGCAAAGTCTATACTATTGAAACTGCTGCACCTTCAGCCGTTTCGTCACTGAAATTCACACATTCATCGACTACGCTCGAACCTATGAACATATGTCTCAACGGTGACAGGATAATCATAGCAGATAATTCACAATACAGTCCGGGTGTCGTGTATTCCGCTGCTCTTGACGGCAGTGATGTACGAAAGATCGGCGGTTCCAATATCCTCAAAGTTTCGGGATACGGCGATTTGATCTATTACTCATATATCAACGGCAATCTCAAAGCTGCTGAAAATGCCGTTGCAAACGGCAATACGTCAGGGATATTCAATCTCGGCATGATGGATCCCAACGGCTCATCAATGCACTCGGTTAAAAATGATGTTATATACTACTCCATTGCGGGAAACAGGATATATTATCTCGGCAGTGACGGCGGTATGTTCAGTATGGCAACCAACGGTACGGATGCAAAAAACGTGCCGTAATCAAAGGAAAGAAGGATTTTTGAAATGATAGTTGTAGATATTAGAAATATTTTCGCTGACAGAAATATCCAGCTCTGTGATGTGAACAACGAATATATATACTACCTTGAGGAAAAAAATGAAAACGGTCAGAATGATCTGTTTATATTGGAGTATGACCGTTCCTCAAGAAAAGAAAGACTCATCGCAAACTACTCTCTGGAGGATCCTACGTTTGTAGAGCATCTCTTTGTATTCGATAAAAGCATCCTGCTGATACTCGAAAACGGCTCGAACAGTCTCTGGCTCATCGAGATAGACAAGAAAACAGGTATGGAAAAAAACAGAAAAAAAGTTGTCTGCACAGGCTCTTTCAAAGACTGCAATGCTCTCGACAGCGAGCGTCTTATTATCACGATGTCACCTGACAGCGACAATGCCGAGATATTCCGCAAATACAAGGAAGTAACAGGATGTGATTGTCTGTGCTACCTCTACGACCTGGCGGAAAACAAAAAATATTTTGTCAAGTCCTCTCTTATTGCAAAGGCAGGCTGCCGCAATATCAAGATACTTACAGTCAAGGGTGAGCAATTTGCAGTGATACTCGATCCCTATGCCGATGAGGAAACAAAGGAAAACTTCTTTAAAGAACAGAGATGGGTACACACCGACATCAGAGACAATATCTGGATATGCCGTCTTAATGAGCTTGAAAAGGAACTTGAACAGGGTAAGGAGATAATTACCAAACGCTGTATCGCAAGTGCCGACATAAAGGCTCTTGTCAGATATATGGGTATTGCAGGCAATAAAATTTATTTCCGTGCAAAAGAGTTCAAGAGCGGAATGGAAAAAATTTGCAGCTATGATGCTGCCGTGAGCCGACTTGATGTCGAAACGACTCTTCACTCCAATGATGACAGTGTCATGTACATAGCTGAAGAAAGTCCTTTCAAACTGTATTCTGTGCTTGAGGGCGTTCAGAGAAAGTATGTGAAAGGTCTGCTGAATACGGAAGTTGAACTTGAATACGACAGCGAAATGGGTGATTTTGTGTCCTGCATGGACAACAGATATGTCATCACCAACCGTATTCTCCACAGTACAGAGGACAATGCTTCCTTCAAATACTGCTTTATCTATGATTCAAAACTCAACAAATACGAAAGCTATGCCTGCAGCTCCTATGTAAAGGGCAATACCCTCATACTCTACTGATACGAGGATGACGATATGTCAAAAAAACTGCTGTGCTTCGGCGACTCCAATACATACGGCTACCGATATTATGACAGGGGCAGATTTGACAGCGATACCCGCTGGACAGGTATCCTTTCAAAACTCCTCATGCCTTACGGCATAAATGTCATTGAAAGCGGTCTGAACAGCCGTACCACTGTATTCGACTACGCCGAAAAAATCGATAAAAACGGCAGCAAGGCTCTGCCGAACATCTTGAAAGAGACCTGTCCCGACTATGCCCTTATCATGCTCGGTACTAACGACTGCAAAACGGAATTTCATGCGACCGCCGATATGATAACCGAAGGTCTTGACGTTATCGTCAAACAGGTAAAGCGTTTCGACAGCCGTATCAAGATCATTCTTGTCTGCCCCGCATTCATCGATAAAACTGTGCTTTCCCATAATTTCTCCGACAGCTTTGATGAAAGCAGTATCCCGAAATCCGTTATGCTTGAAAACAGCATACGCTCCTTAGCTGATGAAAATGAATGCATTTTCCTTTCGGCAGCAGACATTGCCGATACCTCACATACAGACGGCATACATCTCGATGAAAAAGGTCATGCCGCTCTCGCTGATTCGCTGTTTGAGTGCATTTCCAAAAAATTATTGTGAACTTTGCAGAGTACATTTTTTTGTACTCTGCTTTTTATTTAAAATACTCAAAAAATTTCGGATAAATTTGTTTAGTATTTTTATAAAAAGTGCAGAAAATCGTTGATTTGTAAACAAAAATTTGTTATAATTACACATAGAACAGCGGAGGGCTTCTTGCCCTCTTTTGATTGTACTTATCTTTCCGTGAAAGTTTTTTAGTGAAATGGTATCAAAAAAATTTAGAGCATTTGTTGAAATGTACAAAAAATCTGATTTGCCTATTGAATTTTCAGCGGAAATTTAGTATATTTGATACAGCTAAATTATTTTCAGAGAGGAATTTTTTGTGATGATTACAGGATTTTCATGTAATTGTGAAATTCCCAAAAGGAAGGTGATATTTGATGCAGTGTAAGAAATGCGGAAGCGAATGGAAAACAAGTGCAAGAGCAAGTCTTATCATAAAATGCCCTTTCTGCGGTGCTGAACTTGACGGCAAGGACGAGGACAGGCTTACTTTTGACAATGCAAAAGATGCTTGATGAGTACATACCCGATCTCAAGCAGGAAAGAAAGGTCTTTCTTGATGCCTATGAACAGGGTGTATGCAACGCTCTCTATATGGCACATGACGAGCCTGAAATAGACAAGTGTATTGCTATTCTTCAATCCATCAAAGTATTGACTCAGGATGCCTGTATGGCAGAAAAATGGGCGTGTTATGTCGTTGAAACACTCGTTTATGCTCTCAACTGGAACGTGCCGATGTTCGGTATAACTCCGAATATCCATATGTATCAGATCCCCGAAAATATCAGAGAAACGGGCGATCAGTCAAGCAAGGTACTCATAGAGTCCTCAGGCGATGTCATGGACAACGGTACGGAAGAGGATAAACATAATCTGCCTCCGGAGAAGTCTCAGCTTCCCGAAACATCATCGGGTGCTCCAAGACCTGCCGTATTCGACTTCTTCTCGGGAAGCCAGCCTGTTGAGGATGCTCCCGAAACAGAAAAAACCGAACAAAAGACAGAATCGCCTGTATTTGACTTTACCGGTGAAAGTGAAGAAGAAAAGAAAGAAAAACCCAAAATAGAATCTCCTGTATTCGACTTCACGGATGAAGAAGAAAAGGAGGAAAAAACCAAAATAGAATCTCCTGTATTCGACTTCACAGGTGAAGAGGAAAAGAAGGAAGAACCTAAGATAGAATCTCCTGTATTCGACTTCACAGGTGAAGAGGAAATCTCCTGTATTCGACTTCACAGGTGAAGAGGAAAAGAAGGAAGAACCTAAGATAGAATCTCCTGTATTCGACTTCACAGACGAAGAAGAAAAGAAGGAAGAACCTAAGATAGAATCCCCTGTATTCGATTTTACGGATGAAAATAAAGAGGAAAAGAAAGATACCGAAAAGCCTGCAGAAGAACCCGTGAAGGAGGAAAAGACCGCTGTTCCGCCTAATCCGTGGGGACAGATGCCGACAGGTATGGATCCTTCTCAGCAGCCTCAGATGCCTTGGGGATATAATCCTTGGATGCAGATGCCGCAGGGTGCAGACCCCTCTCAGCAGCCTCAGATGCCTTGGGGATACAATCCTTTGATGCAGATGCCGCAGGGTGCAGATCCCTCTCAGCAACCCCAGATGCCTTGGGGATATAATCCTTGGATGCAGATGCCGCAGGGTACAGACCCATCTCAGCAGCCCCAGATGCCTTGGGGATATAATCCGTGGATGCAGCAGATGCCGAATACTCCACAACCCCCCGTGCAGCAGCCCGTACAGCAGCCTGTACAGCCGCAACAAAATACCGAAGCAAAGCCGTCTGTACAGCCCGAACAGAGATCTGAAACACAGCAGGCAAAACCCGAACCTGAAAAAACAGCAGAGCCTGTGAAGCCTGCCGAAGAGGAAAAGCCTGCTCCGGCAAAAGAACAGACTGTTCCCGAAACATCTGCCGACAGCGATGACCAGGAAGAAGCTAAACAAACGGAATCTTTTGACAATCTTGTTGTATTTACGGCAGCGGATGTGCCTAATTCCAAACAGGTCACTGTACCCGGCAATTATCAGGCGATCGATGATGCTGCTTTCTCAGGACGTTCTGTTGAGTCTATTGCACTTCCGGAAGGATTGATAAGAATAGGCGAGAGAGCTTTTGAAAACTGCGATAAACTCCTGACCGTCAATATCCCGTCAACTGTCCGTGATATAGGCAAGGGTGCCTTCGCAGGATGCAAGTCGATAAAGAAAGTGGAACTCAACAACAATATCACTCGTATCAGACAGAGTACCTTCAGCAACTGCGAATCTCTTGGCAATATAGATATACCGAAGTCTGTCCAGAGTCTCGGAAAACACGCTTTCCTGAACTGTGAGTCCATTACGGAAATAGATGTTCCTGACGGTGTCAAGGAACTGCCTGAGAACCTGTTCAGCGGATGCCGTTCTCTTGTGAAGGTAAGAGTGCCTGAGAGTGTATGCGACATCAGAAAAAATGTATTCAGTTGGTGCGAGGCTCTCACGACCGTCAATATCCCCGAAGCTGTAACGGAGATCGGTGACGGTGCATTCACGGGATGCGGCTCTCTCAGAACTGTAAATATACCTCAGAATCTTGAATCCATCGGCTATGGCTCATTCAGCAAGTGCGGAAATCTCCGTTCTCTCATACTTCCCGATACTCTTACAAACATCAGTCCCAATGCCTTCAACGGCTCCAATAAGACGCTTGTTGTAAGATGTTCACCCGAAAACAAGTATGTTAAGCACTATTGCAGGATGAACCGTGTCAAGTGCAAGGATATAGAAACGGAAGAATAATGTCTGTTAAGATCAGATAAAAATAAAAGCGGCAGGAAGTTTTCCTGTCGCTTTGATAATTACAATGAAAGGAGATGTATATTAATGCGGTATTTCAGCGATGAACAGATAAAGGAAATGAAAGAACGTGTGAGAACCGACTTTTCACCGAGATCGAGAGCTGTCTATATGATGTATGTCAGCAGGATAGAAGAATTGAACAGGCTGTATGATGAAGGCAAGGCTGAAAGCTCCGAGCTTTTGCAGGCAATAGCCGAATTGCAGAAATTTTCCGACAACTATATACCACATGATAACATCGTTGACAAAAATGATGAAGATGCTGATGCCTACGAATACGAAAATTATGATTATTCTTTTAAGAATCTCTGACTTTTTCAGGGACGGTATCCGATAATATCTTTTATTACTTCACCTGCAATGATAAGCCCTGCCACAGACGGCACAAAGGCGATACTTGCAGGTGTCATTTTTTTTGTGACGGTATCATATTCCCTGATACGCTGTTCAACAGGCTGTTCCTTTGAGTAGACTACTTTCAGCTTTTTTATACCTCTGCTTTTAAGTTCCCTTCTCATCACCCTCGCCAGAGGACACACAGATGTTTTATATATGTCGCTTACCTCGAAAAGTGTCGGATCAAGTTTATTGCCTGCACCCATTGATGATATGATAGGAGTGCCTGAACGGTCTGCTTGCATGACAAGCTCTATTTTACCTGTCACTGTGTCTATTGCATCAATGATATAGTCATATTGGCTGAAATCAAATCGTCCTGCCGTTTCGGGCGTGTAAAACATATTATGCACATTTACCTTGACAGCAGGATCAATGTCCCTTACACGCTCCGCCGCGACCTCTGCTTTGTAACGTCCCAAAGTCGAGGTCAAGGCAATTATCTGTCTGTTGATGTTTGAAACGCTTATCATATCACGGTCTATAAGGTCAAGTGTACCGATACCGCTCCTTGCCAGAGCCTCGACGGCGTACCCTCCGACACCCCCTATGCCGAAAACTGCTACACGGGCATTTCTCAGTTTCTCCAAATTCTCCTTACCTATCAGCAATCCTGTCCTTGAAAATCTCTCTTCCATGAAAATCACTCCTTTTTATATAAATTATACATTATCCTATACAAATAATTCAATATTTTTTTTGATTATTTTGCTGACAAAAGGAGATTTATGTAGTATAATATATCTCATGAAAATGCAGGGAGATGAGGAAAACATGATAGATTTTGGTGAATTGGAGATCAGCAGTGAGGAGCTTGAACAGATCACACAAGAAATGAGTATATTTTCGGGATATGAACTGGGTGCTATCAAGACAGTTTTGCCATCTACCGTTATGAACAGTCCTGTCAAATACAATGAGACATTCCCTTTTGCGGAAATGCTCGATAATAACGGCTCAGCCCGAAAAGCTAATCAATACGGCTTTTTTGACATTCCCGCTCCGCTTCCGAAAAAATATCACACTCACTGAATAGTTGCAATGAAAAAACTGCATGACTGCTTTTCGGAACGGTCATGCGGTTTTTTATGTGATACTCATTGGCAGGATAAAAGATTTTTTTGGAAAAATTCAAGTTTTTAGTTGACACAGCGGTATGTTTTGGGTTATAATTCTATGGTGCAGGGCTATGTTAAGACTTTATTATGTACAAGGGATATGATCCCGACTGAAAGGAGGAAATTTCAATGCTGAGAACTTACCAGCCGAAGAAAATCCACAGAAAGAAAGAACACGGTTTCAGAAAAAGAATGTCTACTTCCAACGGACGCAAGGTGCTTGCAAGAAGAAGAGCTAAGGGCAGAAAAAGACTTTCTTACTAATGAGAAATGAGAAGTGAGGAATGAGAAATATTTTTCATTCCAAATTTCTCATTCCTAATTGAAGAAGGGGTGTGTGGTATCATGGATATTGTGACGATAAAGGAAAACAGGGATTTCCGCCGTATCTATGCAAAGGGAAAGTCCTATACATCTGGAATACTTGTGACATATGTCATGAGAAACCGCACACATGATGTCAGGATAGGCATTACTACCGGAAAAAAGATCGGTACGGCTGTCCAACGCAACAGGTCACGCAGGATCATCCGTGAGGCTTTCAGGGAGCTTGCGGGTGATGTCAAAACAGGCTATGATCTTGTTTTTGTGGCAAGGTCAAAAACGCCCTTTGTCAAAAGCTATGACATTCTGCGTTCTATGAAAAAAGAGCTGAAAGAGGCAGGTGTTCTGAAATGAAACGCCTGCTTATTTGGCTTATACGGGGGTATCAGAAATTTATTTCTCCACTTACACCGCCTTGCTGTAAATACTACCCTGTATGTTCTGTGTACGGGATACAGGCTATTTCCCGTTTCGGTGCTTTTAAAGGCACCTTTATGACTATATGGAGAATACTCCGCTGTAATCCGTTTTCGAGCGGAGGATATGACCCCGTCCCTGAAAAACCTCAAAAAATAGCCTACAAAGCGAATAAAAAGGAAAAATGATTTTTTGTGCGGAGTTTGGTGATGGGAGTGTTATCTTTCCTTTCCCTTACTCGATATTCAAGGAAAGGAAGGATATTTTTTAAATGGATATTTTTAATTTAGTCGGCAGTCTGTTCGGCTATATCCTTTGGGCAGCATTTTGGGTATTCAAGAATTTCGGTCTTGCGATAATAGTTTTTACAATCATCGTAAAACTGATACTCCTGCCATTTTCTGTGAAACAGCAGAGATCAATGTCGGCAAATGCGAGATTTCAGAAAAAACAGCGTGAAATAATGGAAAAATACGGCAATGACCGTATGAAAGCCAATGAGGAAGTACAAAAGCTCATGCAAAAAGAGGGCATCAGTCCTACAGCAGGCTGTAGTACAATGATAGCACCGATGATAGTGATGTTTGGTGTGTATTACTCGGTCATAAGCCCCCTTTCAAATACCATACACATAGCAGGCAGCAAGGTCTCGGCTGCTGTACAGGGCTTTTCGGCACTCCCCGTTATAGGAAGCTCTATCAATGTCCGTTACGGAGAAATAAGTATTCTTAAATATTTTGATATTCTCCAGAAATATCTTACGGATTCAAACGGAAATGCCCTGTTTGATTCGACTGACGTTGAGAAGATAAACGAATTTAAGAACGGCTTCAATTTTTTGGGGCTTGATCTTCTGGCAACACCCAGTGCAAGTTCATTTCAGTCAATGATGTGGCTCATACCCGTATTGTGTTTTGTAACGTCGGTAGCAAGCATGATTATCATGCAGAAAATGCAGGGAACAAAAATGCAGGGCTGTATGATGGCAACCCTTCTCATGCTGCCTCTGATGTCGGCATGGATAGCTTATACCGTACCCGGTGCTGTCGGTTTTTATTGGATAGCTTCAACGGTTCTCGGATTTTTGCAGTCCGTTCTTATGAACATCTTTTACAGTGCAAGCATTATCGAAGCCCGTACCGAAGCCCACAGAATAGTTCTCAGAAGAAATCAGGAAAAAGATGTTGCATTCGTGGAAGCTCCCGATTATGTGCCGCCGTCACAGAAAATTGCCGAGATAAAACCTGTCGGTGACGGCTCCGACAAAAACAAAAAACAAAAGAAAAAATCAAATTCAAATAGATCAAAAAGCGATTATCAGGGAAGAAAAAAATAGGAGGAAAAAGTTATGCTGCGTGAAACAAAAGTAACGGCAGATACCATTGAAGAGGCAAAGCAGAAGGCTTGTCAGGAACTGGGCATAGATATGGAAAAAGCTCAGTTTGAGGTTCTTCGCCAACCCGAAAAGAAACTTCTCGGACTGTTCGGCGGAAGTCCTGCGGAAGTCAGGGCTTTCTATGAAGTGACACCTCTCGAATGTGCAAAGGAATATCTTGAAGAGATACTGAAATACATGGATATAGGCGATATAACGGTGACTGCCGAAGAAGATGAAAACGGTGCTGTCATCACTCTTGACGGCGAGAATGTCTCCTATATAATCGGTCACAGAGGCGAAACTCTTGATGCCATTCAGTATCTTACAGGTCTCGTTGCCAATCATGTGGATCAGAGCTATTACAGGATCTCGATCAATATCGGCAACTACCGTGAAAAAAGAGAAAAAACTCTTGAGATACTCGGCAGAAAGCTGGCTTTCAAGGCTCTCAAAACAGGTCAGAAGACCGCTCTTGAACCTATGAATCCCTATGAAAGAAGAATTATACATACCGCTGTTCAGAAAGTCAGAGGTGCATCTTCATGGAGTGAGGGTGAGGAGCTTCAGCGTCATGTTGTGATCGGTCCCGATCCCGACTTCAAGCCCTCCTACAACAAAAACCGCAAGTCACGTTCAAATAATTTCAATAAAGACGGCTCTTATAACCGCCGTCCCCGTTCCTCCGGCTACCAGAGAAGACAGTATGCCGAAAATGAAAGTCACCCGCAGGACAGCGTGTTCAGCACTTTTGAAAGAGAAAGCATGAATGAAAGTCCCGCTACATCTCTCTATGGCAGAATAGATGTGAAAAAGCCTGCTTCCGAAGAATAATATCAAATCAGCAATTAGCAATGAGCAATTTTTGGCTTATTGCTAATTTTTTCAGAAAGGAATTTTTGTAATGGAAAAAACTATCGCTGCTATCTCAACTGCGAACGGTGTAGGCGGAATGGGTGTCATAAGAATATCGGGTGAAAATGCGTGTGAAGTTGCACAGCGTGTTTTCAGGTCTGTTTCCGACAAGAATATCACCAAAATGCAGGGATATACCGCTACCTTCGGCATGGTATACGATGGTGATGAGAAAATAGATGAGGCTGTTGCACTTGTCTTTAAAGCACCTCACAGCTACACGGGAGAGGATGTCGTTGAAATATCCTGTCACGGGGGCTTGTATGTAACTAAAAGAGTTCTTCGTGCCGTTTTAAAGAACGGTGCTGTTTCCGCTCAGGCAGGCGAATTTACCAAAAGGGCTTTTCTCAACGGCAAAATGGGACTTACAGAAGCAGAAGCTGTCATGGACATAATTTCTGCGAGAGGCAGGCAGTCTGCCAAAGCAGCCCTGTCCTGCATGGAGGGCAGACTCAGACAAAGAATAGATGGTGTGCGTGATATTCTCGTCACGACTGCCGCCCATCTCTCCGCATGGGCAGACTACCCCGAAGATGATATTCCGCAAGTCGAAAATGACAGTCTTATATCATCACTTTCACAGTGCCAAAGTGAATTGGAAAGCCTGCTCAAAACATATGACACGGGAAAAATAATGCGTGAAGGTGTGAATACCGTTATAGCAGGCAGACCTAATGTAGGCAAATCCACTCTTATGAATCTGCTTTCAGGTACTGAACGCTCCATAGTTACAAATATACCCGGAACTACCCGTGACATCATTGAAGAAAGTGTAATGCTGGGGGATATTCCATTGAATCTCTCCGATACTGCCGGCATACATATCACAGAGGACACTGTTGAAAAAATAGGCGTTGAACGTGCAAAAGACCGCATTATGAAAGCAGGACTTGTTCTTGCCGTCTTTGACATTTCACAGCCCCTTTCCGAAGATGACAAGCAACTCATTGATCTGCTTGAAAATGCTCCTGCCATAGCCGTTATCAATAAGACGGACTTACAGCAGAATCTTGACACCGATCATATCAAGTCAAAAATAAAGCATATCGTTTATATATCTGCCCTTACGGGAAACGGCTCTCATGAACTTGAAAAAGCTGTTGCCGAGATCGTCGGCACATCCGAACTTGATGCATCACAAGGTATCCTTGCCACCGAAAGACAGAGAATGTCTGCTGAAAATGCCCTGAAATCTGTCAAAGAAGCGATAAATGCCGTTGAACTCGGTATCACTCTTGATGCCGTGACGGTCATTATCGAAGATGCCATCAACAGCCTGCTGGAGCTTACGGGAGAAAGGGTGACGGAAGCGGTCACGGATAAGATATTTTCACGCTTCTGCGTGGGGAAGTGACATGGCAAAGGAAAAATCTAATAAACAATTCATGCTTTTATCGGCATTGGGTATATTTTTTGTTGTCGATATGCACGCCGGTTCACCTTTCGGCATATTCAACAGCATATTCAACTATGAATCTTTCTTCATGCAGATGTTCGTGTTTATATCGGGCTATTTCTTTAAAGAAAAAAATCTGCAAACCCCTTTCAAATATATATGGAAAAACACCGTTAAATTGATGATACCTTTTTTTGTGATAAATGCGGTTTATACAGGTCTTATCATGCTTGCAAAACTCTATCAGCCGCAGATAACTTGGGACTGCCGTTTTTCCGTGCTGAACGAGGGCAGGGATACTGTATTCACACTTCCTGCATGGTTCGTGCCTATGCTGTACTTCGTGATAGTCGCATACACGCTTTTAAGGCTTATTTTCAAAAAGTGGAACTCAATAATTGCTTTTTCCGTTATGGCGGTTATCGGCACTGTATCCGTGTACCTTTCAAGAAGCGAATACAACACGATATATACCGTTCTTATACTCAAGATCGCCTTTTTCATACAGTTTTATGAATTGGGTGTATTATACCGCTCAAAACTTGAAACGTATTTCAAAAAAACATCAAAATTGAAACTTATCTTATTTTGTATAATTGCCAATGTTATTATGATAGGAGTAACGGGAAATAAAATTCCCTGTCACTATCTCTATAAAATGAAGGGGTTTATGACGGATATATATATCATGCCGCTTTTAACGGCAGTTACAGGGATATGTTTCTGGCTGTGCATAACGGAATGGCTTTCCGATGTTTTGGGGGAAAGCAGGATCATCAATTATGTATCTAATCACACCTTTGCAATAATGTTCCATCATATAGGCTTTTTCACTTTACTGACTTATGTGCTTTCAAAACTCCCCTTTGCAAAGGAATTTGACTACACGCAATTCTATGCAAATGCAGGCTGGTATAAATATCCTGCATTTGAGGGAGTGAAATTCCTGTATGTGATATTCGCATTTGCAGGCTGTATACTTTTATGCATGGCTTGGGACAAAGTTAAAAAATTGACGGAAAGAAAATAAAAATTTCTTTCCGTCTTTTTTAAAAAAACACTTGTAATTTCTAAAAAGGTATGTTATAATAAGCGAGTGATTTGGAGAGTTGTCCGAGCTGGCCGAAGGAGCACGATTGGAAATCGTGTAAACGGCTACAACCGTTTCGAGGGTTCGAATCCCTCACTCTCCGCTCCGAACAAAACCGCATTATTACTGAAAATCTCAGTGATAATGCGGTTTTTTTCTGCATATTCAGGAGTTTATGTTTTTCAGGTCGGTCTGACAGCTCGTTTCATAAGCCTTTTTTTCAAATGTGTAATCTGCCTTTGAGGGGGAGAGATCGGTGTCTGCAAGGAGCTTTGAAATGATGTAGTCTGTCAGTTCGGGATTTCGCACAAGCAGAGGACCTATTGTATAAGTGATAATAAAATTGTCTTCAAGTATTATCTTTTCATCACGGTCAATAGTGCCCTTGTGGTTTTCAAAGCCGATGATATGGGTGTCAAACAGCGGTGTCCTGACGTTAACGTCACGCACCGTTCTTTTATCGGGATATGTCACGGTATAGTCGAATATCTCCAATGCGGATCTTCCGAACAATTCAATACTGTTTCCGGTGGCTATGAGAAAGCCGCCGTTTTTTTTGTATTCAAGAATGTCATTTTTATATTGGAGAATGTCCGAAAGAGCAAGCTGTAAATTATTTTCCGTAGCTGAGCCGATAAAAACAACATTGTAATCGCTGAAATTTATCTTGTCACGGAATCTGATATTGTCAAGCTGCACTTCCGCACCCGTTTCACGCAGATGATAAACGAGTGCCTTTGCATTTCCTGTATCGCCGTACAAATTCAAAAGGTCATAATATATATTTGCAATTTTTATCACAATATCACCTCATTCTATTTCATTCACGGAGCTGATAAACGGCTCTATATAGTCAAAATTCAGTATGCCGTAAACATTGCCCGATGTCTGTTCATCAAGGACTTTGCCTGCATGGTCAAGGTTATCGAGAATGATGATTTTATCTTTTGGAATACCTGCAAGAGTTATCCTTGCGGCAAAGTCATATCTGTAAGGTCCCGCACATACCACTTTTTGCAGAGTGTCATCATTGAGCAGTTCAAAGTTGATGTCATACAGCCATGACAGATCAAAAAATGTATAACGTCTGCTTATCTCACGCAAGCCCAGAACGATACTTTTTTGTGACTTATCAAGGGAAGCATGGATAACAGCCAGATTGTAAGTGGCATTATTTTCAGCCTTGCAGTTCAGGGCAATATATTTACGCCCCTTTTTCGTTATCTCTTTATAAATTTTATTCTGTATATGCTGGGAGTTGAGGGCAGAGGTGATCTTGTCTTTTTCCATGCCTGTCAGACTTAAAACAGCATACGCCGCCGCAAGATTATAGAGATTAAAAAGGATCAGTTCATTGGCAGTTATCTTTGAGCCGTTCAGTGTGATCTCATTGGTATCTTTATCGACAGAGGTGATACAGAAATCAGGTGTATTTCTTGCAAAGCCGCATTCGGGGCATTTGAAATCCCCTGTACTGCCGTAGTGCCTGTAGGTATAAGAGAGCCTTGAATGACATTTCGGACAGTAATTCACATCTCGCACATCATTCATATCACCTTCATAGCTTGCAAAAAACCTGTCTATGCCAAAGTAAGTTATATTGTCCCTGTGCAGAGAAAAACTCTTTGTCACGGGATCGTCACCGTTGACGATGATATGTGTCTTTTCGGGAATGCCCTTTAATATCTCACCGAAAACGATGTCAAAATCTCCCTGACGTGGAGGCTGGTCACGGGTTATATTATTGATGACAAGATAGTCGGGGGTGATGTACTTTGTAATAAGTTTCAAATAGCGTTCGTCTGTTTCAAGGACGAGTGCATCGGCAGGGACTTTCCCCGAAAATTTTATGTTTTTGATGATGGTCGAGGTCACGCCGCTGAGGAGATTTGAGCCTTCAAGATTGTGTGCCACTCTCATGCCGTTCTCACGCAGGGCATCGGCTATTATCCTTGTAGTTGAGCCTTTTCCGCAGCTTCCTGTGACCATGATGATGAGCGGGGGATATTTGACATATTTCAGGTAGTTCGGCACAAACTTCAGCACTACCTCTCCCGGAAAGCTGCTTGCATTATAATGCATTATTTTTTCTGCCAAAAAGACAGATTTTCCTATCAGAGTACCAAAAAAGCGTTTCACAAAATATCAGTCCTTCTCTTATTTGGATTCACCTGATAAATATACCACAAAATCCGCAAAACATCAAGAAAATTGATGGAATTTTTTTATTGAATCCAAAGGTTATATCTTTTATAATATCGTGGGTTTGGTGAAAAATATTTTCGCCGAGCTACATTATATTACAGG
The DNA here is from genome assembly GCA_902800005.1 of uncultured Ruminococcus sp. Classification (GTDB taxonomy): domain Bacteria; phylum Bacillota; class Clostridia; order Oscillospirales; family Acutalibacteraceae; genus UBA1213. The sequence goes on along the minus strand of CADCCP010000003.1, from coordinate 41,980 downwards.
AGCGATTTTTTGTGAAAAAAGAGTACATTTACGAGGCAAGCAGGGTATTGAAAGATTTCCTCATCTACATGGAGACCATTCAGGGAAAATCAGAACTCACGGTCAACGTGTACTACACCGATCTGAGAATGTTTTTCAGGTACATGAAGAAGATCAGGGGACTTGTTAATGAGGACATGAGGTTTGATGAGATACCCGTGAATGACGTAGATATTGACTTTATCAGAACCGTCACGTTTGCGGACATCAAGAGTTTCATGAACTACTGCCTTGAGGAGAGAGGAAACAAGGCTGCTGCACGTTCAAGAAAGTGTTCGGTGCTCAACACGTTTTTCGGCTATCTCGAAAAAAAAGAGAAACTCATTGAGTGCAGTCCAACAAAAGAGATAGACTTCCCCAAAAAAGCGAAAGTCCTTCCGAAATATCTTTCGCTTGATCAGAGCATTGATCTGCTCAGGGCTGTGGAAGGCGAGTATAAAGAGAGAGATTACTGTATACTGACACTGTTTTTGAACTGCGGAATGAGATTGTCGGAGCTTGTGGGAATAGACATAACCGACATAGGTGAGGACGGCAGTCTGCGTATTTTCGGAAAGGGCAGAAAAGAAAGGGTGGTTTATCTTAATGAAGCGTGCATATATGCATTAAGTGAGTATATGAAAGTACGTCCGGAGAGTGATGAAGAAAATAAAAATGCCCTTTTCATCAGCAAGAGAAAAAGGCGTATCAGCATACAAACAGTACAGTTCATGGTATATAAATACATAGATAAAATAGGTCTTGGCGAACAGGGATATTCGGTGCATAAATTAAGGCACACAGCGGCAACTCTTATGTATCAGCACGGGCACGTTGACATAAGGGTACTCAAAGAAATACTCGGTCATGAAAACATTGATACAACGGAGATATATACACACCTTTCGAGTGTGCAGGTAAAGAGTGCTATAGCTGCCAATCCGCTTGCGAATTTCATGGATACGTCAAAAAAAGCGGTCGGCAACACGAATTGCTGACCGCTTTGTTATTCAACTGTAATAAAGTACACCGAGAGTGGTATCAAGGTCGATCTTGTCTGTCATTTCGGGATGTTCAACGACCGCAAGGATACGTCCTTCATTGTTATAAGCAAAGTTACCGCCCGATATTTTTTTGTCATACCTGGTGATGCCTGCAAACTCGATAGCATTTTGTACCGTTGCCGTTTTGACAGCCGCTATCCTTGCCGGCATAGCAGAGTTTGGCTCTGGAAGGTCGGTCTGAGTAGAGTTGTTTTTATCCTGACTGTTTATGATCCCCCATATGATGCCCGTTTTATACTCCATGCAGGCTTTGTCTATCTCACTGGCAGCTACGACATCCGATGTTTGTGTCGCATTGTCGATCAGTCCTGTTACCATCGGTATCGCTATTGCAGCAAGTATTGCTATTATCGCTATGACAACCACAAGTTCAACAAGTGTAAAACCGCCTTTTTTTCCGCATTTTCTGTAATTATTCATAATAATATCCTCCCCGTAAAAGAAAAAATCCCTCTTACTTATATTTTAGTATATAAAAATTAAATGTCAATGTTTTTTAAAAAATTTATGTAAATTGCATATATTTTTCACAGCGAAATATCATATTCATGCAAAAAAGACAGTACCAAAACAGGTACTGTCTTTTTTTTATTCGTTTGGTAAAAATCATTTATAGAGGGGGAATTTATCGCATATCTCGTTTACGCCCTGACGGATAATATCTTTGCTGTTATCGAAGTCATTGAGAGCGAGGGATATATATTCAGCGATCTTGTCCATTTCCTCTGTACCGAATCCTCTTGTAGTGACGGCAGGAGTACCCAGACGCACACCGCTTGTGACAAACGGGCTTCTTTTTTCATTGGGAACGGTATTCTTATTGGCAGTGATCTGCACTTCATCAAGACGGTGTTCAAGTTCTTTACCTGTAACTTCGCTTTCTGTAAGGTCAAGAAGCATTACATGGTTGTCGGTACCGCCCGAAACGAGCTTGCAGCCTCTCTTTGTCAAGCCGTCAGCAAGTGCCTGTGCATTTTTGACGATATTTTCACCGTATGTTTTAAATTCGGGCTTGAGAGCCTCGCCAAGACATACAGCTTTTGCAGCGATAACGTGCATGAGAGGACCGCCCTGAGTGCCGGGAAATACTGCACTGTTTATCTTCTTTCCGTACTCCTCACTGCAAAGGATAAGACCGCCACGAGGACCTCTGAGAGTTTTATGAGTAGTTGTTGTAACGAAGTGTGCATAGGGAACGGGATTGGGATGTACACCTGCTGCAACAAGACCTGCAATGTGTGCCATGTCTACCATGAGATAAGCTCCGCAGGCATCGGCGATCTCTCTGAATTTTTGGAAGTCTATCACTCTCGGATATGCACTTGCACCGCAGACGATCATTTTGGGTTTGTGCTGCATGGCAAGTTCATATACCTTGTCATAGTCTATTCTGTGGGTAACGGGATCAACGCCGTATGAAACGAAATTGAAGTATTTACCCGATATATTGACAGGTGAACCGTGTGTCAGATGACCGCCCTCCGAGAGAGTCATGCCCATAACGGTATCACCGGGCTGGAGCATCGCAAAATATACGGCTGTATTTGCCTGTGCACCCGAATGGGGCTGTACGTTGGCAAACTCCGCTCCGAACAGCTCACACGCTCTCTTGATAGCGATACTCTCCACTACATCGACATACTGACAGCCGCCGTAATATCTCTTTCCGGGATAGCCTTCAGCATACTTGTTTGTCAGAACGCTGCCCATTGCAGCCATTACAGCAGGCGAAACGATATTCTCCGAAGCAATAAGTTCAATATTTCTCTGCTGTCTTAAAAGCTCGTCATTCATGGCATCGGCAACATCTTTATCATACTTGCCGACAAAGCCTATCGTATCCACTAAATCATTATACATTGGCAAAACCTCTTTCAAAAAAATTTCACATATCATTATACAACATATTTTTACCGAAATCAACATTTTTATTTTATATCATACACTTGCCCCAACGAATATATAAGAAAATTTTAAATCTTATTCATATATATTTAACAAATTTGTCGCAACAAAGTATTATAATATACCCGTACTCTAAAGGGATGAACCGCAGCATCTCTTGTACAAGGCGTTCTACCCTAAATAGAATTCCCCCTTAATTTTAAATTTTTTGTGTATGATGGATCCGGTCTGTAGGAAGATCGGATTTTTTCATTTGTCCCCAAAAAACAAAGGCGGCTGCACATCGGTGCAGCCGTCTTTTGTTTAAATCAGCTTACTTTTACTTTAAAGTATTTTTTGGCGATGCTGCCTGAAGCATCCTTGACCTTCACGCATACATCGTATTTTGCAGCGGTGTCAAATTTGACAGAAACAGAGGAAGTTGCCGCAAAATTCTGTTTTGTTGTCCACTTGGAATCTGTGGTCTTCTTGGTATATACGGCATAGGTATATGCCTTTTTGCCGCCTGTTGCAGAAGCCTTTACAGTGACATCGGTGCCAGCCTTGACGGACTCGGCAGAAAGTGCTGAAGTATTTACAAGTGTACTGTTTGCACTTGCAGTAACTGTCAGGTCAAGATACAATTTAGCGATATTGCCTGACTTATCTTTTGCCTTTACGCAGATCTTATAAGGTGTTGCACTTGCAGGCTTGATAGTAACAGATGTGTTTGTACCGAAGTTCTGTTTTGTAGTCCATGCACTGTCGGTAGTTTTCTTGTAGTAGACTGCATAAGTCACACCTGTACCGCCGCCTGTGCTTGCACACTTGATGGTGACATTGGTATCACAAGCAATAGTTGATTTTGAGAGAGTCGAAGTATTTGAAATGTTGCTGTTTGCATTAGCTGTTACTGTCAGGGTAAAGAATTTTTTCAGGATAGTACCTGTGCTGTCCTTTGCCTTCACACAAACGTCATAAGTCGTTGCGTATGCGGGTTTGATAGTAACAGTAGTTGTAGCAGCAAAATTCTGTTTTGTCGTCCACTTGGTATCACAGGTCTTTTTGTAGTAAACGCCGTAGGTAACAGTGCCTTCGCCGTTTGAAGAATCGCACTTGACAACAGCAGTATTGCCGAGAGATATTTTTGCACTTGCCAAAGAGGAACTGTTTGTAAATTCGGGGATAACAGGGGTATACTGTACCCAACTTCCACCGTATGAGAATACCTTTGAAGTGCCTTCTATTGAAAGTCCGGGTTTCATATCAGCAGGATAACGGTTTGTAGTAGAGTCCTTGCTTTCGGTGAAGATGACTTTGCCGTTCATGAGATTCTCAGCGACCGTTATTTCATAGAGTTCCTGTGAAGCATTGTAGGTCATGAGCTGTCCCGGCCATGCAGCATTCTGTACGACCGTTGCACCTGTGTCATCATAGATATAAGCATATATTTGTTTCCAGTTATACTTTGAGTTGTCAAAATAGATTTTTGTGATCGAGCTTGCATCCTTCTTTGTATAGGTGTATGTAGCTGTAACGGTCTTACCGTCAGCGTCTGTACCTGTCAGAGTAACGGTCACATTTGAACCTGCAGCCGTCTTGCTGCCGACAGTTATCTTGGTACCGTTTGTATAAGTGCCTGAAGCACCTTCGGAAGTTGTGTATTTTGCAGAAGAAACATTTTTGCAGTTAAGGGTAACTGCAAGAGTGTCTGTCGTAAAGGCTGAGTTGTTGGCAGGAGAAGCCGTAACACTCGGTTCTTTAAGTGAAACGGCATTATATACGACAGCGATACCGGTACTGCCGACAGTACCGCTTATTTTGCCGTTGGCAACGATGAAAGTATTGCCTGATACCTGATCTTTATAAGTACCGTTTGCCATCTTGTGAGCGGTAAGGCTGACGGAAGTTGAGCCGCCGCCGACATTTACTATAACAACGCCGCTTGTACCACGTTCATTGTATGCGATGGAGCCGCTGTATCCGAGATATTCACTCTGACCGTTGAAGAAGTTATGGAATTTGTTGACCTCAGCGACTTCTGTATTGAAGCATTGTTTTGAATATATCGTACCCATATTGCCGCCTCTGTATCCGTCTGTACGGGCAAAATACAATGCCGTAGCCTGATTTCTTGAAGCGACCATAGCCCATGTTTTATTGATGTTGGAGTCGGAAACATAAGTTGATTCTTTGCCTTCACCTGAGTAGGTGTCATGTGACTCCGCCCAGAGAACGCTGTTGGCAGGACCTGCACCAAGATCATAATTAGACCTTGCAGCACCTGCTGCACTTCCCTTGCTGACATTATCTCTTATATCATTGCCTGTGGAGTTATCGGTAACTGCCATATACTGTGTATATCCCGATATAGCAGGACCGTTTGTACCGCCGAGTATCTCGCCGTAGCAGTACAGAGAATCGTATGTACCTTTGGCATCGTAGTATTCTTTGGCAGCAGGAATTACATTTGACCAGAATGTGTACTGATTGCCCTCAGAGGGAATACTGATATGTTTTGCAGCATCAAATCTGAAACCGTCTGCACCGCAGTCGATACACTCTTTCAGATATTTTATTACATAGTTCTGAATCTTAGGATTTTCGGTGTTGAGGTCGGGAAGTCCGCCCATACTGCCGTGAGTGATACTGTAACGCTTGTTGTAGTCGATCTCGGTAAAGCCCTCACTGTGCCAACAGTCAGAATCGGTTCTTATGTCAGCGGGAACGGCATTTGAAATATCATATCCTTTCTGATTGCCGAGATGGTTTGCAACAACGTCAACAATGACATGTATACCGTACTTGTGAGCCTCTTCACACATAGCTTTAAATTCAGTCTTTGTACCGAGAGCCGAGTTACCTGTGTCGTCGATGGTGAAGTTTGCAGGCTGATAGAATATCCACCATCCCGAATTTGTCTTGCCTTTTGTACCCTCTTTTGCCTGCTGTATAACAGAGGTCTGAACAGAGGTGTAGCCTGCCTCAGCGATTTTCGCCATATTGGCTTTGATGTTGTTGAAAGACCACTGCCATGCATGGAGGATAACGCCCTCCTGACAGGTGTCCATCAGACCGTAGTCAGCCGCCGCAGCATCTGCATTTACAGCGGAAAATGTTCCCAGACCTGCAAAGGCTGATACAGCGAGTGCCGAAGAAAGAAATATACCCGCAATTTTCTTTCCCAAGCTGTTGGTTCTGATACCCATAAAAAATCCTCTCCTTATAAAAATATTTGTTGATAATGTGAGTCCGAAAAATTGTACAGTTACCGAAATCACATTTATTATATTTATTATAAATTCAGGAGAGAGCGATGTCAAGCGGTTTGTGAAAAAACTGTCGCATATTTTACACAACTATCTGTCAACAAATTCAAAATTTTTTCGAAATAAGGCATATTGCCGAAAATGCACCCGAAAACAGTATTATACACAGAGGTATTTGTGCTGAAGGCGGTATGCCCGGAAATATGTCATATACCGAAGCCATTACAAAGCCTGTTATCGCCATGAAAGTTTGTGAAGGAAATCTTTCCATGAGACTTTCAAGTGCTTTTGCAAATAAGAGCGTACCTGCAAGCACTCCGCCTCCAAGAAGCACTATATACAGCAGATCGATCTCCGAAACAGCTTTCAAAGCTGTTTCATAAATGCCGAATACCAAAAGTATATGTGATGTGCTTATCCCCGGCAGTATCAGAGCCGCTGCCACAAATATCCCGCATATGAAAAGCATGACAGGATTTTGTAAGAATATGCCGTCAGGGACTGCTTTTACCGATAGTGCCAGCAATATCCCCAATAATGCAAAACTTACATTATATATATCGGATATTCCAATATTGGATTTTTTCACCATCAGCGGAATGCTTCCGAGTATTGCTCCCATGAAGCAGTACATCATTGGAAAGTGAAAGGTATCTGTCAGCCATAGAAGTCCTCTTGAAAAAAGCATTACACCTATTATACCGCCGACAGCCACTTCAAGCAGAAATGAAATATTTTCCCTGAATTGCCTGAAAATATTGCTGACGGCTTTAACAAGGTTGTCATATATTCCTAAAATTATGGCAGTCGTGCCGCCGCTCACTCCTGCTATAAGCATGGACGAGCCTATAACCATGCCGTAAAAAATATTTTTCAGAGCCTTTTTCATACCCTCACCCCATACTTTCCAAGTATATGAGCAGATATAAATAATTTATTCTTTCAAAACAGAAAAAATTGTGAGTATATATATATAGACAAATTTATTTAAATATGCTATGATAATAAATTGATAAAAAGGATTTTGCGGAAAGGTGTCGGTGAGAGTTGGAAAGTGTGCTTGTTGTATCGTCCGATAAGAAAAGCACGGAATACTTATACGGCTTGCTCAGAGATGAACAGCTCAGTATCATTGAAAGTGCGGAAAGCATTGCTGACATTCACGGGCATTTTGATCTTATCATCATAGACATCCCTCTCAAAAGCGGCTTGGGCGGAAAAACACCTGCCGACCTGCTCGAAAACACGGATTCAAAAATTATTCTTGCTGTGCCGAATGAGAGAGAAAAGGAGTTTGAAAGCAAGTCCGAAAAATACGGTGTATTTGTTGTCGCAAAGCCCGTTGACAAATACATCTTACAAAAAGCCCTGCATTTTTTCCGTGCCATGCAGAAAAGGTTCGGCGGAGTGCAGAAAGAGAATGTCAGACTTAAAAAACAGATCGATGACATTCGTCTCATCAATCGTGCAAAATGCATTTTAATGGAATACCTCTCAATGTCCGAGCCTCAGGCTCACAAGTATCTCGAAAAACAGGCAATGGATCTGCGTATAACAAAAGCTGAAGTTGCAAAACGTCTTTTGAGTACCTACGAAAACTGACTTTCAATTAGCAATTAGCAATTAGCGGTCAGCGATTATTTTTCTGGATCGTCAATTGTGTATTGCTGGTTGTTGTATATCGCAATTTGCAAAAGGCAGCTTGTAAACAAAACATTGCTGATTGCTGATTGCTAATTGATTTAAGGAAAGGATTGGTCGAAAATTATGGAGAAAAAAGCCTATCTTATTTTGGAAAACGGAGATGTTTATGAAGGCTTTGCATTCGGTGCGGAACAGGAAGTTGTCGGAGAACTTGTCTTTACAACAGGTATGGGCGGCTATCTTGAGACCATTACAGACCCCAGCTTCTATGGACAGCTCGTCTGCCAGACGTTCCCTTTGCTGGGTGATTACGGTGTTATCCCGTCCGACTTTGAAAGCAGAAAACCGTTTCTGAAAGCCTACATTGTAAGAGAGTGGTGTGACAAGCCGTCCAATTTCCGCTGTGAAGGCATTATAGACACCTATCTGAAAGAAAACGGTATACCCGGTATATGCGGTATCGATACCCGCTGCCTTACCAAGACCGTCAGAGAGTTCGGTGTAATGAATGCAAAACTCACTTATACAAGACCCGATGTATCAGATGCAGAGGCTCTTAAGAGCTTTAAAATAACGGATGCCGTAAAAGCTACCACAACGGATAAAATTGAAGTCTTTGAAGCCGAAAACGCTAAATATAATGTGGTTATGATGGACTTCGGTGCAAAATACAATATCCGCCGTGAACTTGTAAAACGTGGCTGTAATGTCACAGTCGTACCTGCCTATACGTCTGCCGAAGAGATAAAAGCGATGGATCCCGATGGTATCATGCTTTCCAACGGTCCGGGCGACCCGCAGGACAATCCCGAAATTATCGAACAGCTCAGAATTCTTTCCAAAGAAAAAATACCTACTTTCGGTATCTGTCTCGGACATCAGCTCTTTGCGGCAGCTCAGGGCATTCAGACAAGAAAACTCAAGTACGGTCACAGAGGTGAAAATCAGCCTGCTGTTGATACCAAAACAGGTCGTGTCTACATCACAAGCCAGAATCACGGCTATGAAGTTCTGATGGATTCCTTCCCCGAAAATGCTTATGCCAGCTTTATCAATGCCAATGACGGCACTTGTGAGGGTATCACCTATACGGATATGCCTGCATTTACAGTGCAGTTCCATCCCGAAGCCTGCGGAGGTCCGCTTGACACCAATTTCCTGTTTGACAAATTTATCAAGATGATGGAGGAGAATAAAAATGCCTATTGATAAAAGTATAAAAAGAGTTCTCGTTATCGGTTCAGGTCCTATCGTTATCGGACAGGCTGCCGAATTTGACTATGCAGGTACTCAGGCTTGCCGTGCTTTGAAAGAGGAGGGGCTTGAAGTTATCCTCATCAACTCCAACCCTGCCACCATCATGACCGACAAGGCTATGGCAGATGAAATATATATAGAACCCCTTAAACTTGAAACGGTCAAGAGAATTATCGAAAAAGAAAAACCCGATGCAGTCCTTTCAACTCTCGGCGGTCAGACAGGTCTTACTCTCTCAATGCAGCTTGCAAAAGAGGGTTTCCTTAAAAAACACAATGTAAAACTGCTCGGTGCAAAGCCCGATACCATTGATAAAGCCGAAGACAGACAAATGTTTAAAGATACAATGGAGTCCATCGGACAGCCCGTTATCCCGTCAACAGTCGTCAATGACGTTGAATCCGCTGTTGAATTTACAAATAAAATAGGCTATCCCGTTATTATCCGTCCTGCATTCACTCTCGGCGGTACAGGCGGCGGTATCGTCAACAATGAAGACGAACTCCGTGAGATCGCTTCCAACGGTCTTGCACTTTCACCTATCACTCAGGTACTTGTTGAAAAGTGTGTTTCAGGCTGGAAAGAGATCGAATTTGAAGTTATCCGTGACAAAAACGGCAATGCTATTACAGTATGTTCAATGGAGAACGTCGATCCTGTCGGCGTTCATACGGGTGACAGTATCGTTGTAGCACCTGCCATCACCCTTTCGGATAAAGAATATCAGATGCTGCGTTCCGCTGCTCTTGATATAGTTCAGGCTCTCGGTGTAGAAGGCGGCTGTAACTGCCAGTTTGCACTTGAACCCGAAAGCTTTGAATATGCCGTTATTGAAGTAAATCCCCGTGTATCCCGTTCATCTGCCCTTGCTTCAAAAGCAACAGGTTATCCTATTGCAAAAGTTGCTGCAAAGGTCGCTATCGGTTATACCCTCGATGAAATAAAAAATGCCGTTACAGGCACAACTTATGCTTGCTTTGAACCGACTATCGACTATATAGTTGTAAAATTCCCGAAATGGCCTTTCGATAAATTCGTCTATGCCAAGAGAACTCTCGGTACTCAGATGAAGGCAACAGGTGAAGTTATGTCTATAGCTCCCTCATTTGAGCAGGCTATGATGAAAGCCGTCAGAGGTGCGGAAATCAGACATGACACCCTTTCATCAGAAAAATTTGAAAAAATGAGTGACAGCGAAATTCACGATAAACTCTATGTATGTGATGATGAAAGAATTTTCTGCATATATGAGGCTCTTAAAAGAGGAATTTCCGTTGATGAGATTCATAAGATAACCATGATGGATGAGTGGTTTTTGTATAAATTTGCAAATCTTGCAGAATGTGAAAAAGAACTTGCCAATTCCAAGCTCACTGACGAACTCTATGTGAAAGCCAAGAAATACGGCTTCCTTGACAGGACTATCGAAAAACTTACAGGCTGTAAAGTTGAAAATCCGCTTGTTCCCGTATATAAAATGGTCGATACCTGTGCGGCAGAATTTAAAGCAGAAACACCTTACTTCTATTCCACATTCGACAAGGACAATGAAGCAACCGCATTCATTGAAGAACAGAACTCCGACAGAAAGACTATCATTGTATTCGGTTCAGGTCCTATCAGGATAGGTCAGGGTATTGAATTTGACTATGCATCCGTACACTGTGTATGGGCTTTGAAACAAGCCGGTTATGATGTTGTAATCGTCAACAACAACCCCGAAACCGTTTCCACTGACTTCGATACAGCCGACAGACTTTACTTTGAACCCCTTACAAATGAAGATGTCATGGGCATTATTGCAACCGAAAAGCCCTATGGCGTAGTTGTTGCATTCGGCGGTCAGACCGCTATCAAACTGACAAAATTCCTCAGTCAGCAGGGTGTCAATATTCTCGGTACATCTGCCGACAGCATCGACATGGCAGAGGACAGAGAAAGATTTGATGAACTCCTTGAACTCCATCATGTAAAACGTCCCGAAGGCTTCACTGTAATGACAACTCCCGAAGCTCTCGAAGTTGCAGAGAAGATCGGTTATCCCGTACTTCTCCGTCCGTCTTATGTGCTTGGCGGTCAGAATATGATAATCGCCTTCAATGAAGCTGATGTCAAAGAATACATGGCTATCATTCTTGCACAGGACATCGAAAACCCAATCCTCATAGACAAGTATCTTTCTGGTATAGAACTTGAGATCGACGCTATCTGTGACGGTGAAGATATTCTCATACCCGGTATCATGCAGCACGTTGAAAGAGCCGGTATCCATTCGGGTGACTCCATTGCTGTATATCCTGCTTGGAACATCAGCGATGAAATGACCGAAAATATCGTTGAAACATCTAAAAATCTTGCTGTTTCTCTGAAAACTCAGGGACTTGTCAATATACAGTATCTCATTTATGAAGGCAAACTCTATGTAATAGAAGTAAATCCCCGTTCATCAAGAACAATTCCGTACATCAGTAAAGTTACAGGTGTACCTATGGTAGACCTTGCTACAAGAGCAATGCTCGGTGAAAAACTCAAAGATATGGGCTATGGTACAGGCTTGTATAAGCGTTCACCTTATGTTGCCGTAAAAGTGCCGGTATTCTCATTTGAAAAGCTCATCAATGTTGATAACCAACTTGGTCCTGAAATGAAGTCAACAGGTGAAGTTCTCGGTATTGCAAACACTCTTGAAGAAGCACTCTATAAAGGACTTATCGCCGCAGGCTATAAAATGACAAAACAGGGCGGTGTATTCATCACTGTCAGAAATCCCGATAAGAGTGAAATAGGTGATGTTGCAAAGAAATATGATGAACTCGGCTTCACCCTCTATGCAACAAAGGGTACTGCTCAGACTCTCAGAAATTACGGTCTTGATGTAATCGAAGTTGATAAGATACATGAAAACAGCAAGGAAAATACTCTTACTCTCATTGAAAGCGGTAAGATAAACTATGTAATTTCCACATCTTCAAAGGGCAGGATACCTACTCGTGACAGCGTTAAGATCAGAAGAAAGACCGTTGAAAGAAATATTCCGTGTCTTACTTCAATAGATACGGCTAATGCACTTGCAGATTCATTAAAGAGTAAATATTCCGAATACAGCACCGAACTTGTCAATATCAATGACATGAGAACCGAAAAAGTGAAACTCAAATTCACAAAAATGCAGGGCTGCGGAAATGACTATATTTACTTCAACTGCTTCGATCAGAAGATAAACAATCCTGAAGGATTGAGTGTCAGATTTGCAGACAGACGTTACGGTATCGGCGGTGACGGTGTAATTTTGATTTGCCCGTCAGATGTTGCAGATGCTAAAATGAAGATGTATAACCTTGACGGCAGTGAAGGTAAAATGTGCGGTAACGGTATCCGTTGTGTAGGTAAATATCTTTTCGATCACAACATGGTACAGGGCAATACCATTACAATTGAAACTCTCAGCGGTATCAAGACACTTAATGCTTACAGGCATGATGGCAAAGTTGATGTTTTGAGAGTTGACATGGGCAAGGCAATTCTTACTGCTTCGGAAATTCCGGTTGCTATCAATAAATCAAGAGTTATCAATGAACCCGTCACGATAGGCGGTGTTGAATATAATATCACCTGCGTTTCAATGGGCAATCCGCACAGTGTAGTGTTCTGCAATAACGTGGAGAAGATAGACCTTGAAAAAATAGGGCCTCTCTTTGAAAACAGTGAACTGTTCCCCGAAAGAGTTAATGCGGAATTTGTCAAAGTCATTGATGAACATACTATTGAAATGCGTGTATGGGAGCGTGGCAGCGGTGAAACATGGGCTTGCGGTACAGGTGCGTGTGCAGTAGCCGTTGCAGCCGTTGAAAACGGTCTTTGCAAGAAAAACGAGCCTATCACCGTGAAACTCAAGGGCGGTAATCTCATTATCGAATATACGGATGATACGGTGTATCTCACAGGCTATGCAGAAACAGTATTTGAAGGAGAAATCGAGTTATGACAAGAAAGTATATTTTCGTGACGGGCGGTGTTGTATCGGGACTTGGCAAGGGCATTACTGCCGCCTCTCTCGGAAGACTTTTGAAAGCAAGAGGCTTGAAAGTCGCTGCACAGAAGCTCGATCCCTATATCAATGTAGATCCTGGTACAATGAGTCCGTATCAGCATGGTGAAGTTTATGTGACCGAGGACGGTGCCGAGACCGACCTCGATCTCGGTCACTATGAAAGATTCATTGATGAAGACCTGAATAAATTTTCCAATCTCACGACAGGCAGAGTATACTGCAATGTCATCGAGAAAGAAAGAAAAGGAGAATATCTCGGTCAGACTGTACAGGTCATTCCCCATGTCACCAATGAAATAAAGGATTTCATTTACTCTTTGGGAAATGCGTCGGAGGCAGATGTCGTTATCACGGAAATAGGCGGTACTGTCGGTGACATTGAAAGCCAGCCCTTCCTTGAAGCCATCAGACAGGTATCTTTTGAAGTCGGCAAAGAAAACAGCCTTTTTGTTCATGTATGTCTTGTGCCGTACATAAAGGGCAGCGAAGAACATAAATCAAAGCCTGCACAGCACTCTGCAAAAGAACTTCGTTCACTCGGCATAAATCCCGATATAATGGTACTCAGGTGTGACGAACCTCTTGAACCGAGTATTTTCAAGAAAATTGCTATGTTCTGCAACGTCAAGCCCGATTGTGTCATTGAAAATATGACTATACCTGTATTGTATCAGGCACCGTTGATGTTGGAAAAAGCAAATTTCAGTGATATAGTCTGCCGTGAACTCAATATCCGTACACCCAAGCCCGATATGACGGAATGGCTTGAAATGCTTGACAGGATCAATTCCCGTGATAAAGAGGTCACTATTGCCCTCTGCGGAAAGTATGTACAGCTCCATGATGCCTATTTGTCCGTTGCGGAGGCTCTCCATCATGCAGGTTATGAAAACAGTGCATTTGTCGAGATAAAATGGGTGGATACGGAGCTTATCACCGAATACACCGTTGAAGAAATGCTGGGAGATGTTGACGGCATACTTGTGCCGGGCGGTTTCGGCAACAGAGGTGTAGAGGGAAAAATAATAGCTGCCAAGTATGCAAGAGAACATAATGTTCCGTATTTGGGAATTTGTCTTGGAATGCAGACGGCTGTTATCGAATATGCAAGGAATGTATTGAATTTCAAAGATGCAAATTCAGGCGAGTTTGATGAAATGAGTGAGCATAAAGTGATAGACCTCATGCCCGATCAGAAGGGTGTCGTAGCAAAAGGCGGTACGATGCGTCTGGGTGCATACCCGTGTAAGATACGCAAGAATACTATCATGGACAGGGCTTACGGTCAGCCTGAAATACAGGAACGTCACCGTCACCGCTATGAATTCAACAACGCTTTCAGAAATCAGTTTGAAGAAAACGGAATGTCCATTACAGGTACTTCTCCCAACGGACTGCTTGTTGAAGCAGTTGAGATACCTTCACACAGATTTTACATCGGTGTGCAGTATCACCCTGAGTTCAAGAGCCGTCCTAACCACGCTCATCCGATATTCCGTGAATTTATCAAGGCAAGTCTTAGCAATGAACAGTTGACCATCAACAACTGATGAACAATGTGCAGTTATTGATATAATGACTGCACATTGTTTTATAAAGGGGTGTAAAACGATGCTTTGTAAGGAGCTTCCGCATATATCGTGGTTTGAGAACAACAATCCGTACACAGAATGTCACTATTTGTTTCACTATATAATAATCCCAAACGTGAAAGAGGAAACTATGACGGTGAAGATATGGCATGGTGAATTTTGTTATGAAAAAAGCCTTGAACAGATAGTCGATGAAATGACTTTTCCCATGACGTTAACAGGCAGAAACGATATGATAGAATATATCCGTAAGGCAGATATGTCTTATATAAGCTAAAAAAAATCACTCACCGAACTGCAAAGAACGGTGAGTGATTTTTTTTTAGAGTGGAGAGTTGAGAGTGCAGAGTGGAGCAGGTGGTACTGACTCCACTCTCAACTCTTCACACTCCACTCTTTTTTACAGGTTGCTTGAAACGAGTTTATTGAACTGTGGTATTTTGAAAAGTATGACTGTGCCGATCATGGTGAAAACAAGTTCGGGAAGCATATACAATCCGTTGTAGCATACCGAATACAGGAGCGGATTGTTCCATTCCTCAGGCATCCATGAAGCAAATATGATAGTACCGGAGATGACATGGAAAATAAATCTCAATATCAATGCTATTGCTATGCCTGTGCAGACTCCTGCAACACCCTTTTTTCTGAACATACCCGCAAGACCTATCGAAGAGTATGCCAATATGTAGTCTATTGCAATAGTGCCGATCAGTGCGAGAGGGCTTAATCCCCATGAAAAAACCTCTGCCATATCAAGTCCCATCTGCACAAGAGAGTAGGCAAATGAAGCTGTCATACCCCATTTGATGCCGTATTCAACGGATATGAGAGCAATAGGCAACATTGAAAGCAGTGTTACAGAGCCGCCCAAAGGCATTTTGAAGATCTTTACCATGCTCAGTACGGTTGCAAGTGCTATCATGATCGCCGTCAGCACAAGTCTTTTGATGTTCGTCTTTCTTTCCATTTTGAAGATCCTTTCATAAATAAAATAACGGGGACGATCGCACAAATACGCACAATGTCCCCGAAAAAATCAAATATTCTTTCCTACGACGGCATTATCCGTATCAGGTCAAAGGGTCGAAGTTTATTGACTTCCTCTCAGCCTGTCAGTACAAGCTCCCCTGTTTTCAACAGA
This sequence comes from uncultured Ruminococcus sp., assembly GCA_902800005.1. Classification (GTDB taxonomy): domain Bacteria; phylum Bacillota; class Clostridia; order Oscillospirales; family Acutalibacteraceae; genus UBA1213. The sequence goes on along the minus strand of CADCCP010000003.1, from coordinate 26,057 downwards.
ATTATAGCACCATTTTAAAAGATTGTCAAGAAAAATGTTGATAAACAGCGATATATCATGTATAATATATAAAACGTCAATTTTTTGTCAGGGAGGTTTTTTTAAAATGGCTAAAAAAGAAGAAAATTATATCATGCGTGAAAGAAAAAGATGGGGATTTCTCGGTATCCCGTGGACGTTCACCGTCTACACCCTTAAAGAAAAAAAGCTTGTTATCGACAAGGGATTTTTTACTACTGTCAAAAATGAGATACTTTTGTATCGTATATTAGACCTGTCATATTCGAGAACGCTCGGTCAGAAAATATGCGGTCTGGGTACTGTCACCATCTACTCCAAAGACAAGACAAATCCTACTCTCATCATCAAGAATATCAGACATTCCAATGACTTTTATGAAGCTATTTCCGATGCAGTCGAGAAAGACCGCATGAGAATGAAAATGCGTCAAAGTGAGCTTATCGGCATTGATGATGACCATGACTTCTATGAAGATACGGAATGAGGCGATAATTACGTTCAAAAAAATCAAAAAACAGTATGTTCCTTTTATGAAGGCGGGAATACAATCTCTTATTGCTTACAGAATGAATTTTTTTGGATTTGTTATAGGAGGACTTATTTATTGTTTTGTCATGTACTATCTGTGGAAAGCTGTCTTTAAATCGTCAGGCGGAAATGATTTCATGGGTTTTTCAATGGTGGATATGACACTCTATCTGTTTCTTTCAAGTGTGACAAATCATCTTACTTTCAGTTCTGCCGGTGACAATGTGGGCGAGGAGATAAAGGACGGCAGTATTTCCATGAGACTCATAAAGCCCGTCAATACAGACCTCAGTTATCTTTCAAATGAACTTGGCGGTACATTCATGACTTTTATTATATTTGCCCTGCCTATGATAGTCGGTATAGAAATATACAGGTTTTTCGCTGTCGGAAATGTCATGTTTGACTGGGTAAATTTTGCATTGTATCTTGTCAGCGTTATGCTTGCATATCTTATCTCATTCAGAGTGAATTTATGTTTCGGCTTCATGGCATTCTATGTTAAAAATCTCTGGGGAATGAACATTCTCAAAAACAGTATTCTCAAATTTCTTTCGGGTACTCTCATACCGCTTGCATTCATGCCCGATACCCTCAGAAAAATTCTTGAATATATGCCGTTTTCATCTATGAGTTACACTCCCGTCATGATATACATGGGAAAATACGGTACGAATGAGATCATATTCCGAATTGCCGTACAAGCTGTATGGGCTGTTCTTACATATGCCCTGTCAAAGCTGATATGGTTTCATGCAGTGAAACGTCTTAGTGTACAAGGGGGTTAATATGCGTCGATTTTTAAGAATATACAGGATACTCGTTGCACAGAACTTAAAACGCATTATGGAATACAAAGCGGATTTTCTGACGGGTGCGGTCAGCTTTCTCATAGATCAGGCTATCGGTATTGCATTTATTTTCATCATCTTTTCACAGATACCTCATCTTGACGGTTTCACTTTTGAACAGATCGTTTTTATCTACGGCTTTTCCCAGATACCAAAAGGCATTGACCACCTTTTGACAGACAATCTCTGGTGTGTAGGCTACTTTATCGTGAAAAAAGGCGATTTTGACAAGTATCTGACAAGACCTATCGATCCCCTTTTCCATGTCATAGCTGAAACTTTTCAAGTTGACGCTGTCGGTGAATTAGTTGTCGGCATAGCCCTGATGATATATGTGTCGGGAAGTGTCAATTTATACATAACGCCTTTAAGTATAATACTGTTTATTATTGTGATACCGTTTTCGGCAATGATATATACGGCTATAAAAATCGCAACGGGTGCATTGGCATTTTGGATAAAAAGCAGCGGTTTTATTATACAAATGGTTTACGGAATGAATGAGTTTGCAAAGTACCCTACGACAATTTATTCTCAATTTATCCGCACACTTATTACTTACATTATCCCTTTTGCATTTACGGGATATTACCCTGCACTGTACTTCCTGACAGGTCAAGATCCTATTTTCAACATTGGCGGTACTGTCGTTATATCCCTTATTTTCATGGCAATAGCCCTCTTTATCTGGCACAAGGGACTTTCCGCTTACGAGAGTGCGGGAAGCTGAAACTATGTACAATCAAGATGTGAAAGGAGCGTTTGTTGTGGAGATAACACGGGATAACATAACATTAAAGCCGAGAGCATTACATATGGCAGTCGGCATAGCTGTTGTAGCGGAAGGAATATTTGTTTTCGTGATGTTGCTGCGATTCAGAATGAGTGCAATAAATATTTCTGAATTTTTCGTTCCGCTTGCATATTCGGTTGTTCTGATAACTTTTGGTATGTATGAACTGGATTTAGGTTCTAAGCAACTCACTATAAACAGCACAGGTATTTCATGCAAAAGCGTTCTAAAACGGCAGTATATCAGATGGACGGAAGTGCATGATTACGGTATCTGCTATTCGGGCGAAACTCGCTACAAAGGTGCAACTTACAATTTGTACTTTTCTAAAAACGTACAAACTTTGAAAAATAGCCGTACCAAAAAACTTGACATGAACACGATAAAAACCTTTATATTTGCAGACGAATTGGACATGGCAGAAAAATATATCATACCGTTCTGCCAAAGCGTTTGTGATGCAAAACCCTTTTTGTCAAGATAATATCGGCGGAGAACAGAATTTGTTCTCCGCTGTTTTTGTTTGTCACGATTTAATTGAAAAATACCTCTTGACAAATAATACTATGTGGTGTATAGTATTATGTGAAAGGGGGTATTTGATGGATACTCAGATAAAAAGAGGATTGCTGGAAGTGTGCGTTTTGGCAGCTATCAAGAACGAGGATTCTTACGGCTATAAAATTATCAAAGACATAAAGCCGTATATTGAGATGTCGGAGTCAACGCTGTACCCGATACTCAGAAGGCTTGAAAGTGCGGAAATGCTCACGGTGAAGTCCGTTGAACACAACGGCAGGCTTCGCAAATATTACCACATCACGCAAAACGGTCTTGACAGGCTGAAAGCTTTTGCAGACGAGTGGCAGGAAATCATGGATATTTACAACTTTGTGACAAGGGAGAACGATAACAATGACTAAACAGGAATTTTTAAATGCCCTGTCGGAGAGATTGCAGGGTATTCCCAAAGAGGACAGGGAAAAATCTCTTGAATACTATTCCGAGATGATAGACGACAGGACAGAGGACGGCTTGACGGAAGAACAGGCTGTAAAAGCTATGGGAAGTGTCGGAGAGATCGCCGACAGAATTATAAACGATATGCCAGTTGAAAAGCTGCTTAAAACAAAAGTTACTCCCAAAAGAAAATTGAGTGCATGGGAAATAGTTTTGATCGCAGTAGGCTTTCCTGTATGGTTCCCGATAGGCATATCTTTGATAGCGGTAGCATTTTCATTGTACTTGGTATTGTGGGTGCTGATATTCTGCATTTATGTCGTGGCATTGTCATTTGCGGTGTCGGGATTGGCAACTGTAATTTCACTTTTTGTGAGCATTTTCGGCGGTCATGCTTTATGGGGATTGTTTTTATTCGGCTGCGGAATGGTGCTTTTAGGCTTGTCGATACCAGTATTTATCGGGGCATTAAGAGTTACTTTCGGGTGCATACATATCACGGGAAAGTGCTTTAAAAATGTGAAATCCTCGCTTGCGGGAAGAAGGGGGACTGCAAAATGAAAAAGTCAACGAAAATAAGTCTGCTTGTATCACTTGCACTTGTCTTGGCAGGTGCGTTGATGATATTTATATCACTGTTGGGAGTAGGTTTTGACATGAGAAATTTCTCGGACATGACTTTTGAAAAGAAAGTCTTTGACATAACAGACAGCTTTGAAGTGGTTCATATTATTGAGGAAACGGACGATATAGAATTGTATCCGTCAGATGAAAAGACGTGCAAAATTGTTTGTTATGACAGCGACAGGACATACCATGAATGTTTTGTCGATAAAAAAAGCGATAAATTGGAAAAAAATTATCTGAGAGTTTTATACCGTGACGAAAGGGCATGGTATGAAAAAATCATGCCCTTATTCAAGGGAGATCGTAAAGTACAGATATATCTGCCCGAAAAGGCTTATAATGAATTAGCGGTGAGTTCCGTAAACAGTGATATTTCCGTACCGAGTGATTTCACGTTTGATAAGGCAAACATTCATACCGTGAACGGAAAAATCGGCTTGAATGCCAATATTACAAAATGGGTGTCTGTTGAAGCGACAAACGGTGAGATAAATCTTAGCGGCGAGATAAGCGGAAAAATCCATGCGGATACAGTCAACGGAAAAATTACTGCAAAGAATATCAAAAGTGCAGAAACGGCTGATTTTTCCACGACAAACGGCAATATTGAACTTGACGGAGATACAGTCGTGTACTTGTGTGCACATTCTACCAACGGCAGTATCAAATTTGGCACGACTGTTTCCGACAGGATAGATATAGAAACTGTCAATGGCAGTATCACGGGAACAGTAGTGCCTGATAAAAAGTGTGTCGGCAGAAGTGTCAATGGCAATGTATCTGTTCCAAACAAAGTTGACAGCAACGGTGATTATTACTTCAAGACCGTCAACGGCAATATCGATATAAAAGAAAAATAAACTTTCCCCGAGCATGACATAAAGTTGTGTTCGGGGAAAGTTATTGTTATTTTTTGCACCCTGCGGAAAGTTTCATGCGTATATATTATCAGAAAGGACAGCAGAGTATTTTTATAAAAGTAAATCCTTCTCTTGAAAAAAATATAAGCTTTGCTGTCCGATTTTCAAAAAGCGAGGTGGTCAAAACGGATAGTGATAAAAAATTGGCAGAACGTCTTAAAAAGGGTAATGAAAAGGCTTTTGAGGAAATTATATACAGGTTTACACCGCTTGTTTCCAACATCATCAAAAATATTTCATGCAGTTATCTGAGTAATGAAGATATTGAGGAAGTTACAACAGATGTATTTGTAACTCTGTGGAGGAATGCGGAAAAGATAGATGTAAATATGCTGAAACCGTACATAATCGTGATCGCAAAGAGCCGTGCAAAAGACCGTTTAAGACGTGAAAACCGCTTTGACACCGTTGATATTGATGACATAGATATTAAAGACAGCAGTGATATTCTTGAAAACTGCGAAAATCAGGGATTGGTGCATGACCTGAAAGAAGAAATAGCAAACCTCAAAGAGCCTGACAGGGAAATACTTATCCGCCATTATTACTATTATCAGCCTGTCAAGGAGATTTCCGAAATAATGGGTATCAATATCGAAACGGTGAAATCAAAATTGCAGAGAACAAGAAAAAAACTCAAAGATGCACTTATCAACAGGGGGTATTGATTATGAAAGAGAATGCTTTTGACAGGATAATGGAGAATTATGAGCTTGACAGTATCGTGACGGAGAAAGTTGTGAGAAGCGATGCCGTAAGGGACGGTGCATTCAGTCAGCTCGGTCTTGGCAGGAAAAAGAAAAAATTTAATAAAAGAGTGATAGGCATTATTGCCGCAGTTGCCGTTATCGGTACAAGCGTTATTGCCATAAGTCCGTTTAAAGATGCTTTCAAGGGCTTTATCGGCATTCCCGATGAAGTTTTCGTATATGCAGGCGACAATGTGCAGTATGAGAGTGACAAGTCAAATGTCGATTTGCAAGGCGTTGTATGTGATGAAGATATGCTGTTTGCGGTGTTCGAGATAACCAAAAAGGACGGTACGCCTTTTACTGATGACCTTTCAAACAGCTATGTACTTTCATACAGCAAAAAAGACCTTTATAACACCAACATGAAATTTTATGACGACCAGCAGGTATTTTTCAAGGAGCTTGCACCCAATGAAAACGATACACAAGAGGAATATGAAGACAAGCTGACATGGATGAGTGGCAAAATAGAATATAATTTCAAGGACGAAAAGACTGTAAAAGGCTTTCTTGAATACATGAATTATGACCATTACGACTTTCAAGGCAAAACTATCGGACTGTCAGATGAAAAGATATACTTGCATACAAGAGGTGAACGCATATATAACTATCGGGAAATGAACGACAATGCAAAATATGACAATAGTATATATGAAAGCCAAGTAGAAAAAATCACAGAAAAATATACACCTCTCCTTGCGGAAAATCAAATAATTGATTATGATATATCAACCGAAAGTTACTATATCACGACAATAACGGAAATTGACGTAGATTATAAAATATCATTTGACGTGAACTACAAACCGCAGAAATTATCAATAGAGATGGACGATGCCAAAGAATTTGATATTGCAGAGGGAAAAATGAAATTCAGCAGTATCGAGATAACTCCGTTCAGGGCAACACTCAAGGGATTTTATTGGGGTGATTTGAATTGGAGTCAGATAGGCGGCCCTACACTTGATAGAAAAAACGATATATTTTACAGATACGGCGGTCTTGACATAGTTCTGAAAGACGGCACTATAATCAGAACCGGTTTGGGTATGTCCGGCAATACCGATCGCATTGATGGTCAGCCGAATATTATCGGAGTGGAACTCGGCTATAATAAATTCTGTGATGATGACCTTAACTTTACAGCGATAGACCCTGCAAATGTCAAAGCTGTTTATCTTGTCGGAGTGAAGATATACGGTGAGGGCAGTGATACTATCCCGCTTGTAACAAGAAAAAGGTCTGAGGGCTGGTGGAAATAACAATTTCCCCCGAATTGCTTTTGATGCAGTTCGGGGGAGTATTTTTTATACGGAAAGTTTTTTAAGGAAAGTTTTTGTACGTTCATGCTTGGGGTTATCAATGACATCTTCGGGCTTGCCCTGTTCGACTATCACTCCGCCGTCCATGAAAATAACTCTATCCGAAACGGCTCTTGCAAAGTCTATTTCATGGGTGACAACTATCATTGTCATTTTTTCCTCTGCAAGCTCCTTCATTATACGCAGGATACCTGCTGTGATTTCGGGATCAAGTGCAGATGTCGGCTCGTCAAAGTAGAGTATATCGGGATTCATGACCAATGCCCTTGCAATAGCAACTCTCTGCTGCTGACCGCCTGACAGCTCACACGGATATGCCTTTTCTTTATCGGCAAGTCCCACTTTGGCAAGCATTTTTCTGCTTTCTTCAAGCGCCTCTGCTTTGTCACGCTTCATGACACTTATGGGAGCGTCAGACACGTTTTTCAATACATTGTAGTGAGGAAACAAATTGAAATTCTGGAATACAAGTCCGAATTTTTCATGTGCCTCTTTCATGACACTCTTTGACGGATAAACGGCTTTACCGTCTTTTGTGGTAACGATCTTCTTTCCGCCGTATGAAAGTTCACCTGCATCCATCGTTTCAAGGAATGTCGCACATCTGAGTAAAGTTGATTTACCGGAGCCTGACGGTCCGAGTATCGACACGACTTCGCCTTTTTCCACAGACATACTTATGTCTTTTAAAACGGTCTTGCCGTCAAAGCTCTTTTGAAGATTATTTATCTCAAGCAGTTTCATGTATATCACCTCTCATTAACGATAGTAATTCAGACGTTTTTCAAGTTTGCCCATAAGGAACGCCACGAGCATATTGAATACATAATAGAACAGTCCTGCCGCAAACAGCGGTACGATACTTGTCTGAGCAGCAGCGATTTGTTTTGCTATGGTGAACATCTCTATGTAAGTCAGAACAAATGCAAGGGATGTATCCTTGACAAGTGTGATGATCTCATTTGTGACAGGAGGAAGGATATGTTTTACCATCTGCGGGAAGATGATTTTGCCGAAAGTCTGCGACTTGGAGTAGCCGAGAACCGCAGCAGCCTCTCTCTGACCGTTTGGAACGGACTGTATGCCTGCACGGAATATCTCCGCAAAATAGGCGGCATAGTTGAGTGAGAAGCCTATGATGACAGCGTAAAATCTGTAATCCTGACCGAGAGAAATGCCGAATAAATAGTAAGGTGCATAGAATACAACGATAAGCTGTAACATGAGAGGTGTACCACGCATTATTGAAATATATATCCTTGCTACCAATTGAATGACTTTGAGTTTTGACATTCTGATGAAAGTAAGGAGAAGTCCGAGCGGCATGGAGAACAGCAGTGTAAGGAAGAATATTATCAAAGTTGCCCATACACCGTCCAAAAGCTGAAGGGCTATCTGACCGAAAGACATTTTTTCCTTTGAGGAATAGGCTTCGGGGTGAGCGTCGCTTTCATTCAGGCAGATAAATCTTTCCAATCCCCACTTGCCGGCGATCTCTTCAAAAACACCTTCTCTTTTCATTTTAAACAGTGTGTTTTGTACGGTATCTTTGAGTTCCGTATTGCCTTTTTTGAAACCGATGCCATATTGTTCGTTTGCGATCTGTTCATCAAGAATTGCAAACTTATTTGCCTTTGCAACGACCATAAATTCGGCTACGCTCATATCAAGACATACGGCATCTGCTGTGCCGTTTTCAAGTTCCGCAAATGCAGCAGTATAATCATCGACCTGTTTCAGTTCCTTGAGGGATCGAGCGAGAGATTTATTTTTTTCACTTGCGGTCTCACCCGTAAACGCATCAAGTGCAGAAGAATCCGTCTGTACAGCAACAGTTTTGCCTTTCAGGTCTGAAAGAGTCTTTATTTTAGAATCCGCTTTCACAACGATAACTTGTGAATTGTCGATATAGGGCACTGACCATGTATAATCATTTTCTCTGCCGTTGATGGTAAAGCCGTTCCATATGCAATCGACAGCATTGCTGTTGAGAGATTCCTCTTTGTTATTCCAGTCAATAGGCTGTTTGATAAGTGTCCAGCCGTTTCTTTTGCAGACCTCTTCTGCCAATTCCAGATCGAAGCCTACATATTCGCCGTTTTCATCTTTATAGGCGTAAGGCGGGAATTCCGCATCAAAACCGACTGTCAAAGTAGTCCTTTCAGTTTTGGAAGTGTCGGAAGCTGTAAGACATACACTGCTCTCAAGTCCCCATTTTTTTGCGATCTCCATGAATTTGCCGTCACCGACCATTGCAAACAGTGTTTGTTCGACTTTGTCTTTGAGTTCTGTATTACCCTTTTTGAAACCGATACCATACTTTTCGCTTGACACTTTTTCGTCAAGCATGGTGAATTTATTTCCACGAGAGGCTATCTGATAGTTTGCCACGCCTATATCAAGGCATACGGCATCTACCATTTCACTTTCAAGATTTAAAAAAGCACTGTTGTAGTCACCGACCTGCTGCAATTCTTTAAAAGACTTTGCAAGAGCCTTGTTTTCATCACTTGCATCATCTCCCGTAAAGGCTGCAAGTGCAGAGGAATCCGCCTGTACAACGACAACTTTATCTTTGAGGTCAGCAAGTGTTTTTATATCAGAACCGCTTTTTACGACAACAACTTGTGAATTATCGACATAGGGAACAGACCATGTATATTCATTTTCCCTGCCGTCAATTGTGAAGCCGTTCCAGATACAGTCAATAGAACCGCTGTTAAGTTCCTTGTCCTTGAAATCCCAGTCAATAGGCTGTTTTTTGAGAGTCCAGCCGTTTCTTGTGCAGACCTCCTGAGCCAAGTCCAAGTCAAAGCCTACATATTCGCCGTTGGCATCTTTATAGCCGTATGGCGGGAACTCTGCATCAAATCCGACTGTAAAAGTTCTTTCCGCTGCCTGCACCTGCGGCATTGTTATGAATGACGTACTCATTATCATGGACATGATAAGCAGCATACCCAAAACAAAATGCAGATGTCTTCTTGAATTTGTTTTCAACATTTCAATGTTCCTTTCGTCATTGATTTTATATATAAAAAGGCAGTCCAAAAACCGCCTCAATACCATGATAACATATTACTGTACTAAATAATAACACTAATATTTGTCAGTGTCAACAAAATTTCATCAAAATACTTGAAAAAAACAATATGTTTGATATAATGGTTGATGTAAATATTGTTAAGGGGGAATATCCTTTGGAAAAACTGTTCAGACTCAAGGCAAACGGCACCAATGTCAGAACGGAGATAGTAGCAGGTATTACCACATTTCTGGCAATGGCGTATATACTTGCAGTAAACCCAAGTATACTGTCTGCATCGGGAATGCCGTCAGAAGCTATCTTTGCGGCAACAGCCGTTTCGGCAGCCTTTGCAACACTCATTATGGCATTCTTTGCTAACTATCCTGTTGTGCTTGCATCCGGAATGGGACTCAATGCATACTTTGCATTTTCTGTTGTTCCGCAGCTCTCCTCACAGGGAGTTAAAGATGCATGGCAGGTCGCTTTGACTGCCATTCTCTGTGAGGGTATCATTTTCATTATCCTGTCCTTTTTCAAGTTCAGGGAAACTCTTGTCAACAAGGTCCCGCAGAATCTTAAACTCGGTATTTCCGCAGGTATCGGTCTGTTTATTGCGATAATCGGTCTTAAAGGAGCGAATATCGTCGTGAGCGATTCGTCAACACTTGTTGCTTTGGGAAATCTCGGTTCACCCGAAGTCGTGCTTGCATTTGTGGGAATTCTCATCATAGCTGCTCTCTGGCACTTCAAAGTAAAGGGTGCTATTCTCATAGGCATAGTGGCAACATGGATATTCGGCATTATTGCAGAACTCACAGGCTGGTATCAGGTGAATGTTGATGCAGGCGTTTATTCCGTGATACCGAATTTCGATAATTATGCCGTATTTGCTCCGGTGCAGTCGATGGCAGAGAATACATTCTGCAAATTCAATTTTTCTTACATAGCTTCAAACACTGTAAATTTCCTTGTCATTCTTTTTGCATTCCTGTTCGTAGACCTCTTTGATACCGTAGGAACTCTCATAGGTGTCGCACATGAGGGAAAATTGCTCAATGAAAAAGGCGAGCTTCCCAGAGTGGGACGGGCATTGATGGCAGATGCAGTAGGTACTGTTGCAGGTGCTGCACTGGGTACATCTACTGTTACATCTTATGTTGAATCCACAACAGGCGTTGCAGAGGGCGGAAAAACAGGTCTTACTGCATTGACATCAGCAGTTTTGTTCATACTTGCACTTCCGCTGTATCCGATATTCCTTGCGATACCGTCATTTGCCACAACTCCTGCACTTGTATTTGTCGGTCTGCTCATGCTCAAGAATGTCACAAAGATGGATTTTGATTCAGATATAGCTGATTCTGTAGGCGGTTTTTGTGCAGTTACCATGATGCCTTTCTCATACTCCATTGCTAACGGCATCATGTTCGGCATAATTTCATGGGTAATACTCAAAGTTGTGACCGGCAAGATCAAAGAAATACATCCTGTCATGTGGATATCATTTGCACTGTTTGCACTGAGGATAGTCACCATCGTTCTCGGCATCGCTTCATGACATTTACAAATCAAAAAGCTGTACGGACATATCCGCCCGTACAGCTTTTTTATATTATTTATCTTTTGCTTCTTCTTCAGCATGGACTGTTTCGTCAGACGTTGATTTTTCGGGTTCTGCTTCCTTTATCTCTTCCTCTGCCTTTTCCTCTGTTTTTACTTCTGTTTTTTCTTCGTCAGACTGTTTTTCTGTTTTTTCAGACGGTTCTGGGATAACTGCTGTCTTGTCGGCAGTCTTTATGTTCAACTGCGATAAGAACAGGGCATACAGGCAAAGTGTGATGTCACCTGCATAGGTCAGTATGTTGGACAGCGTGGGCATGACGACTTCGGAGTCGATTCCCGTAACGGCATTTGACGGCATGGACATCTTTATGAACAGATCGACTGCTACCGTTAAGCCGAGCATGATGAATACCATTGCATAGACGGTCAATCTTCTGACAGCCGTAGTATTGTTGAGTCCGGCAAAGAACATTGCCTGATAGAAAAAGAACATCAGAAGTGCTGCAACTGCCACTATGTCAAATATTTCGGTAGCGGCAACAGACTTGTGTGTATAGTCAACGAACAGACCGAGAAATCTTGAACAGCACCATATCGGAACCAAAAGGCTTACAACAGGAATTTTCGTCATACCGTTGTGACCTGTGAAGGATATGCAGGATTCATATAAAAGAACGCCGCCGCCTATGATGGCAAGTATGCACTGTGTAAGATTGGGAGAGTCCGAAAGGAGCGATATGATACCGCTGCTTATTACTGCAACTGATGAGATGAATCCGAACATTCCGCACAGGATGCTTTTCTGAGGCTGTACTTCAAATACTTTTTTCATATCTATGATGCCGAGTATCCAGCCGATCAGCAGAAGTATCAGTGCCGATATGCCGAATATCCAGTTGCAGACTGTCGAATTGAAGATAAAGCTGTTTTCTCCGTACACGTTGAAAACAGTATCACATATCTTGATACCGCCGCCTATGAGAGTAAGTATAAGCGTGGGTATCCAAAATTTTTTAAGTGTCATTTCAAAATCCCCCTTGATCTCTGTTTGCGATAGGTATGTATTTTTTGCTTTTGACCATAGAGCGGTATGCAGGACGGATGATCCTGCCGCCGTAGGCAGCTTCCTCTATCCTGTGTGCACACCAGCCCGCTATCCTTGAGACCGCAAACAGCGGGGTGAACAGCTCACTCGGTATGCCCAGCATATCATATACGAAGCCTGAATAAAAGTCTACATTTGCACATATAACTTTGGAACTTTTCTTGACGTTCATCATTACATCGGGTGTCAGTTTTTCGACCGTCTTGTAAAGCTCATACTCTTTCAGCATTCCTTTTTCTTTGGCAAGGTTTTCAGCAGTCTTCTTGAGTATCACTGCACGAGGATCGGAAAGTGTATAGATAGCGTGACCGAAGCCGTATATAAGTCCCGAACCGTCACCTTTTTCTTTGTTCACAACGTCTGACAGGAATTTGTATATCTCGTCTTTGTCAGACCAGTCTTTAACAGTTTCCTTAAGTTCGAGCATCATGGCACGAACTCTAAGATTTGCACCGCCGTGACGGGGACCTTTCAGAGAGCCGATAGCAGCGGATATTGCAGAGTATGTATCTGTACCGGAAGATGAAAGCACTCTTGCGGAAAAAGTGGAGTTATTGCCGCCGCCGTGTTCTGCATGGAGGATCATGCACAGATCAAGCAGTTTAGCTTCGGAGTCAGTGAACTGCATATCGGGACGCAATGCACGCAATATAGACTCACTTGTCGAAAGCGATAGGTCTATCGGGTGAAAGAACATACTTCCCTTGTCAAAAGCCCTCTTTTTGACCTGATATGCATAAGTCATGGCTGTCGGCAGAGATGCGATAAGTTTGATAGACTGATGCATGATATTTTCAAGAGAGGTGTCATCGGGGTTTTCATCAAACGAGTACAGTGCCAACACGGAACGTCCCATCTTGTTCATGATGTCCTTTGACGGCGATTTCATTATCATGTCCTCAACAAAGTTTTCGGGCAGTTCCCTGAGATTTCCCAGTGTGTTCTTGAACTTGTCAAGCTGTGTTTTTGTCGGCAGAGAGCCGAACAGCAGCAGCCATGCTGTTTCTTCATAACCGAAGCGGTTTTCATTTATACAGGCATTTATTATGTCGTTGACATCTATTCCCCTGTAAGTCAGCTTACCCTTGTCAGGCACTCTCTCACCGTCTGCCATCATGAAGCCGTGTACATTGCATATATTTGTCAATCCTGCCATGACACCGGTGCCGTCGGGATTTCTCAGACCTCTTTTTACATTGTAAGTTTGATAATCAGAGCTGTTGAAACCGTTGTGTCGCCTGTATTCCTCGCAAAGCTCGGAAAAATTCTGCGTTTCAATATCTGTTGACATTTCGTCATACCTCATTTCAGAATGTCATATACTTTATACATAGAATATTTTAGCCTTTTTTAACGGTCATGTCAAGAAAATAATCGAAAGGAATTGAAGATATGAAAAAAAGGACAGTTATTTTGCTTTTCCTTATGGCAATTATGGCAATATTGCCGTTTATCTCTATGAAAAAGACCTCAGCCGAAGCCCCAAGAATATATGTCAAAAATGAACAGGTATTTCATATACTCGATACGTCGTGCAATAAGATCATTGAAGTACCTGACAGGGAATTTTGCATAGGGGCATTGGCATATGAAATGCCGTCTGATTTTTCAAAAGAGGCTTTAAAAGCACAGTGTATCGCCTGCTACACGCATTTTTTACGTCTGCGTGAAAACTCAAAGGAAAATTACGATTTTCAGGCTGACCTTTCAAAAAATCAGTTCTATATAAAAGACCTCTCCAATGAAAACAGAAGAGTATTTTCACAAGCGGTCGATGAAGTGTTCGGTAAAGTCCTTACAGATGATAATGGCAATTTGATAGATGCAGCATACCATGCCATTTCCGGCGGTCAGACGGAAAGTGCAAAAGATATATTCGGCTTTGACAGTGAGTATTTACAGCCCGTGTCAAGTGCGGGTGATGTGAATGTATCAGGTTATCTGTCTTTAAAGGAAATATCAAAAGACAGATTTAAAAATGTGCTTTCCGAAAAGGGTGCAAAATTGGATGGAGAGCCGTCACAGTGGATAGGTGATCTAAACAGAACAAACTCCGGAACTGTAAAAACTGTCAATATCGGCAATAAAACCTTCAGCGGTTCGGATATGAGAGAGATGTTTTCACTGAGAAGTGCTAACTTTGACATAGAGTATATCGATGATAAGTTTATACTGACGGTATACGGATACGGGCATGGTGTCGGCATGAGCCAGTACGGTGCAGACAGCATGGCAAAACAGGGAGCAACTTTTGAAGAGATCATACACCACTATTACGGCAACTGCAATATATCTTCCCGGTAAAGCAAACAGATGTGCAGAAATTCCTGCACATCTGATTTTTTTTAGAAATTGTATCCGTTGTATCCCCAATATTCTACTTCTTCATATTTGATGTAAATGCAATTCGGAGAAATTCCCAACACTTTTCCGAGTATGTCGGTGATAAGCTCCGTAAGCTGTGAATATTCATGTGGGGTGGCACTTCCGTAAATTTTCACTTCCACAAATGCGAGCGGTTTGGAATTGTCCCCATGAAAGTACATACGGCAGTTGTCCTCAAAATTAAGCATGAGCCAATTTTCAGACTTGCCTCTGATAACAGAAATTGCCTTTCCAAGCTGTGTTTTAAGAGTTGTTTCCTGTTCGGGAGTTATCCCGACAGATACCTTTGTGTTGATGAACGGCATGATAGAAGATCTCCTTTTCTAAATGATCTGTATGATTTGGTCATACTGAGAGTTTGTCTATATTAGCGGTCGCCTTGTATGAACAAAGCAGATAGCTGACAGTGTTGAGTATCATCAGGAATATGAAAAGCATTATGATGATAACAAGTGAACCGAGTGAAGTGAACTTGAAAAGCAGATACGCCCCTGCACAAGTTACGGCTTCGAGAAGAATGGCAACAGCCATATTGAAGAATACATTGTAGTTTCCACGAAGGGCATTAAGTTCATCGTCCCATACAAGTTTGGGGTTTACGGAATCCATGAATATGCCGAAGTAAGATACGAATGTCACGGACAGCAGGCTTACCATACAGCAGAATATTGACATCTTTATCCCTAAATTCAGGTATACAGCGGCAGCTATAACATAAATTATCATGCCCGCACCGCTGATGATGATACTTACAAGGGCTTTCACATTTATCTGTGCGATATACGACAGGGGAATGTATTTCATGAATGCAAAGTGTTTTCCCTCACGGGTGAGGGCTGATGAAGCAATACAGTTTGCCGCCGTTATCAGTACCGACAGGGCGGATATTGCCAAAATTAGTATCAGAACACTTTCTTCATTACCGTTATGTATGCCGTAGATGAAGTTATCAAGAAAATTTGTCTTTCCGTTGAGAAGATACACGATATACAAAAATACAGGCCATATTAAATTTATGATGATACAGTTGGTAAAATAGGCAGGTGTCCTGAAAAGTATTTTAAATTCTTTTTTAAGATATGTAACACAGGGGTTGTGCATTTTAAAGGAAGATATGATCTTATCTTTACTTTTCTTCTTGCCGGCGACGTAGTTTATGCCGACAGCCGTTTTGAAATAAACAGCCTCTGCGATAATAAGAAATACCGCTATTGCAAGACCGTTCACGGCTATGTAAAAGATAAGATTGATAAACGTATTGTTCACCATCGCACTTACAAGAAAATGCACCTGCGGAAATATGCAGTTCATCACATTCAAAAGTGGATTGTTGGGATCAGAGAGAGCTTCAACAAGTTTGTTTGTATCGAGACCGCCCATTTTGGAGACAAGTATTGCTATACCTATGACAACGCCTAATGTCAGAAATCCCGTTATTTTATTGACGGTATCCTTGTTTTTGATGAAGCCCGACAAAAGCATGATGAGCATACATATTATTGCACAGTATGCAAGCGGGATTATCGGTAAAGTCAGCATTCCGAAAACAGACAGTATCCATGACCACCATGAACGCCCCGATGCTAAAATATAACCTGCAAAGGCGGCTATTATCACGATGAATTCCATGACACTCTCACTTATCAGGGCAGCAGTGAATTTCGAGCCGATTATCTGATAAGACTTCAGGGGCAGAGGAAGCAAATTTTCAATATCTCCCGAAAAGTAGAATACACTGAAAATGACGTTCAGACCGAATATGAATGAAAAGACGGATATGAGGTGCATGAACATCTCAACGGCATTCTGACCTGATCCCTGACTGACAAGCGGCTGTGTTAGGGCATATATCACTACTCCCACAAAAAACGCCATCGGCAGCATTATACCGAATACGGCGATAAATCCCATTATGCGATAGAATATTTTGTTGTAGCTTTTTTCTTCGGTGCTGGGTTCGACAGTGGATATAAGTGCCTTGACAAGTTTCAGATATATACTCATTTTTCCGTCAACTCCAAAAAGATTTTTTCAAGGGATTCATTTTTGCTTGTGCTTTCAAGTTTTTCAAGAGTGCCGTCAAAGAGGATATTGCCTTTTTTGATGATGATGACACGGTCACAGAGCTTTTCTGCCACTTCAAGAACGTGTGTGGAAAAAAACACGGCATTGCCCGCTTTTGCATGGTCACGCATCATCTGCTTGAGTTCAAATGCAGACTTAGGATCAAGTCCCACCATAGGTTCATCGAGTATCCATACAGGCGGATCGTGCATTAAAGCGGCTATGACCATGATTTTTTGACGCATACCGTGTGAATAGCTCATTATCTGAGATGACAGGGCTTCACTGAGTTCAAAGCGTTCTGCAAATTCCTTGATACGTTTCTGTCTTTTATCTGTGGGGACATGGTAAATATCTCCTATAAGATCGAGAAATTCCGTTCCCTTTAGTCTGAGGAACATATCGGGACTGTCGGCAATATAGCCGATGGATTCCTTTGCCTTGATAGGCTCCTTTCTGACATTGAAGCCGTTTACGGTGATCTTTCCTACATCTGCCCTGATGATGCCCGTGAGCATTTTCATGGTCGTAGTCTTGCCCGAACCGTTGGGACCGATGAATCCGACGATCTCACCGCCTTTTACATTGAAGCTGATGTCATCAACGGCTCTGACTGTCTTGTTATAGACCTTTGTGACATTCTCGAATTTTATCATTGAAAATCATCTCCCGTTACAATGTTTTTATAAATATAATACACATATTTTTATTGTTTTGCAATATATTTTTGTTAATTTTTTGTGAAATGTATGCAAAAAGAGTTATTTCTGCCAAATTGCCTATTTACAAAACGAAAAATAAAAGTATAATATATTATAAGTACGATCTGGAGGAAAAATGTATGAAAAAAATATTGTTTGTAATAGCGGAAATATTTCTGTCGGTACTGTTTGCAGCATCGGCAGCAGCGGCTGTGGGTGTGGCTGTGGACATCAAGACGGATATGTTTAAGATCGACAAGCTTGACCCGCTGAAAATAAGTCAGTTTATTCCCCGTGAAGATGAAACTTCCCAAAATGAAAAAAATAAAAAAGAACTTTCTGAGATCATCCTTGCCGAAAGTAAGCAGGTGTCCGATACAAAGGAGAGTTTTCAGAAAGCTGCCGAAATGAAAGCAAAGGCGTTCAGAAAACAACCTGAAGATCTTGACAGTCAGCCCAAAGACCTTGAAGAATTCATGACAGCATATGAATACAGCTTTGAAGAGACTCTCACAGGCAATAAACTCATTCTTGTAGAGGCTGACAATTTCTCCAACACTTCAAAAGCAAGGCTGTTCTGTTATGAAAAAAATGATAAGGGATATTGGTGGAATGTTGCCGGTGACGGTGAGGCTGTTACGGAAGAGGTCTATATCGGTGAAAACGGCTCTGCCTACGATGTTTCGGCTGATTCCCAAAAAACACCTGCCGGAATGTGGCTTTTGGGAGAGGGATTCTATACAGGCGAGAAGCCTGTGACAACGTATCCCCTGTTTGAGATAACGGAAGATACATATTGGGTGACAGATCCCGATTCCAAGTTCTTCAATCAGAAAGTTGAGGGTGTTGAAGAAAAGGATTGGACAAAAGCCGATCACATGATCGCTTCGGAAAAATCTTACAAATACGGTCTTGTCATTGATTACAACATATCCGAGCCGGACACCGAAAAGCCTTCGGCAATTTTCATGCATTGCGGAAACACTCCCACAGAGGGCTGTATTGCCGTACCCGAAGATGTCATGAAGAGCGTTTTGGAGTGGCTTGACGGTGACTGTGCCCCGTTTATCTGGATAACGGTCTGAAAGGGAGCGGATATATTTGGATATATTTTTCTACATCTTGACGGGTGTGGCGGTTTTGACAGTCCTGTTTGTCGGCACGAGCGAGTTCTTCTTTGAAAAAAAACTTTTCAAATGGTATTTCTATATACCGCAGGCTGTCATTAACACGGCATTGGGTATTGCAGCTCCGTATGTGTTGATATTCATGTTTGAGAATGCAGGCGATGCTAAAGGCGGTGTCCTTGCTATCATCTACCTTTGCGGAGTGATACTGAACAATCTTGTTTTTTTCCTGCTGTTCTTCCGAAAGGAACACTTCAGCACCAAGTTCTACTTTACTGCTGCAATATTCTGTCTGTTTGTCATATCGTTTTGGGTATTTGAATTCGGTTGGATAAGTTGATGAATATAAAAACAGAGGATACAAATTTGTATCCTCTTGTGTTTTATGTTTTGTTTTTCAATGACAAACGTACAGGGAGAAATTTCCTTGCCCTTTAAGTTAACGTGAGTTCGACAGAATTGCACTACATAAATTTTTGATATTCCCGATATATCTATCCTCCCAGCCCCCTCCGTCATTTCGTCACTTGCGTGACGAAATGCCACCGTACTGGGACAGCGGCTCGCTGCTTTCAGGGGAGGCAAGCCTGCTTTTTCGTGTTATTCACATTTTTGTGGAATTCAAACAAACCTGTGACCTAAAACGGCGTAAGCCGTTTTCATGCCTTGTTAAGGAGAGGTCAGGACTTTCCGGTATTTGTGCAGTTTCACGAAAAACTTTGGATTTGCTCATTTATAGTTTATAAAATTCTATTCTGTTTTCTTTGCGGTCATATCACGGGGAATTTTTGAAGCTATCTTCGGAGTAAACATGAAAATAATAAAAACAACTCCCAAAATCCCCGTCAGCCAGTAAACAGTCCATATAAATCCCGGAGTATCGGCAAATGACGGCATGAAACGCAGGCAATATACATCTGTTTTTTCACCGACAGTCATTTTATGGTCATATTGATAACCTGTATCCTGTTCGGTAATTGTATATCTCTGATTGTCGAAATAGTATTCAATGACAACTGTTTTGGGTTCATCTATATAATCGGCACCGATTACAGTTCCTTCAACTTTCTCACTGCACATGAAATATATCGGCGGATATACTGCTGTAAGTATCGCCAATATCAAAATTATCCATTTGATTTTATTGACTGTCGCTTTCATTTTTGATCAAATCACATTCCAGTAGTTGTCAAGAGTAGCAAAGTAGTCATCAACAGTTTCGGCACGGCGTATCTCAACTACACTTCCGTCTTCTCTCAGGAGAAGTTCGGCAGATTTTAATTTACCATTGTAATTATATCCCATTGCAAAACCGTGTGCACCTGTGTCGTGTATAACAAGAATGTCACCGATGTCTATTTTAGGGAGCTTCCTGTCAATGGCAAATTTATCGTTGTTTTCACACAGAGAGCCTGTCACATCATAAACGTGATCGCAGGGAGCATTTTCCTTTCCAAGCACAGTTATATGATGATATGCACCGTACATGGCAGGACGCATAAGATTCACTGCACACGCATCTACACCGATATATTCTTTATATATATGTTTTTCATGGATAGCGGTCGTGACAAGATGACCGTAGGGAGCAAGCATGAATCTGCCGAGTTCCGTGTAGATGCTTACATCTCCCATTCCGGCAGGCACTAATATCTCATCAAATACTTTTTTAACGCCCTCACCAATGACAAGTATGTCATTGGGTTCTTTATCGGGAGTATACGGAACGCCTACACCGCCTGACAGGTTGATGAATTTAATGTCAACTCCCGTTTCTTCTTTAAGTTCAACGGCAAGTTTGAATAAAATACCTGCAAGTGTGGGATAATACTCATTGGAAACAGTGTTGCTTGCAAGGAAGGAATGTATTCCGAAATTCTTTGCACCAAGCTCTTTCAGGCGAATGAATGCTTCTTTTATCTGTTCTCTCGTCATGCCGTACTTTGCATCACCGGGATTGTCCATGATAGTAGTCGATATGGAGAACTTTCCGCCGGGATTGAAACGGCAGCAGATAGTTTCGGGAATACCGCAGGCTTCTTTGAGCATATCAATATGCGTAATATCATCAAGATTGATTATTGCACCTATCTCATTGGCATACTGAAATTCCTCAAAAGGAGTGTCATTTGAGGAGAACATTATCTCAGGATTTTTGAATCCGCACTTTTTGCTCATGAGCAGTTCAGAGTATGAGGAGCAGTCTGTACCGCAGCCCTCTTCCTTGAGTATTTTGAGGATAGTGGGATTAGGAGTAGCCTTCACTGCAAAGAACTCTTTAAAACCCTTGTTCCATGAGAAAGCCTGTTTAAGTTTTCTTGCATTTTCACGAATGCCTTTTTCATCGTATATATGAAAAGGTGTAGGGAATTTACTGATAATTTCTTCTGCTTTTTCTTTTGAAATAAACGGTATTTTTGACATCTTGAACCCTCCGAAAATAAAAAAATACACACTTATTCTACAACAAATACAAATGATTTGTCAATATTTTTACAGCAATTTTTATTGCGGAAAGAGAATTTTATGAAAAAAACACTTGTATCGCTTGTGACAAAAAACAAGTTTGACGGAATACTTCTTGCAATATATCTTCTGAATATATTTGACTATCTTTTCACGCTGGTACTCATATCAAGCGGACTTTTCATTGAAGCTAATCCGCTTCTCAGTCTGGATATAAAAGGCATGAACGGATTTGCCCTGAAATGCGTAGTGCCTTTGATGCTTCTGACATATCTTCATATTCGCCTGTCCGTCAGCCCCCCGAAAACAGAAAAGCCTGTCAAAGCCTTTTTGTATATACTTCTATCCTACTATGCCGTGATAAATGTATTCCATATATTCTGGTTATGCTGGTCGGTGGTCATGTTTATATAAAATTTAGTCGATCCTCATTTTATCTGCCTTTCCCATAGGGGATTTGAAATGAGAAATGAGGAGTGAGGAATGTGGAATTATGTTTCCGCAACTTCTGCTTTTCATTCCTAATTCCTAATTCATCATTCCTCATTTTATCTGCCTTTCCCATAGGGGATTTGAAATGAGAAATGAGGAGTGAGGAATGTGGAATTATGTTTCCGGAACTTCTGCTTTTCATTCCTAATTCCTAATTCATCATTCCTCATTTTATCTGCCTTTCCCATTGGGGCATATTTGAGCATAAAAAAAACGAACTGTTTAAAAACAGTTCGTCTTTTTTTATTCTAATTGTAAATGAAGTTGGAGATGAAAAGTAACTCCACTCTCCACTCTCCAAACTCCACTCTATTTTAAAAGTCTATTTCTTTGATGAGGTCGGACGGAAGCATTGTTCTTGCGGACATGACTTCACGACATCTGTCACCTGCAAGTCCGTGATAGTAGACTGCATAAACAGCGGCTTGTTCGGTGCTGAGTCCCTGTGCGAGAAGTGAGGACATCATGCCTGAAAGCACATCACCGCTGCCGCCTTTTGCCATGCCGTTGTTGCCGGTGAGGTTGACGTATATCTTTCCTTCGGGAGTGGCTATTATGGTATTTGCACCCTTCAGGACTACTGTGACACGGTACTCCATTGCAAAGTCTTTTGCAACGTCATATCTGTAAGCCTGAATAGTCGGCACATCGCTGTCAATAAGCCTTGCCATTTCTCTCGGATGGGGAGTGATTATGACAGGCGATGTGGCAAGTCTGAGAATATCGGGATTCTGACAGATACAGTTAAGGGCATCTGCATCTACGACCATAGGCTTGGTAGAATTTTGTATGAGTATGGAAACGATCTGCTTGGTATCGTTTGTAACGCCTATCCCGCAGCCTATCAGCACTGCACCGGCATTCTCCGCACACTCATACATCAATTTGGGATATTCTCTTGCACTTATAGTACCGTCGGGATTCTGCTCAAGCGGCACGAACACACTTTCAACGAGTTTGGGAGCAGCTATACTGTATATGGAACGTGGCACTGCCATTCTCAGAAGTCCCACACCTGTACGCAGAGCAGCTTCACCTGCAAGCATTGCTGCTCCTGCCATGCCGTAGCTTCCGCATATTGCCAGAAGAGTGCCGTTTGTACCTTTATGGGCAGACTTTTTTCTTTTTCTCAGGGGATTCCTTTTTATAAATGAGTCGGTAGTTTCCATGATGTATGTGCAGGAGTCAAGGATATTTTTGGGTATGCCCACATCACAGACAGTCACTTTTCCGCAGTAGTCCATTGACGGATAGAGAACGTGCAGGGGTTTTAATGCCGTGAATGACAGAGTATGGTCTGCATGGAAGCACTCGGAGATCACACTGCCGCTGTCGCATATTATGCCGCTTGGTACGTCTACCGCTATTTTAACGGCTTTTTTATTGGCATTACACAGGCTTATGACTTCCTCGACATTGGGTTTGAGAGTGCCGTTGAAGCCCGTGCCGTATATGGCATCTATTATAATATCAGCATTTCGGATAGCTTGAACAGAGGCATTTCTGTTTTCGCTGAACTCATACATTATCACACCATGCGGAAGTGTACTGAAATAGTTGGAGGCGAGCAGGGAACGGGGAAGACCGTCTGCCATGACGACTGTGACATTGCACTTGCCGACAAGAAGCCCTGCTGCAACGAATCCGTCACCGCCATTATTGCCTGTACCGCATAGGATACATACATTTTGCAGATCATCTTTTCTTATCAGCTTTTCTGCAAAGTCTGCCACATTTTTTCCTGCATTTTCCATGAGCGTTGACATCGATATGCCGCTGTTTGCGGCAAGGTTCTCTATATTTCTGATCTCATGACTTTCAACGACTATCATTTTTTATCCACCTCAATTCAATATACTCTTTCGGAACGAACTTTGTAAGCCATATACCATTCTCCGACAAATAAAATATATGACCGTCTTTATACATATCTCCTGCCCTGACGTTGAATATTACAGGTTTTCCATGCCTTGCACCGACTTTCAAAGCTGTCTGTGTATCCTTTGACAAGTGTACATACAGTCTTTCGCCGTGCATAATGCCTTTTTCAAGAATGGAGCGGACATTCGTGTCAGCCGTTCCGTGAAAAAGAAGTTCGGGCGGTTCTTTCATCTCCATGTCAATTATGACATCAATGGAATGTCCCTGACTGGCACGGATTTTTTTCCCGTCATCACTTATTTTATAACGCTGTTTTTCATCTTCACGGACGATCTCTTCAAGAAGTTCACGGTCTATGCTGAATTTTGAATTTCCGTTCACTTTTTCTATAAGCTCATCAATATCCGCCCATGCACCGTATTTTTCGATATGCAAGCCTATGAGTTCGGGTTTATGGCGTAACAATTTGCTCAAGAATCTGCTTATTTTCGTTTTGTCCAAATCGGAACACCCCCATATAAAATATTTTATTATTATTTTAGCACAAATATATTTATATTGCAACTTTACTTGACATATTGAACAGGGATATTTATAATAAAATTATGATAACCAAATAAATCAAAAGGAGTTTTTTGATATGAAAATTCTCGTAACAGGCGGTGCAGGTTATATCGGAAGCCATACTTGCGTTGAGCTTCTTAATGCAGGTTATGAAGTCGTTGTTGTGGACAACTATTATAACAGTGTTCCGGCGGTTTTGGATCGTGTGGAAAAGATAACGGGCAGATCTTTGACAAGATATGAATGTGACATTCGTGACAGACAGGGACTTGAAAAGGCTTTTTCCGAAACAAGACCTGATGCTGTGATACATTTTGCAGGCTTGAAGGCTGTCGGTGAATCTGCAAAACTTCCCCTCTTTTACTATGAAAACAATATATCAGGCAGTGTCGTTTTGTTTGAGGTAATGGAGAAATTTAACTGCAAAAAGATAGTTTTCAGTTCGTCAGCGACAGTTTACGGCAATAATCCCATTCCCTATAAAGAGACCATGCCGACAGGTGACGTTAGCAATCCCTATGGCAGAACTAAACACTTTATTGAACAGATACTCGGAGATGTATATAAAGCTGACAATTCATGGAGTATATCACTTTTGAGATATTTCAATCCGATAGGTGCCCATGAAAGCGGTCTTATAGGAGAAGATCCCAACGGTATACCTAATAATCTCATGCCGTATATTTCAAGAGTGGCAATAGGAAAACTTCCTCAACTCACCGTCTTCGGCGGTGACTACGATACAAAAGACGGCACTTGTATCCGTGATTACATACACGTTGTAGACCTTGCAAAAGCACATTTGTGTGCAGTAGCAAAGATACTCGATACAACGGGCATAGAAGCCTATAACATAGGTAACGGCGTGGGTTACAGCGTTCTTGACATAGTAAATGCATTCGAGAAAACAACAGGTCAGAAACTTAATTACGTCATAGGCGACAGACGTGCAGGTGATCTTCCCGCATTCTATGCTGATGCAACAAAGGCAAATACCGAACTCGGCTGGAAAGCACAGTATGACATTGACAAGATGTGCATAGACACATGGAACTTCCAAACAAAAAACCCTGACGGCATAAAGTGAGAGTGGAGTGTTGAGAGTGGAGAGTGGAGTTATATCCGCTCTCCGCTTTTTGCATAAAAAAACAGCAGAACAAATAGTTGTTCCGCTGTGGTGTTCAGATATTTTTTATCTCTTTCAAAGCATAGTACAGTGCATAAGACGAAGCAAGAAAACGTATTCTTTCTCTTTCATCGGGCAAGCCCTCCGATAAATGCAGTTCTTTTGAAAAAGTGTGTTTTTCGGTGCTTATGCCGATATACACCAAGCCTACATTATCACCGGAAGGACCTGCCATGCCTGTTGTAGATATGCCTATGTCTGCCCCCGATAAACGTCTGATACCGTTTGCCATTGCTTCGGCAGTCTGACTGCTGTACTCCGTGTACGTTTCAAGCACCTCTGTCGGCACTCTCAAAAGTTCATGCTTTATCCTGTTGGAGTACGAGCATACACCACATTCAAATATCTGTGATGCTCCCGAAACTTCCGTTATCCTCTTTGAAACAAGCCCCCCTGTAAGACTTTCTGCTGTTGCAGCTTTAAGTCCCTTTTTTTTGAGGACTTCAACAAACTCTTTATTGAGGTCGCAAGAAAGTATATCCATCGTGTCACCCTTTCTTATATCATGTTTATATTATACCACACATATACATATATTAACAGGTTTTTGCGTTGAAAATACCGTTTGTTCACAATTTGTTAACAATTATACCGCCAAAAGATACTATAATATATACATGGGGGGCTTTTAACAGTTAAAAGGATTTTATAAAAAGTTATAAAGATAAGTTGACTTTTATATGTTCGAGATAATATACTAAAATAAAAGGCGGTGAAA
>CADCCP010000002.1:20798-78676 GCA_902800005.1 uncultured Ruminococcus sp. | reverse complement strand
TTTTAACGCTTCTGCTCATTGTATAAGCTCCTTTCTGTACGCCTATTACTTACCGTTTCTTCTTCTTACGATAAGCTTATCGGAACGGGTATTCTTTCTGGTCTTGTAACCGAGAGCAGGCTTGCCCCAAGGTGTAACAGGTCCGGGACGACCGACAGGGGATTTACCTTCACCACCGCCGTGAGGATGGTCATTCGGGTTCATGACAGAACCTCTTACGGTAGGTCTCCAGCCCATATTTCTTTTACGTCCTGCTTTACCGATCTTGACATTCTCATGATCGATGTTTCCTACCTGACCTATTGTAGCCATGCAGTTTTCGGGAACATTTCTGAGTTCGCCCGAAGGAAGTCTCAGAAGTGCAAGACCGTTTTCCTTAGCCATGAGCTGTGCCATGTTGCCGGCACTTCTTGCAAGTTGTGCACCCTTTCCGGGATACAGCTCTACATTGTGTACAAAAGTACCTACAGGGATATTTGCAAGCGGAAGTGCATTGCCGGGCTTGATATCTGCTGAAGGACCGGATACGACCTTATCGCCCACTTTAAGACCTACGGGAGCGATTATATAACTCTTTACGCCGTCTGCATACTCTATAAGAGCGATGTGTGCGGAACGGTTCGGATCATATTCAAGAGTTTTTACTGTTGCCTCAACGTCAAACTTACGACGCTTGAAGTCAACGATCCTGTACTTATTTCTGTTGCCGCCGCCTCTGTGACGAACGGTGATTCTGCCGTAGCTGTTACGGCCTGACTTTTTATTCAGCGGAGCCAAAAGACTTTTTTCAGGCTCAACCTTTGAAAGAACCGAGTAATCTGTGACCGACATATTTCTCCTTGCGGGGCTGGTCGGTTTATAGTTCTTTATTGCCATTTATTTCACACTCCTCATGATGGCTTTGCGGAGAACGGCATATTCTCCATTCATTCTGCCTGTAAAGGCTTACATCATGCCTTCAAAGAATTCTATTGTCTTGCTGTCGGGGGTAAGAGTAACATAAGCCTTTTTCCATGCGGGAGTATAGCCCTGATTTCTTCCCTGACGGCGAAGTCTGCCACGAACATTCACGGTGTTTACCTTTGCAACTTCAACGCCGAAAACTTCTTCAACAGCCTTTGCAATATCGATTTTTGTAGCTTTCTTATCAACTTTGAAGGTATATTTCTTATCGCTAACAACGCCTGTCATAGTTTTCTCTGTAATGATAGGCTTAATGATAATGTCACGAGCATTCATTATGCATATACCTCCTCTATTTTGCTTACGGCATCCTTCACGATAACAACTTTGTCAGCGTTCATGATGTCATATACATTTATGGTATTTACCTGTGCAGTCTTTACACCGGGGATATTTCTTGCCGAGATGATAACCTTCTTATCAACTTCGGGAAGAATTATAAGTGCCTTATTGTCTGCACCGATAGCCTTGAGCATATTTGCAACAGTCTTTGTTTTGTAGCCGTCCATTGAAACCGCATCAACAACGATTATCTGACTGTCTCTGAGCTTGCTTGAAAAAGCTGACTTCATAGCAAGTTTCTTTACCTTCTTGTTCACGGTAAATCTGTAGCATCTGGGCTTGGGAGCAAATACGATACCGCCGTGTGTCCACTGGGGAGCACGAGTCGAACCTTGTCTTGCATGACCTGTACCCTTCTGCCTCCAGGGTTTTCTGCCGCCGCCCGATACTTCCGCACGGGTAAGAGCTGACTGTGTACCCTGACGGTTGTTTGCGAGATAGTTGACTACCATCTGATGCATCACAACTGTATTCGGCTCGATACCGAAAACGGCATCCGAAAGTTCTATTTCACTGACTTTCTGACCTGCCATATCGAGAACATCTATATTAGCCATTGAAATTCCTCCTTCCTTTAAGCCTTAACACTGTCACGGATCACTACGATACCGCCGTTGGGACCGGGGATAGCACCCTTGATAGCGATGAGATTGTTTTCGTTGTCAACTTTAACAACTGTCAAATTCTGAACTGTAACTCTCTCTGCACCAAGATGACCTGCCATTTTCTTGCCCTTCCAGACTCTTGACGGAGTTGAGCAAGCACCCATTGAACCGCCGTGACGGGCAACAGGACCTGAACCGTGAGTTTCTTTAAGACGATGGAAGTTCCAACGCTTTATCACGCCTGCATAACCTTTACCTTTGCTCTTTCCGGTAACATCGATCTTGTCACCCTCTGCAAAAGTATCTGCTTTGATAATATCGCCCACTTTGAAGTTTGCGAGATCGTCTACTCTGAATTCACGAAGAGTGCTTTTCGGAGCAACATCTGCCTTCTTGAAGTGACCGAGAAGAGGCTTGGTAATATTGACAGGATCATTCTTGAACTTTTCGGAACGCTGTCTTTTACCCTTGCCTGTGCCGTTCTGGACTTTGAGCTTTATATCTCCGTAGCCCATCTGAACTGCCTGATAGCCGTCATTTTCAACTGTCTTGATCTGAGCCACTACACAAGGACCTGCTTCAACAACAGTTACAGGGATAACGAGACCCTTTTCATCAAAGATCTGTGTCATACCGATCTTTTTGCCGATGATAGCTTTCTGCATGAAAATTTCCTCCTTGATAGGTTATTGGTTGGCTTTGCCAACATGACCCCGACTGCCTGTAGGTTGGATCAAAGTTTTACTTCAACTTCAACACCGGCAGGGAGCTCCAGAGCTGTTATCGCATCAACAGTTCTGTTTGAAGGTCTGAGAATGTCGATAAGTCTTTTGTGAGTTCTCATTTCGAACTGCTCACGGCTGTCCTTGTACTTATGAACAGCACGAAGGATAGTAACGATCTCCTTCTCTGTGGGGAGCGGTATAGGACCTGACACCCTCGCACCTGTACGTTTTGCAGTTGCAACGATCTTTTCAGCCGCCTGATCAACGAGCTGATGATCATAACCCTTTATTCTTATCCTGATTTTCTCCTTGACTGCCACACTAGTCGCCTCCTTAAAATTTTTTGGTGGGCGTTCCCTCAAAAAATACCTCACACACATTCGGGTGTTTCATGCAACTCCAATAAAAATCCCCGAACCGATAACTCGATACGGGCAAGGTATTTCGAGATAAAATGAGCAAGAGAAACACACACAGCCTCCGCACTATAAAAATGCAGGAACATTCTCCGCTCACTTCAACAAATCTTGTCGCCCGGTTTGAAATCGGACATACTCCACGGAAAAACCGACCTCACAGGTCGCAACCTCCCGCTTCAACGCATATCTGTTGCAGTCACGCTATATTATAATATCACATACCCTTTCTGATTGCAAGAAATAACGCTTTTTTATTTTTAGAACTTTTCCCAACATATAAAGATTTTTTGTGCATTTTATACAACTTAATAAAAATCAAATATATGCATAATAAATTTGTGTCAAAATTTGCTTTTATGTATATAATGTTAGTGTAAGTGAAACAAGCGGAGTGTGAAGCCATGAGAAGATGCGTAAGAAACGGCAATATTTTATCATTCAGTTTAGGTCTGCTTGTTTCGTGTATACTTCCGCAGCACTGTCTTATAGTGATAATTGCAGTAGTGCTTGCAGTTACCGCTGTAACGGGAGTGAGGTGTTATCGCTGAAAGGGGATATTTTTATGAAGATAGTTGTTGTTGACAATCCGAAATTCTGGAGTTTCTTTCTCCGCAGAATGTTCAAGATCAAAAAACTTCCCCAGCAGCCTGCAATAAGCTGAATGTAAAAACGGGAGAGCTAAACAATGTACAATGTACAATGTGCAATGTACAATGAGTTATAAGCCCTCCCACTTTTATTTTTTAGTGACATACTCCCTCGCCTACGCTATTTTCATGGCGATCACTGTTATATCGTCATCATGTCCGTCATTTCTCCTTGAAGTTGCCTCGTCATTGATGAGATCGGCAAGTTCCTGCATGGTCTTGTTTTCCCAAGAGGAAATGATATGCTCTATCCAGTCATCTCCCGTTGCCAATGCACCGTCCGAAAGCATGACCACTATATCACCCGAATGAAGATTATCCTCTGTGCAGGTGAACTCCACATCAGGCAGTATACCAACAGGCAATGACGGTGTTTCCACTTTATACATTTTACCCGACTTTTTGATAAAAGATACCGCTGCACCTGCTTTGAAGAAATCCGTTTCACCGTTATAAAGGTCTACTGAAACAACGTCAAGGGTCGCAAGCGACTCATCTTCCGACTTGACCATAAGTGCCGCATTCACGACTTTCAGTGAGCAATCAAATCCCAAGCCTGCTTTTACAAGTTTGGACATGATGCTTACAGCCATACCGCCGTCAACTGCTGCACGACCGCCCGTTCCCATGCCATCGCTCAGGACGGTTATCATTCTTCCCATGCCGTCATTGAAGTAACTGAAATTATCTCCGCAAAGCTGTCCGCTTCGACTGATGTGCTGACTTGCAGCTATCTCGACTTCAAAGGCGGTTCTCTCTGACAGAACTATCCTGCATCTGCCGAAAGCATTCGTGATATTCGGCATATCAAACTTTCTTCCGCATACTTTGGAGATCTCTTTCATTATTACAAGTTTCTTCATTTTATCCCTGTCACCGTCAAACACCTCTGCTTCAACGGTCATCCTGCCCATGTGATCTATGCGGCAGCTTACATCTATCGGTATCATTCCCAGTTCCTTTAACTTGACAAGCACATTCTCCGCAAGTGTGTTATCAAACACTTCGTAATTTTCGTATTCATCTGCCATTTCACCAAGTATCTCCCCCAATCCGCAGAACTGCCCTGCAACAACTGTCCTTATCTCATCAACTCTCTTGGCAGCGGCTTCTGATGAAAGGTAGCTTTTATAAAACCTGTTGACCGAAACAGACATCTCTGCTGTACGGCAGCATACCCGTCTGAAATTCTCGCCGAGATCTTCTGCTTTGATCTCACCTTCTTTTCTCAGCTTGTCGCTGACACTCTCAAAATCTTCCAGAGATAACCCGTTTTTATGCTCCCAGCAAAATGTCTTCATACCGCATCTCGCACAGGTGCTTTCGACCGACTTTCTGTATACACTCTCCAATGTAGGCGTAACTATCTTAGACAGCTTTTCCGATACCCTTTCAACATCCTCCGATACACCCGAAAGTGCCTTTGAAGCAAAGTCCAAACGCATTATCACAGATCTCCTTAAACCTTCATAATTTCTGTCGGTCTTGTTGAGAGAAAACACTGCCGTCACAAAGTTGAAAGCATTCTTTGGCAAAATCGCAAATATTGCCCCCGATACAGCCATCTCATATAAAACTTGTATGACAGTTCTCAACCCCTGTGCCTGCAAAGAGGCGATCCCTCCGCTCAAAACAAAGATGATAGCAGAAACAATGTTTCCTGCGGGTGCAAACAGTCCTGCCATCAAACCGCCGAATGCATAAGCCGCTCCGAGAAAATAATACTCTTCCGAAGCGATACCCAAAACGATACCTGTTGCTATTCCTGCTATACATCCGCCTGCCGTACCGCCGTAGTGTGCAGCTATGAGTATACATATACCTGCGATCATCCTTCCGAGTGAAAGAGAACCTATCTGAAAAGGCGATAAGGCAAGTATGCCTATACATCCCGTCATAATAAGGCATACAGCCTCCTGCGGAAGAAGCATTCCTATAGTCTTTGTTCCGTGAAGTATAACTGCCGTTCTTGCAATGAAATATGCACCCGTTCCGCCAAGCACCGCCTCCAGCGTGTATCCGAATATCCTTTCCGCTGTAAATCCGCTTACAGACATGACCGCCATGCCCGTTGCAAATATCGGTACCGCACATACAAGAGCCGAATAAATGAAATATCCGTTTAATTTTTTTATGTCTTTGAGAGTCCACCTTATTGCAAGTACAGCAAGAATAGCTGCGATATACCTGAAATTTCGCCTGCCGAAGATCATATAGCCGAATACCGAGCCTGCCGCCGAAAATATCACATTCGGAAAAGGAACGGCTGCTGCTGCCGATATGCCGAATGGTGAGTATTCCCCGAAAACAGTGCCGTTTGACGAGACCACACCGAAGGCAAAATACAATACATGGAACAGGACTTTTCCCGTACTTCCTCCCAGAGCTTTTTTACCGTCTGACATAATAGCCGTTACATTCATCTGCAACTCTCCCGTAAAGATATTTTTTCTTCCATTATACACCACAAAAATAAATATCTTTGTCGATAAAAAAAGCGGTCAGCAAAAAAATTTGCTGACCGCAACGGTTAACAATCAATTATTCATTACCCGAAATGCAAGTTGTGCGGCAGATATATCCATGTTGCAGCCAAGACGGTAAAACTTCACCTTGTCCGACATTTCATCGATAAGTGAAAGCGTTTTTGCAAGCATGGCAATATCCGATGGTCTGTACGATTGCTGTAAAAGTATATGATATGCCTGTGACCTGTCTATCTGTCTGATATGATTTTCTTTTGCACGTTCAAGTATACATATGCATTTCAATGGAACGACTATATTATTTCCAAGATGGTGCTTGCCGTTGTAGGGCGTACCGTAAACTGTAACACCGCTGTCCGATACTTTTATCAAGGGCTTGTCATCATTGACCATTACTGCCCTGTCACCCAATAACTCTTTCCAAAGTCTTGTATGAGTAGATTTGCCCGTACCGCTCTTTGCAGTGAACATATAGCCCTGACCGTCAACGGATACCACCGAACCGTGCATCAAAAACGTATCATATTCAGGCATCTTTTCGGCTATCTTCCTATATACCGCAAGTTCTTCAAGATACCCGTCCTTCCATTGCATGACACCTTTGCCCTGTGCAATATCCACCCCTTCAGACTTCTCACGTTCATGTTCGATGTCACTTTCAGATATTTTGACACAAATATCCGCTTTTCCGTCCGACTTGTAGTCCCTGCAATATTCATGTACATCCATGTATAAAGATGTTATCTCTATCACTTTATCACCAATTCTGTAAATACCTGTAAAACTCATTTTTCTTTCCTCTCAGAAATCACTTTTTCTTTTTTATCTTTGAAAACATCTCGGATATCTTATTGTCTTTGAGAGTATCCTTTTTGATCCTCTTGGGCGTGTACTCAGGCAAGCCCGTCTTTTCGGCATATTTTTC
Organism: uncultured Ruminococcus sp.; assembly: GCA_902800005.1. Taxonomy (GTDB): domain Bacteria; phylum Bacillota; class Clostridia; order Oscillospirales; family Acutalibacteraceae; genus UBA1213. Next base: position 71,564 of record CADCCP010000002.1, on the reverse strand, counting down.
TTCAGGAATATCACGTTCCTTAAGTCTGCCCCTGACAAAACGCTTCAGCAGCGTATACACTACTGACGTTACGGGGGCACTTACAAGCAAGCCGATTATACCGAAAAATCCGCTGAAGATGATGATAGCGGCGATCATCACGATAGGAGGCAATCCTACATTTGAGCCTACCACTCTGGGATATATGAGATTTCCCTCTATCTGCTGAAGGCATACCATAAATACTACGAACCATATTGCCTGTACGGGACTTACCGTCAGGATAAACAGAGTACCTATAACTGTTCCTATGGTTATGCCGAACATGGGTATCCATGAACAGATCGCTATTACCACTCCCACAAGTGCCGCATACGGAAAGCCCAGAATTGCCATTCCGAAACCTGTCAGCGTACCGATTATCACACATTCCATCATCTGTCCCGTAATGCTGTTGTAAAAAGACCTGTTCGTCATCACACCGACATCTATAATATAGTCAACTGCTCCTGACGGAAATACAGCATATAAAAACTTTTTCAGGTGAGAGGATATTTTCTCTTTCTTTGCAAGGATATACACAGCCAGCACGATACCCAAAAAGATATTGACGGTAATATTTATCACAGATGATACCACTTTCATAGTCGAATTGAGCAGATTCATGGTGGAATCAAAGAAATTAGTCACGTTGTTTGTTATAAAGCTCGCAATATTCGGACCTATGCTCTCCCAGTCGATATTGATATTGTCATACACGGCTTTTGCCCAATCATACCTGTTGCTGAGGTCTTTCATCCAGTTACGGAAATCATAGAAAGCATCAGGTATAGAGCCGGCGATCTTCTGTAAGCTGTTGCTTATCTCAGGTATGATGATTATGAGGAATATCCCCAGAACAAGCACAAAGATACTTATAGACATGGTTATTGCAAGAGGTCTTCTCATTTTTTCTTTGAGCGGGCTTACAGGTCTGCCGTCTTTTGAGCGGAAGAGCCGTCTTTCAATGGCATTCAGCGGCACGTTCAGAAAAAATGTAAAACAGCCTGCTATGATAAACGGCACGAATATCTGCAACAGCCACAAAAGAAACGAGCCTATTATATCAAGATGCTGAAAGCCGATATACACAAGTATCACGGCTACCGCAAGGAAAAATATTTTGACGGTATTCTGTCGGTTCATGTTCATTTCTCTTTCACTACTCTCCGAATAAAAGTCTTATATTATTATAAAACAATTTCCCTGTAATTGCAAATCTTTTTAAAAAATACACAGAAAAACAGCAGTGTATCAAAACGATACACTGCCCGTATTCAGAATTTCCTGTATTTTTTCACGGGACGGCTGTTTCTTTTTCTGTGGTTATAGACGGTCGCAAGAACTATATACCCCAAAAACAATGCCACCGCCACGCCTACCGCTATCATGAACCATACCGATGTCACAATTTTTTTAATGGCATCCATTGCTATAAGAAGTTCACTTCTCTCAACTGTTTCGGATATGACAAGATCAACCGTACCAAGCTCCTGACCTGCATAGCTGAGGGTGACAGTACCCGCTTTATCGCCTGCTTTCACGGGAGCATCAACATTTTCGGGAATATCATATACTCTGTCTATACTTGACAATTTCACATCTGTCGGAAGTATCGTGGAATAACTCTCCTTCGGGGAAAGCTGTATGCTGTCCCTGTTCCATGCAAATCTCAGTCCTATCTCCTTGACAAGCTCATTCTTGTCTATTATCGTTTTCATTTCGAGCTTATCGAATGCCCATTCATACAGTTTCTTGGAATCGATCATAGCACCGTTTTCATAATACTCTTCTGTTTCCTCATTTTCATACTTTGCACCGTATGCGACACACAGATAACTGAAACCGTCCTTTTCCGCTGTCGATACGAGGCAATAACCCGAATCATTGCCCGTTGAGCCTGTCTTGACTCCCTTTGCATAGGGATAGTAATAACTTCCGCCACGACTTTCGTCTATCATGGAATTTGTTGTTATAAGATAACGGTCTTCTCCGAGACATTCGGAATATGTCGTATTGCTTATCTCCTCAAAGTCGGGCAGTTTGAGTGCATACTTCGTTATCTTTGCCATGTCACTCACAGTCGTATAGTGATTCGGATCATTGAGTCCGTGAGGATTGGAAAAATGTGTACCGGTACAGCCAAGTTCCTCTGCCTTTTGATTCATCATATCCACAAATTTCTGTATGCTGCCGTTTCCGATGTAGTCAGCAAGAACCAATGCCGCATCATTTCCCGACGGTATCATCAGGCAGTTCAAAAGCTGATATATACTCAGCTTTTCATCAGGCTCAAGACCTGCAACAGAACTTCCTGTACCTTCGAGCAGTTTCAGAGTCTTTGCCTTTATAGTCACAAACGTGTTTTTAAAATCTTTTACATTCTCCGCTGTGACGATATACGTCATTATTTTTGTCGTGGAGGCAGGATAACGCCTTGCATCAGGCTCCTTTGTATACACGACTATCCCTGTATCCAGATTTTCAAGGTAGATCGATCTGCATTCCGTCTGAAAATTTATCTGAAATTCAGCCGCATTCACAGGAACTGCAAACAATATCGACATCATGACTGTCGCTGCTGCTATCAGTGCGAATATCTTTTTCATACAAAAAATTTCCCCCTATCAAGATATATGGTTTATTGTACACGATTTCATGCCAAAACTCAAATATAATTATGACGAATTTCAGCCGTTTTATTTTAAATAATTGTGTGTTTTGTTGAACCAATTGGAAAAGAACCGTTTTTTTCCATAAATATGCCCTATCTATCCGTTTTTTTTACCATTTTTTTATCATTTTTTTAGATTTTTTCCAATCGGCTTTTTTTTATTGACGAAGTCAATTACAATATGATATAATATTTCACGTTGGAAGTATAACTGAAAGGTGTGTTTTTGGAAAATGAATATGACATTAGAACAGTTACAGGAACACAAAAATATCGAACCTGATATTTCTTCATTTGAATACAGACCAAAACCCGTTTTTGACCTCTTCAAAAGACTTTTTGATCTGGTCGTATCTTTTGTTTGCATAGTGATACTGGCAATACCGTTTGTGATCATATCTGTGCTGATAATGATAGATGACCGCAAAGCCGGTCCTATATTCGTTCAGGATCGTGTCGGAAAAAACGGCAAAATATTCAAGATATACAAATTCCGTACCATGTGTGCCAACGCAGAAGAAAAACTCGCCGAACTCCAGAAGTTCAATGAAATGGACGGTCCCGTTTTCAAAATAGGAAACGATCCCCGTATCACAAAGATCGGCAAATTGCTGCGTGCCTCCAACATTGATGAACTTCCTCAGATATTCAACATCTTTCTTGGACATATGTCTTTTGTAGGTCCCCGTCCTGCCCTCCCCAAAGAGGTCGAACAGTACAGACCGAGCGATAAACTCAGACTTCTTGTTATTCCGGGGCTTACCTGTTACTGGCAGGTGGTCAAAAACCGTAATTCCGTTTCATTCGATGAATGGATGGAACTCGACAGAAAATACATAATGGAAAGAAATGCATGGATAGACATTAAACTCATATTCAAAACATTCTTTTTCCTGTTCAAAAAAAGCGGATGCTGAATGATGGAGGATCTTTATGAAAAAAATATTGGCAGTATGTCTTTTGACATCATTGATAATGACTTGCATTGCCGGCTGCGGTGAATCATCGGAAAAATCAAATAAAACAGAAGAAAGTGTTGTAAGTCATATAGAAGAATCTTCAGGCATCAAGGCTTTATATATAACTCCCGACAGCTGCACCGTAAAAGTAGGTGAAAGAAGAAACTTCGTGGTTCAATCCGATAAAGGTACGGAAGATCCCACCGATTTTTTGTGGACATCCGATGATAATAATATCGCTACCGTCGATTTCAGCGGAAATCTGATAGGAAGAAGTGAAGGCGACTGCATAATTACCATTACATCAAAAAATCAGGCAGGCGTTAATGCAAAAGTCATGGTAAAAGTGAAACCCGATGAACAAAGCTCCAAAGCAGAATCATCGCCCCCTCCTGTGCAGGAATCTTCTCAGGTGTCCTTGATACAGCGTCAGAAAAATACATTCAGCTACTCCGACTATAAAGATGCCAACACCGCTTATGAACTTGTCAGTAACTATTTGACGGAAGATGACCTCTACGGCATGACAAAAGACGATATACAGCTCCTTGTCAATACCATTTTTGCAAAACACGGCTATATCTTCAAAACCGATGAAATTCAGCGTTTCTTTGAATCTCAGTACTGGTATTACAGCATATCAAACAAAACAAGAAGTGCTGATGCGGTCATTGCACGTATACAGAAAGTTACAATGGATTATACCAATTTGCAAAATCTTCAGGCTTTGGGGTAAATCAAAAGCACTGTCAACATTCTGACAGTGCAATATTTTTTAAAGGAGATGCAAAAAAATGCCTGTACTTTTTGAAAGCAGTTTCACTATGGATAAAAGTTTCTATAAAGAAATTTATTCTTATCACCACTTCAAAAAACCTTCAAGTATGCTGTCACTTATCTGTGCAGCATTACTTCTTATACCCGGTTTGTATTTTGCTGTAAAAGATCAATTTCAGGATGCTGTCCTGAATATCGCTCTGATATTTTATTTGTTTGCATTTGCACTGTACTTTGCAGTTTATTTTATGAAAATAAATATATCTCTGAAACGTATTGCAGAGGTCACAAACAATGCCCCTGCCGTATGTACAGCATCCGTTACCGAAAATTCCATCAATTACAATACACCCGTTTCAAAAATGGAAATAAATTTTTCAAATATCAAAAAAGCCTTTCAAACAAAAAATTATATCATGCTCATGTCAAATTCACGCCTTATCTACTCTTTCAGAAAAGACAATTTCACTGTGGGAAACTGCGAAGATTTTCTGAAATTTCTCCGTGTAAAAGGCTATAAAATATAAAACAAGGAGTTGTTTTTATGCCTGTACTTTTTGAAAACCAATATCCCGCCGATAAAAAATTCTTTTGGGAAACCATCTTCTACAGCCATTTCAGAAAATCTTTCAGTATTTATCTTATGCTTTTCATGGCGGCACTTCTTGCACCAAACCTTTTCTTTGCCATAAGAAGCAACTGGCAGGGTATTGCAAGTGTCATATCCGTAATTATCGGCGTAGCCTTTTTTATCATCTATTTCATAGCATATCCTGTAAGAGTCGCACATACCGTAAAAGATTCTCAACCCGATGATACATATCACATCGCCGTCACCGAAAACAAAATAATATATAATGCCCCCCGATATTCCGAGATCGAAATAAGCTTTGCCAAGATAAAGAAAATCTCAAGATCAAAGCATTATATTATCCTTGTTTCCGAAATGGACGATATTTACGCCCTCAAAAAAGACGGTTTTACAAAAGGAACTTATGACGAATTTATGAAATTCCTTAAATCTAAATAAGAGTGGAGTTATTTTTAACTCCGCTTTTTTTTATGTACAAAAAATAAAGAGGGAAAGCAGAGCCTTTCTGCTCCACTCTCCACTCTTCACTCTCCACACTTAATTTACTCCATTTTAAGATATTTTTTCCAAAAAGCCTCTGTTTTGAGTGTCTTTGCGGCTTCCCTGTAGGATTCTTCTATCTTGTCTTTATTGTGCTTATAATAATTCATTATCCTGTTGCGTCGTTTTACAAGCTGTCTGTAACGCTTTTTATCACGCTTTCTCAGATATGCCGTATGATCGAAGGGACTTACTACAAGTATCTCTTTTGCAAGATACTGCTTTGCGGGATCGTCAAACCAGTCATATGCCGTTACAGCTATCGTATTTTTCAGCATGAAGTCAGGCAATCTGTGACCGTTCCTTGTCTTGTGGTAAATAGCCGACTGCAATTTTGTCAAAGGCTTGTCAGCCATTCTGTAAATGCTGTCAAAATCTATGGGGATATTCGGATACTCCGATACAGCAGGCTTCATGACTTCATTTTTCTTTGCATGGGCTTTCATGATAGCCTCTCCCTGCGGTTCATACAGAAATTCCGGCCCGTTGCAGAACTCCTCTATCGCATCAAGCAAAAGTTCACAGTTGTTATATGAAAGGCGTTTCAGCTCCTTCCAGAAAAATCCGTCTATCCTCTGCATGAAGTCTATACCCTTGCATATACCGCTCATTGCCTGAATGATAAGGCTGTTTCTGTGTACCATATACAGTTCAAGATTTGCATTGAACTTGTTTGCAAAACCCTTATGCCATATACATATACCATTGAGTGAAAGGAATTCCGCATTGTTCGCAAGGCTGAATTCAACATCATCACCTCTGATGAAAAGCGGTATCGGCAGATGTGCCCTGTCTATCTTCTTAACGGGTATGCAGCAGTACCACCAGCCTGCATAGGAATTTTTGTGATATTTAAAGTCCTCGTCATTTTCAAGAACGTGATCCCATTGTTCCAAGTGCATATCATGCTTGTTCGGACCGTATGAACCGTCATCATGAACGTATCCGACATCTTCATGCTGGGTGTCCATTCTCTCATAGAAAAGCATCGCTCCGCTGACGAATCTGTCATCATACTCTTTCTTGACAAGTGCCAGAAGTGAATATGTCCTTATAAAACTCTCCGGCAGAACGATAACATCATCGTCCATCAAAAGAACATGTGTAGGATTGTATTCGGTATCATTTATACTCTCTATCATGCCTCTTGTATAACCGCCCGAACCGCCGACATTCGCATTAGGCGAGTAATGCACATAATCACTTATCATGCTTTCGCTGTCAAGAACCTTTCCGCCGTCATTATCTATTATCCTCACACGGATATGATCTTTTGCAGGCTCGTCTGTATAGAAAAGCTCTCTTTCAAGAATCTTTATATTGCTTGTGATATAGTCCTCTTTCTTGAAAGTAACGGTTACTATCGATATTCTTACATCATTTATCTTGCTGTCGTCAACTATCGTTGACCAGTAGCCGGAATAGAAACAGAAATCTTCACCGTTTTCATCGCCCGTGTCATACACATCTATCTGAAATCCTACGGTAGTAGCCCTTATCTGTCTGGGAACAAATATAGATATTTCAGTCTTTTCTTTCAGATCATACTCTTTGGCAGGGTAGAACTCTTTCAGGATTTCCGCTCCGTCATGGTAATGTCCGAACATAGTTATTTTAAACTTGCCCTTGCAGACGAGATTCAGTTCTATGTCACCTGCATTGGTATATTTTTTCCACTTGCCTATTGAAAAGCTGTTGAAGTATGTGAAGAACTCCACAAAATCTCCTGCTTTCAGTGTGAACGCAGACTTTATTTTGTTGTAGCTGAAGCTGTCGCCCCTGTACATCATTCCTATATGGTCATCAAGATACTTGTTGCTTTTCAGAATGATATTCTGAACTTTGAATTTTATATTACCCATATCACACACCCCCGATTTTATACAAGATAGCTTTTCAGCCAGTTTTCAGATGCTTCACGCTGTTCTGCAAGCAGTTTGTTCACTTTATTGTATCTTACAGGCATCCTGAAAAGATATTCTCTTGTCCTGTAGTCTTCTTCTGCAAGAACTATCCTTTCATCTATGCCCAGTGAAAACAGTGTTGCATATACCTGTCTTGTCACTGCATCAGTTTCCGAGCCGGTGAATACAAACGGCTTATTGAAAAGCACTGCCAAGCATACTGTGCTGAGATCGTCCGTTATCACAAATTCCGAGTGAATGATATAATACAGATAATCCTCTACGCTGTTGTTGGGTGAACATTCCAACTTTATCTTTGACTTTGACTTATCTGTATCGCCCAAGCCAACAAGTGTTCTCATGGGATTTGATGACTTTTCCGCAATTATCTCATTGCCACGCACGACAAGTTCTCTTTTTCGTGCATTGCAGTTTTTGATGTATGCAAATACAAAGCTGTCGGCAGTTTCGGCACGGCTTGCGGGAGCATTTTCTGATGCCTTCTCAAACACGCTCCTGTCACACATCAATATCGGATTCAATACCACTTTCGGCTCAATTCCAAGATGCTGTCCCATTATCTCCGCATCATTGTAATCTCCCACAGATACCCCTGCATATCTCTTCAAGTAGTATATGCACAGCTTTTTATCTTCACCGTCAGGACCTGTATAATCTCCGCCGAAGCCCGTTGCATAGGATATTTTTTTCTTGCTGTCGGAAACGTCCTCAAAGTAATAGTGGAAATTTGCTTCCTTTCCGCAAAGGGCATAACTCCACAGCGGATGTGTACCCGTGATATATACATTCGTTTCTTTCTCTATCTTCAAAAAGTCACCGGAGTTATAGCAAACAGGTGCGACAATGCAGTTTTTGTATATAAATTTTCCTGCTGCACTTTTCTCTGATGTATCCGTATCTGTCCGGAAACGGAACGGCTTGTTCAAAAGCACCGCATTGTAACCTGCATTTTCAACGGTCTTGGCAAGGGCAAATGCAGATATGATGTCCCCGTAATCTGCCATGAACCACAGAGTTTCAAGTGCCGCCTGCTTTTTATTTTTTTCTGTACTCATTTAAAAATCCTCCTCCGACAGCATTCATACAAATATCTCAAATATAACGGGTCTGTCCGTTTCGGCAAAAAACTCCGTTATACTGCCGTCAAATTCCTCTTTATTATGCGAAGATATATATTTGAAGCCGAGAGCCTTTGTCATAGCCTCCACAACATTCATTTTGTGCGGTATGATATTATACTCACCGAATTTCTTGGCTGCCAATGCTCCGCCGTCATTCAGAAGCATGATATGCACATTCTTCTTTATCTCCGATACACAAAGAGCATTGATGTCTTTTATAAAGTCACTTTCGTCTATCAGCAGATAACTTTCCTTACGGTCGGCAGCAGCCTGCCCCAAAAATGCAGATACAGAGCCGTATCCGCCGTTTGCCCTTGATGTCGCAAACACCGTAACACTCGGTTTCAATGCAAATCTGTTGAGATAGTCCATTGCCTTGCCCGTTCCGACATTCAGCGTTATATCATCAGGCATTCCTATCACAAATCTCTCAACTGCATAGAACTTTGAATAATGTCCCGTATGCGGCGGCACACACCTGTCACATTCATCTTTCCATATACTGTAATACTTGTTGTCATTGAAGGAGTCTCCTGCAAATCTCACGAACTTGCGGAAGAATATCCCTGCCGAACTCTCAAACACCCTCAGTACATTATGATATATGTCAATTATCTCTCCGTCCTCAGACACGTTCCAGTGACCGACAGGCGAACCTCTTGACATGAGCTTCTTCACTATCTTATCGGAGAAGGAACTCTGACCGCCGACTGTAATAACAGCATCTGCCCAGAGCGTATCGCAGAAATCACTGTCACTCAAACTGTTTATCACATCATTAGGCACTAATGCCTTATCACAGTTCAGGTTTGAAAGCGTATCTTTTATGATAACACAGTTATATCTCTCAGCAAACTCATTGACAGCTTCTTCATCCTGCTTTGAAAGCGGTCTGTTCTGACCGTAAATAACAAGTATCCTTCTTATCTGTTTAAGCCTGTCAGCTCTTGCCTTCCATGCGGCATCACCGCTTATCGTTGTTATCTTATCTATGGTTCTCCTGTTTACGAGAATCAGATCTTCATTATTGAGTGACTGGTCTATATTGCTTTCGACAGGTATATTGATATGCACAGGACCTCTCGAAAAATGCTCCAGCTCAAGTATCGCTTTGCATATATCACTTCTGAGCTTCCACTGTGACAAATCGTCAAACTGCCTTGTAATAGTCACACTCTTTTTCACGGCATCTCCGAATATGTCATTCTGCGGCAGTATCACACATTCACCCTGTCCCGAACAATACGACTTGTCAGCCGTTACTGCAAGTATCGGCAAATGCTGACTTTTAGCCTCTCTCAATGCCGCAAGACACTCCGATGCTGCCGAACCCGATCCGCAGCACAATACAACTCTCCTGTTAAGTTTCTGCGACAGTCCGAGTGCATAGAAGCCTGCACTTCTCTCATCCTCCACCGTATGCACCTTAAAGAACGGATCGCCTGAGAAAAGCCTTATCAGATTGATATTTTCCCTGCTCGGCGAAAGTACGACATTCTCTATGCCGTATGACTTGATATACTCAACAACAGTTTTACATCTGTTGAAATCATTTGCAAGCTGTGCATTCTGCTCATCAGAAAGTGCGATCCTGTTGACAGGTTCTTTCTTCTTCTCCAAGACATTTTTCAGCCAGTTATAAGAATCTTCTTTTATCCTGTTCAGCTTTTCATACGGCACTCCGTAATCACAGCCGTCAAACAAACCGTACTGTTCATTGATACACTCAGGCGACTCAAAAAGCCTGTATCTCAAATCTATCGGTTCAAGAAGCGACAAAAATCTTTCTGCCCCTCTCTTGCTGTTCATGAGGGTGACAAAGGGCTTTTTAAATATTATTGAAAAGATAGTGCCGTGAAAACTGTCGGTAAATACGCCGCTTGCATGGTCGTAGTACCACATCCACTCATACAGGTCAACATCTCTCTTGACATCGATATTTCCCTTACCCGTCAAGTCAAGCCTGTTTTTATTTGTTTCCCAATTTTTAGGCGGCTCGTCAAGCAGCACTATAACCTTCATATTCTTGTCAACAGAAAGCTGCTCCAATCTGTGACCTATCTCTGCATTCGGATCAAGCACATATGCAAGTATATACGGCTCGTTTTCTTCGATCTTCGCCATGTTCACAAGTGTATAGTAATCCTCCATATCACAAAGGAATGTCGGATCACATACCTGCACGACATCTTTTACACCGAAACTGTTCTCGCATATCTCATGTGAAAGCCTGTCCCTGACTGACACACCGTCAAACCTCCTGAGATTTGCGGCACTGACTCTTTTTTCTTCTTCAGTACCTTTATACGGCTTACCGAAAGACGTACCGTAGGCTATCTTCTTTGTATTCTCGTCCACGAATCCCAGAAAATACATTTGTTTATACGGTCTGCTCAAGCCTACATTCCACAACTGATCTGAGCCTACGAGAAATCCCCTGCATTCTTTATTCAATTCATACAGCTTGCTGAGACGCTTCTTCTCGCTTATCTTGTAGAAAACATTTGCTATATTATACGGGTGTGACTTGTTCATGATTATCTCATGATCGGGCTTCAGCGGGTTCTCTATCATCAATACAGAGTATCCCATTTTTACAACGGTCTGATGCAGGGCATAATATGTTGCCATACTGCCGTAATTTCTGCCGAACCATAAGCCTATTATTCCCAAGTCATACTTCTTATCTTCATTTGCTATTTCGGGCTGCACAAAATCCACTTCCTTCTGAGGCATTTTAGGTATGCTTACTACATTGACGGTCTGCTCAACAGGGCATGAAAGAGCTTCTTTCAGCCATTCAAAACTTCTGTTTTTCTCATGCTGCATGATCTCCCCTATCCTGTCATAGTTCACAGGCTGCAATACGACATCATTTTTTATCAGCTCTGATGCTTCATTCACTATCCTGTTATTGCACTCAAATATATTTCCGAGTGAACGGAATCTTGAAAAACCTCTGTCCACATTGCCTATCGCCATGAAATTCTTTTTGAATATCAGAGAGAAGCATACACCGTGACAGGAATCCGTTACAACGTATTCCGCATGGCTCAGATAATACAGCCAATCCTCGACCTGCAAATTTTCAATGCAGTTGTCAAGTCCGAGACTTCTCCTGTTTTCATCAAACCTCCACAGACTGCCGTCAAGCAGATTTATTATCTTTATCCCGCCGAGTTTTTCGGAGATATGCAGCAGTGCATCTCTCTTTTCAGGTGACGGATCAAGGATATATGCCGCCATGAAACGCTCTGTTTCATTTCTGCCCGACTTCTCTATAAGAGGCTTGTAAACTTCATCGGGATCGACAAGAAATACGGGATTCAAAACTCTCTGAGCATCGATGCCGTACATATCACGGCATATCCTGACACCGTCTGCTTCTCTTACGGCTATCGCATTAAATCTCCTCATATATTTTGCGATCTCTACCCTCTGTTCAGGTGATGCAAAATCTATTTCATGTCCGAAAGAGGTCGCATAAGCGATCTTTCTTTTAGTATCGTCAGCAAAGTCAAGATAAAAAGCCTTGCCGAAATTCTGACTGATACCGTAGTTCCAAAGCTGATCCGAGCCGACCAGAAAGCCGTCACATATCTCATTCAGCTTTCTGAGGTCACTCAACGAATATATTTCACTTATCTCATAATGCTCTTTGGCAAACCGTCTTGAATGTGTTTCGGTATGTTCTATATCGGTCTGCCCCTCACGGTTGAGGGGCTTGTCTATCATCAGCACAGATTTTCCCATCGACTGCACTGCACGGTTCAATGCATAATATGTCATCATAGAACCGTAATTACAGCCCTGCCATACGCCGATGATACCTACATCGTATCGTTCCATAATATCCCCCTTTTTAGAGTTGAGAGTGGAGTTATTACATTATCCACATTGCTCCGGAATATCTGTCCTCAGCTCTTCACACTTGTTGAAAGCCAGTTTATACAGCGTTTCTGCTCGGATGATATTTTTGAAGAGATCTTATTATAATCCGGTTCAAGCATGATCTCAGGATTTCTCAGCATATCTTCCGCTTCATAAGCAAACTTTCCCGTAATATCAAAAAGTCTTCCTATGGAGTCAAATCTCGAATAGCCTCTGAACTTATTTGGCAGGGCTACAAAATTCTTTTTGAATATCATTGCAAGACACATGGTATGATATGAGTCCGTTATTATAATTTCCGCATTTTTGATATAATTTATCCAATCGGCTGTTTCAACGTCCTTTTCACGTTCTATGCCGATCTTTTCGGCATTTTTGTCCGACATCCAGTAGAATCCGTCAAGCAGATTGATCGTTTTCATTTCGTCCATGACATTTGAAAGCGTATTGATAGAGACTTTCTTGTCCTCTGTCGGATCGATAAGACATGACAAGATATATTTCTCTTTAGGCAATTTCACTTTTGATTTGTTTGCAAGATCGTCATATACTTTTTTATCACACAGGAATACAGGATCAATGACCTGTTCGGCAGTGATACCGTATATATTTTTCAAAATATCGACACCGTTGTCTTCTCTGACGGATATTTTGTCAAATCTTTTGAAATATCCCTGCAAAAGTTTTCTCTGACTTTCGGGTGCAAAGTCTATTTCATGTCCGAAAGAGGTAGCGTAAGAGATCTTTTTCTTGAAATCGGCAACAAAGTCAAGATAAAACAGCTTGCCGTAATTTTTAGCAACAGAGTAGTTCCAGAGCTGGTCAGAGCCTGTCATGAACACATCACAGCACTGATTGAGACGATGAAGGTCTGCATTGTTCACGGGCATGGTAATGCCTTTATAGTTCTCTGCAGCAAACTTCTTAGCATGAGTATTGGTCTCTGCTGTGTTGCCGTTAGGTCTGTCTATCATAAGAACAGTCTTTCCCATCTTCTCAAGTGTGCGGTAAAGGGCATAGTATGTGATGATACTGCCATAGTTACACTGGTTCCACAGTCCGAACAATCCTATATCATATTTTGAACTCATCTGAATATCCTCCAAACATCATACATTATCTTTTCTATTATAACACGATAAACTTATTTTGACAATCCTTTAATCATCAATTTCCGTTATATAAATATATTCTATCGCAATAAATGCACCGTTTCCCCTGACCTGAGATGCCCCGAACACGAATTCATCAAATATATTGGAACTCGGCTGAAAAGTCTGATGTATCTCAAACCGGTTCTGTCCGAGATTTTTTTCCGCCCTGTGAGTCGCAATAACTTTGAGAGCCTTGCTTCCGGAGTCCTTTATGTGAAAGTACAGAACTTTTGAATCACTCTTGAATTTGAAACGTGCATGAAGCATATACGTTTTATTCTTATCAAGCATTTTTCCTAACGGCAATACAGCATAATTACCGGGTTTTGCCTGACCGTCTTTCACTCTCAGATAAACAGCGTTATCTCTGAAATGCTCCTCCCAAACATTGCCGTCAAATCGGAAATGCAGGAATCTGCTGTCAAACTGCAAGGGGTTGCTTCCATCAACAGTCACTTTCATACCCCTGTCAGGCTTTAAAGCATAATTTGCCGCTTCCTCAAAAGGCATGAATCTTATCGCTTTATAAAAATCACGGTTTTTCTGTGTCAATTTATTCTTTCCCTGATAGATATATCCGTTTCCGCCTACCCATTCAACAGGGGCTTTCTTCTTCAATTTAATCATGCTTTCGGGTATGCTTTCAAAAAAACGTCTGCCTTTTTCGTTGTTCACGAACACACATGATACACCTTTTCCATGCGGTATGCCTGTATCATGCTTCTGTATATTCCAGAAATCTCCCAAAGATATATCTCCGTATCTTTGACGGGATTGGAATTTGCAGTTTGCACAATGTTCCGACAACATCAACTCACTATGAAAAACTCTTTGATACTCGTCCTCCGCACTGCCATGACGTACAATTTCATTGTCACCGTCATTTGCCTTGACCGTCAGGCAGTCCCAGCAGTTATCGCCATGTTTATATCTGAACTCATATTTATTCAAATTACTGAAACTTCCCTGCACATACTTCTTGAAAAACATCGGTGACGGAGAATAATGACAGAATATATCCACTATCAAGAGATTTTCATACTCTTTACGGAGATATTTCTTCAAGCCTGCCGCCTGACAGCCGCATCCCGAAAATAACACAAATCTGCCGTTTTCAAGATACTCCTTCACTTTTTTATAAGTATCCCCCATGTAAGTTTGCAGATACTTTGATTTTCTCAGCTTCGGCATATCCTCTTTTTTGTCTATGATGATATGACCGACTGTAAGATCATCTTTCCATGCACCGCCGACAACAACTCCTCCACGCTTGAAAACCTCGTCTGCAAGCAGCGAAAACACACCTCCGCTTGAACTTTTCATCAAAATATCTTCATCAGATGTAATGAAAGAGTAACATTCGGGCATGATGAAATTTTTATTTGCAGGCTGCTCAAGAACAGGACACGTTTTTGTACACAAACCGCAGTTTATGCATTTTTCAGGCTCTATTGATGTGCAGTAATATCCGTATTTATCGGGCTTTAAAGACAACGCCCCCTTCGGACAGACGTTCACACAAGCACTGCACCCTACACATAAATTCAAGTCCAATACACTTGTAACTGCCTTATCGACAGGCTTTGAAACTTCCTCACGTTTCAGCCATTCAGACATTTTTTCCGTAATGGTCTTATTAGTAAAGTCAAAATCCACAGGCTGTAAAAGTCTGTTGTTCACGGGAAAATTCAGCGTGTCAAAGACAACTCTTTCATTAAGTCCGAGTTCTGTGAGCATATCTGCCGATTTGTCGTCATCACCGAAATAAATGAACGGCTTGTTCAGACTGACTGCAAGACACAAACTGTAATACTCGTCTGTTATGACAAAATCAGAATTTGCAAAATATTTCACAAAGTCCGTCAAACTCATTTCAGGCAGCGTGTTTCTTAAATCAAGCATTTTCTTATTTTCGGCATAACTGCCGTCAACTATATTGAAACACTCCATTTCCAGCTTTCCACGATAAAACTGTACAGCTTTTCGTTTATTTTTATCGGGATTTGAAATATATGCAAGCATATATTTTGACGGTACACTTACCGATGAATTTTCGGAAAGTGCTTTCCAATCTGCTTTTGCTGTGCATAAGACCGCCCTGTCATTTTGCGACAGCCTGTTCACAGCATGATAATATAATTCCTTTCCGTAATGCGTTTCATGGGTTTTCATAAAAATACCCTCCATAAAAAACTTTTCAATTTTATTATATCAAAACCATCACCAATTAGCAATATACAATTATTTTCAATATTCAATCTTTATTAACAAATTATATATCAAAATGTGCTATCATTAGAAAAAGATTTTTTAGTGGAGATGTTTCCGATGCCTTTTAAGATAATAAGAAGCGATATTACCAATATCCCGTGTGATGCAATAGTCAACGCTGCCAACAGTTCTCTTTTAGGCGGAGGGGGCGTTGACGGTGCAATACACCGTGCTGCAGGTAAAGGACTTTTACTTGAATGCATGAAATTACACGGCTGTAAAACAGGTCAAGCTAAGATCACAGGCGGTTATGATCTGCCGTGTAAATATGTCATTCATACCGTAGGACCTGTATGGCATGGCGGAAATCACGGCGAAAAGGAACTTTTACAATCCTGTTACAGAAATTCCCTTGCACTTGCAAAAGAACATCAATGTGAAAGTGTAGCCTTTCCGCTGATTTCAAGCGGTGTCTACGGCTATCCCAAACAGCAGGCTTTTGATGTGGCTGTCGGTGTCATCAAAGAGTTTTTAAAAGATAATGACATGGATATAACTCTTGTCATATTCGACAGGAGAAGTTTTGAATTTGCAAAAGACTATTCCGATAATATCCGTGAATACATAGATCAAAATTACGTTGATGAACATATCGACCGTACACCCCGATTTTTCGCAAAAGCGACTTGTGCAAGAACTGCTGTTTGTGAAGAACGTGCCGTCAGTGACGATATAGACGACTTCATCAAAAATCAGATAGATGAAAGTTTCACAGAAATGCTTTTGCGGAAGATAGATGAAAAAGGCATGACAGATGTGCAGTGCTATAAAAAGGCGAATATCGACAGGAAACTGTTTTCAAAGATACGTTCCGACCGCCTTTACAAGCCTAAAAAAGAAACGGCAATAGCTTTTGCAATATCACTTGAACTGTCGCTTGACGAAACAAAAGATATGCTAATGAAAGCAGGTTATGCACTTTCACACAGCAGTAAATTCGATATAATCATAGAGTATTTCATGATGAAAGAAATTTATGATATATACACGATAAATGAAACGCTGTTTGCATTTGACCAAAAGTTACTGGGGGCATGAAAATGATATACACACCGCTGACTAAAAAAGCTCTTAAACTCTGCTTTGAGGCACACAAAGATCAGACCGATAAAACCGGTTTGCCGTATATATTCCATCCGTTTCACCTTGCAGAGCAGATGAAAGACGAATACACGACCGTAACGGCACTTTTACATGACGTTGTCGAAGACACAGACTATACATTGAAAGACCTGCAAAACATGGGTTATCCCGATGAAGTAATCACGGCACTTTCCCTTTTAACGCATGATGATGGCTTGGAATATATGGATTATGTCAGAAGATTAAAAAACAACCCTATCGCAAGGGCTGTAAAGCTGGCAGACTTAAAGCACAACAGCGACTTGTCAAGATATGACACCATAGACGGAAATGCAATTAAAAGAACTGCAAAATACAAACAGGCTATTGAAATTTTGTCGCTTTGAAAGCGACCACAAAATAAATTTATCTGCTATAATTAGATCATCAAATGAAACGGAGGTTATCAAAATGAAAAAGAACTTAACTGAAATGGTATTTATCCTTGACAAGAGCGGTTCAATGAGCGGACTTGAAAGTGATACTATCGGTGGTTTCAATGCCATGATAGAAAAGCAGAAAAAACAGGACGGTGAGGCGTTTGTTACGACAATACTCTTTGACAACAGAAGCCAGACTATCCATGACAGAGTTTCACTCAAGGACATCAAACCCATGACAGATGAAGATTACGTTGTAGGCGGCTGTACGGCACTTATTGATGCTATCGGAATGGCTGTTGAGCATATCTCCACCATACACAAATATGCCCGTGAGGACGATATTCCCGAAAAGACCGTTTTCGTGATAACCACAGACGGCATGGAAAATGCAAGCACAAAGTTCGACAGCAAGACCGTTAAAAAGATGATCGAGCAGAAAAAAGAACTTGGCTGGGAATTTCTGTTCATCGGTGCAAATATAGATGCCGTTGAAACGGCTTCACAGTTCGGCATTGACAGCAGCCGTGCTGTCAACTACAGAGCCGACAAGAAAGGTACAGGTGTCGTATACAATGCCGTTAGCAAAGCTATCTTCAAGATGAGAGAAGCACCTGCTGCAGAAGCCTGCATAGCCGACGATTGGGCAGAGGATATTCAAAAAGACTTCAACAGCAGAGAATAAGTAAAAAAATTACAGCCGTCAAACTCTCGGTTTGACGGCTGCGACGTTTTTCAGTGGATAGATACCATCTGTTTAGGTTCATCGGAAAGCTCAAGCAGATAATCTGCCGAAACATTCAGTGCCTCGCAGATACCGATGAAAGTACCGATCTTCATTTCATCTTCACCGGATTCGTACCTGCTGTACTGTGACTGCTTCATGTTGAGGATAGCACAGACATCTTTTTGTTTCATGTTTTTCATGAGCCTTACTTCTCTCAATCTTGGCAAATGATACATATTTTCACCCTTTTTTTTCTTATTTACAAGACAATTCTACAACATAATCCTTCGGTTATTTTTCTTTTTTAACCCAAAGAATATATAAGAATTTTGCAAAATATTTTGTGCAATATGGATATTTTTTTCAACATAAAATGCGGTCATACTCTCTTTTGAAGGGCATGACCACATTATTGTACTATTTTTCGCAAGATAGTTCCTGCACATCTTCTGTTTTCAGATCAGAATATCAGCCTTCATCTATCACTTCACGATAAAGATCGATATATTCGGTTGCAGAACGAGCCCAACTGTTGTCGCAGTTCATAGCACGTTTGACAAGTTCTTTCCAGCCGTCACGCTGCCAGTAAGCTGCTATAGCACGCCTGATACAATCTATCATATCCATCGCATCATAATTTTTGAATGTAAAGCCGTTGCCGTCACCTGCTGCGGTGTCGTGTATGGAGTCACGCAAGCCGCCGACCTCTCTGACAACGGGGACTGCACCGTATCTGAGAGCGATCATTTGTGCAAGACCGCAGGGTTCTGCTTTTGAGGGCATGAGGAACATATCCGCAGCGGCATATATTTTTCTTGACAGTTCCGGCACGAATCCGTGACAAGCTGCAAGTCTGCCGGGATATTTTGCCTGCATGGAGCGGAAGAAGCTCTCATATTCCCATTCACCCGAACCGAGTATAACAAACTGTATATCTTCCTCGTTCATGATCTGGTCAAGTGCAGCTTTCACGAGGTCAAGACCTTTGTGGGAAACGAGCCTTGTTACCATAGCGACAAGAGGAACACCCGCATCAGCGGAAAGTCCCAGACGTTCCTGCAATTTTCTTTTGTTGACCGCCTTGCCGGAAAGGTCATCAGCCGAGTAAGTTGCATACAGGTCACCGTCTGCCGAAGGATCGTAGGAAACGGTATCGATGCCGTTGAGGATGCCTCTGATTTTCCAAGCCCTTGCATTCAGGATCGGATCAAGGCCGTTTGAGAACCACGGATCACGAATCTCCCATGAATAGCTGGGACTAACGGTCGTGACACGGTTAGCGGTCTCGATAGCACCCTTGACAAAATTGATACAGCCGTCAAAGTCAAGTATAGAGCGGCTTTGCTGAGGTATCCCGACCACCTCGTCGTAAAGTTCGGAGCCGTATTTTCCCTGATACTGTATATTATGGATGGTAAAGACATTTTTGATGCCCTGATACCAGTCGTTCTGTGAATAGAAAAGATTATAATAAACAGGCACTAAAGCCGTCTGCCAGTCGTTGCAGTGGATAATATCGGGCTTGAAGTCGATGAAAGGGAGCATTTCAAGAACCGCCCTTGAGAAAAAGGCGAATCTCTCTGCATCGTCATAATGCCCGTACATTCCCTGACGTTTAAAGTAATACTGATTGTCGATAAAATAGTAGATAACACCGTTGAAGCGTGCTTCAAAGACACCGCAGTATTGCCTTCTCCATGCAACCGGCACAGAAAAACTCGTCAGAAAACGCATACTTTCTTTGAGTTCGTCCGATATGCCCTCATACAAAGGCATGACGATACGGCAGCCTATCAGCCGCTGTCTCAATGCGTGAGGCAAAGATGCAGAGACCTCTGCAAGACCGCCTGATGCTGCAAACGGCTGTGCCTCACTCGTCACAAACAGACACTTCATTCACACACCTCCCTTTTTGGATTCATAATGCATAATGCACAATTCCGAAAAATCGTGCATTATTGATAATTAATTAAACTACGCTCAGTTTGCTGACATAAACGGGATAGGAAGGCTGTCCTGCAAGAGTTTTCTCATCACGCACAGTAACGTCCTTGTCAACGATAACATAACTGAGATCACAGCCTGCACCGATCTTTGTATCCTGCATGATGACACAGTTAGATACCTTTGTACCCTTGCCGATATAAACGCCCTTGAACAGTATGCAGTTTTCAACTTCACCGTCGATAACACAGCCGCTGCCGATAAGTGAATTTGTAACTTTTGAGTCAAGACCGTATTTAGCAGGCATATCGTCCCTTACTTTTGTATAGATAGGTCTGTCGCCTCTGAACAGGTCTGCACGGACTTCACTGTCCATGAGTGCCATGTTAGCATTGAAATACTCAGCCGGTGATGTGATTATCGGAGCAAAGCCCTTGAATTCATAACCGTATATATTCAGGTTATTGTATTCTGCCTGTATCATATCACGTTTGAAATTCATTGTATTCTTGCTCACACACTTATTGACAAGCTCTATGAGAAGTTCTCTCTTGAGCATCATCATGTTCATGTAGTAACTGCAGGTTCCCGAAATGGACGGGCTTACAAGTACATCTGTTACCTTGCCTTTTGCATCAAACGAAAGTACCATCGGATCATGCAGCTTTGCGGGAAGAACATCTCTCTTATATACAAGAGTTATGTCTGCATTGCTCTCAACGTGTTTTGCAAAAACTTTCTGATAGTCTATATTACATACAACATCACAGTCAGAGATAACGACATATTCCTCTGTTGAGTTTTCGAGGAAAGGCATTATTGAACGGAATGTTGAAACCCTGTTTGCATAGTCATTCGGATCCATGAAAGGCGGAAGTACAAACAGACCGTTACGCTGTTTGGACAGATCCCAAGCCTTGCCTGTGCCGAGATGATCCATAAGTGACTGATAATTGCTTTTTGTAAGAACGCCGACTTTTTTGATACCCGAATTCACCATGTTGGAGAGCGGGAAATCTATCAGACGATAACGTCCGCCGTAGGGTACTGCACCCATTGTTCTTTTCTCAGTGATCTCGCTGATGAGTTTTTCATGGAGATTAGAGAAGATTATACCTAAAATTCTGTTGCCACGCATATTATTCAACCTCCTCTATATCTTCTGCGATCATAGCCTTCGGTGCAACTTTTGCACCTGCACCGATCTTCAGGTTATCGCCTACAACGGCAATTCCCCATTCATCTTTGTTTTCAATATCTTCAGGTCTTGCACCGACAACGGCATTTTTGCCTATAACTGTATTCTCCGAAACGATAGCAAATCTTACGACTGCACCCTCTTCGATCACACAGCCCGGCATGATGATGGAATCCTCTATCACTGCACCCTCTTTGACAACAACATTGGAGAACAGAATAGAAAATTCAAGTTCACCGCTTATATCACAGCCGTCACCGACAAGTGAATTCTGTATTTTAGCTGTCTCTGCAATGTACTGCGGAGGAACAACAGGATTTCTTGAATATATCTTCCAGCTCTCGTCCATGAGGTCAAGAGGAACATTCGGATCAAGCAAGTCCATATTTGCTTCCCAAAGGCTGTCTATTGTACCGACATCTTTCCAATAGCCCTCGAACTGATAGGCAAACATTCTCTGACCGTCTTCAAGCATTCTCGGAAGGACGTTCTTGCCGAAGTCATGTTCAGAACCTTCTGTTTCCTCATCTTCGATAAGATATTTACGGAGCTTGTCCCAACTGAATACATATATACCCATAGAAGCATTTGTGCTTTTCGGATGCTTCGGCTTCTCTTCAAATTCATATATAGAGCCGTCGGGATTGGTATTCATGATACCGAATCTTGATGCTTCCTCAAGCGGAACATCGATAACGGCGATAGTGCAGTCTGCATTGTTCTCTTTATGGAAAGCGATCATTTTGGAATAGTCCATTTTATATATATGGTCACCTGAGAGGATCACAACATAATCGGGATTATATCTGTCGATATAGTTGATATTCTGATAGATGGCGTTTGCAGTACCTTTATACCAGTCTGTACCCTTGATCTGCTGATAAGGTGACAGAACACTAACACCGCTGTTCATGCCGTCAAGATCCCACGGCTGACCGCTGCCCACATACTCATTGAGTACAAGGGGCTGATACTGTGTCAGAACGCCCACTGCTTCGATACCGGAGTTTACGCAGTTGGAAAGCGGAAAATCAATTATACGATATTTGCCGCCAAACGGTACGGCAGGTTTTGCGAGTTTCTGAGTAAGTACCCCAAGTCTGCTGCCCTGTCCGCCTGCAAGCAGCATGGCTACTACTTCCTGCTTTGGATACATAATTATTATCCTCCTTTGATTAAATAACGATTTGATTTATTTCTACAGCACTTTCATGCTGTCAGTTACTGTTCTTCTGCAGTTTCGGTTTTCTTCTTTCTTGTTCTCTTCTTAGGCTTTTCTTCAGCAGGAGTTTCTGCTGATGCTTCAGCCTTTTTAGTTCTCTTTCTGGTAGTCTTCTTCTCTGCTGTTGCCTCGCCTTCGATAGCTTCCTTCTTCTTTCTGGGCTTTCTCTTGGGCTTTTTGCGTACACACTTATAGTACATTACCGACATCGGCGGCAATGTGAGTACCATAGACTGTTCATGTCCGTGCATAGGCTCATCTTCAGACTTGATCTCGGTACCGTTTGACACACCCGAACCGCCGAACTCTGTCCAATCAGTGCTGAATACTTCACTGTAAGTACCTGCATACGGAACACCGATACGGTAATTTTCACGCAGCATCGGCTGGAAGTTGCAGACTGCTATGATCTCATTGCCTTTTTTATCTATTCTTCTGAAAGAGATAACGCTCTGTGTATAGTCATCATTTGATATCCAATTGAAGCCTTCCCAAGAATAGTCTACTTCCCAAAGAGGACTGTTCTCAAGATAGAAGTGATTTATCGCCCTGAAGAAGTTTTTCAATTCATTGTGTCTGGGATATTCGAGCAGCATCCAGTCAAGTTCCATAGAGTAATCCCATTCTTTGAACTGACCGAATTCCGTACCCATGAAAGTAAGTTTTTTACCGGGATGTGCCATCATGTAGGCGATGAAAGTTCTCACGCCCTTGAATTTCAGGTCATAGTCACCGGGCATTTTATTTATAAGCGAAGCCTTTCCGTAGACTACTTCATCATGCGATATAGGCAGGATAAAGTTCTCGGAAAATGCATAGAAGAACGAGAATGTAAGATTGTCATGATTGAAAGGTCTGTAAAGGGGATCAAGCGATATATAGTGAAGCATATCGTTCATCCAACCCATGTTCCACTTGTAGTTGAAGCCCAGACCGCCCATATATGTAGGTTTGGAGACATTTGCCCAAGCCGTAGACTCTTCTGCTATCATAAGGGTATTCGGGAAGTATCTGAAAGCAGCCTCGTTGAGTTTGTGCAGGAATGCGACCGCCTCAAGATTATCCTTACCGCCGAACTTATTGGCTACCCATTCACCGTCACGCCTGCTGTAATCGAGATACAGCATAGATGCGACCGCATCTACTCTCAGACCGTCAATGTGATAGTAGTCCATCCAGAATATCGCACTTGATACAAGGAAGCTGACGACTTCATTTCTGCCGTAGTCAAATACAAGTGTACCCCAATCCTTGTGTTCACCCTTACGCCAATCTGCATATTCATAGCAGGGAGCTCCGTCAAATCTTGCCAGACCGTGAGCATCTCTGGGGAAGTGAGCAGGTACCCAGTCCATGATAACAGAGATACCTTCCTGATGGCATCTGTCAACGAAGTTCATGAAATCAAACGGACTGCCGTATCTTGAAGTGATGGCAAAATACCCTGTTACCTGATAGCCCCATGAAGCATCAAAGGGATATTCCGTCAGCGGCATGAATTCGATATGAGTATAGCCCATGTCCTTGACATAGGGGATAAGCTCATCAGCCAGCTTGCCGTATGAGAAATAATTGCCGTCAGCATATTTTTTCCATGAGCCTGCATGAAGCTCATAGATATTCATAGGACTGCTGTAGGATTCATGTTTTGCCTTTTCCTTCTGCCACTCCTCGTCATGCCACTCATATCCGTCGATGTCAACGAATACTGATGAATTGTTGGGACGAGTCTCATAGTGGAAAGCATACGGATCGGATTTGAGCATAGTGTAGCCGTCATAGGTCTCTATGCTGTATTTGTAGATGGAGTAATCGCCGACGATGTCAGCAATAAAGCATTCCCAGATACCGCCGTCTGATGTCCAGTTCATCGGATTGGCATTCCTGTCCCAGTTGTTGAAAGTACCTACGATAGAAACACTTTTGGCATGGGGAGCCCATGTTCTGAACATAACACCGTCCACGCCGTCACGATGTTCCTTGTGTGCCCCCATGTAGTTATAGGCATGGTAATGCTCACCGCTGTGGAACAGATCAATGTCTGAACGCTCGTTAAACTCATTATTGCAAAGCTGCATAATTCACAACTCCTTTATACTGAAACTTCTATTTATATACCTATATCATACATTAAATTTGGATAAATTTCAAGTCTTTTTACAACACTTTTTATGAAATATAATTAAAATTTTTTCCTTGGTCTTCCAAAAACAACATTTTTATGCATATCTGTGATAATTCTGTGCAAATATCTTCCGAAAGGCAAAAAGATCATCGTGAACAATTGCCTGTTCACGATGATCTCTCACATCAGGTCAATCAAAAAATGAAAGATAGAATGTCATCTGCATATATCCGTCAAATTTCCAGTCCATAAATGAGCAATTCACCGAGCTGATATTTTCTTCCGCATAGAGAACCGTATCCATAACTTCTTGGACATCTCTGAATGTACTCTTCTTATAGATGATAGTAAATTCCGATACATTTTTCTTTACAAAGGAGCTTGTAATTGATTTAAGTTCAGATTTGCTTTTGCAGTAGCGGTAATTTTCATTGTTAGCAACATCTTCTGCAATTACATCATTTATCAACTGATCCATAGGCTGTGCTGCCGTGCAGGAATAAATTGTCTGTCCCGGATCGGCTGTATGATCTTTATTCATAATGCTGTCAGGAACGAGGAAATATTTATATCTGAGGTTATCAAATCCTATATCATCCGATGTGACCGGATCAGCCCATGTTACATCGATATTATACCAATTTCCATCAACCTTGACCTGATTCCATGAATGGCTTTCTTTTTGACCGGATGAATTTTGACCTATACCGTTGATCTTGACAGCTTCAAAGCCTGCTTTTTGAGCCATCTCCTGAAAAGCCTTTGCATAGCCGTCACATACTGCCTTGTGAGTTTTGAAAAGTCCCTCTGCCGTATAAGATTCAGGCGGAACATTGCCGCTGTTATAACCTTCTACATCATACTCTGTATTATTAACGAGCCAGTCATGTATTGCCCTTATCTTCTGTACACTTGTCATGGAGCTGTCAATGATCTTTGCATTGATCTCTGCCGCATAGTCTTTTCCGTCCGTCACATCAAGCTCCAGATACTTCTTTACGATCGTTCCCGTAATATCCTTGACTTTTACGCATATATTATATGTTCCCGATTTGGTCGGCTTTATCACAGCAGAATTTGCCGTACTGAAATCCTTTATCGTTCTCCATGTTGAAGAACCGGGAAGCTGATAATAATAAGCATAACTGTAACTGCCGTTACCGCCGCTTGCTGCCGCATTGATAGTCACATTCTCACCTATTTTTGCTTCGGTCTTGCTGAGAGTCGATCTGTTCAGCAATTCCTTTACATTTACGGTGAAATATTTTTTTTCTATCGTACCATAGCTGTCCTTTGCCTTTATGCATATCTCATAACTTCCCGAAAAGGCGGGTGTTATCACTACGGAATTTGCCGTACTGTAATTCTTGAAGACCTTCCATGCACCGTTGTCCCTGCGGTAAAGATAGGCATATGTGTAACCGCCGCTGCCGCCCGAAGCTGCACCTGTCATTGTCACCTTCTGACCTTTGGTGATACTCTTGGAACTCACTTTTGACTTGTTGACAAGTCCCGAATTAACTTTCACATCAATGAACTTTTTAACTATCGTACCTGTGCCGTCTTTAACTTTTATGCACAAGTTGTAAGTGGTAGCCGTCTGAGGTGCAATAGTAACTTCTTTTGTGTCACTGAAATTCTTTTTTACAGACCACTTTGTATCAGCCTGTTTTTTATACAAATAGGCATAAGTGTAGTCACCGCTGCCGCCGGAAGCCGCACCGTACATTTTCAGATTCTTCTTGACACCCAACTGTGTGAAGTTCACGGATGATTCATTTTCCAACTCCTGCTGAAGATCATCAGATATGTACAACATATCACCTTCATCAAAAGCCTGTGCATTAATTGCAGACATACCGCCTGTCATTACAGTGAGTGCAAGTGCTGCCGCAAAAAATTTGCGTATAGTCTTTTTATTCATCATGTAAATACACTCCTTTACAAAAATATATGTTATTATACCTTAAAAGATATTAAAAATCAATATAATATAGAAATTTCCACTAAATACATAATATTTTAAGAAAGATTTCGTGCAAAAAATATAAGCTGTCTGCCTATATGCAAACAGCTTATAGTGTATGTCATTTCAATACGCTTATAAGTACACCTGCAGCAACTGCCGAACCGATAACACCTGCTACATTAGGTCCCATAGCGTGCATAAGAAGGAAGTTGGCAGGATTTTCTTCCTGACCGACTTTCTGAGATATTCTTGCCGCCATAGGCACTGCCGATACACCTGCCGAGCCGATAAGGGGATTGACTTTTCCGTGAGTTGCCCAGCACATGATCTTTCCGAAAAGCACTCCGCAGGCTGTACCAAAGCAGAATGCTATCAAGCCGAGTGCTATTATACCCAAAGTCTTAGGTGTGAGGAACAAAGTTCCTTTTGCAGTTGCTCCGACTGTCACTCCCAAGAATATCGTGACGATATTCATAAGTTCATTTTGTGCAGTCTTTGCGATTCTGTCAACAACTCCGCTCTCTTTAAAGAGATTTCCCAACATGAGCATTCCGACAAGCGGTGCTGCATCGGGCAGCAAGATCGCTACCAGAACTACAACGACTATCGGAAAAAGTATTTTTTCAAGTTTTGAAACAGGTCTCAACTGCTCCATAACGATAGAACGCTCTTTTTTAGTGGTGAGGAGTTTCATGATAGGCGGCTGTATTATCGGTACAAGTGCCATATAGGAATATGCCGCAACAGCTATAGGTCCGAGAAGTTCGGGGGAAAGCTGTGATGTTACAAATATCGCTGTAGGACCGTCCGCACCGCCTATGATAGCAATAGAGCCTGCCTCTTTGGGTGCAAAATTCAGGAATGTTGCACCTATGAATGTAATAAATATACCTATCTGTGCCGCTGCTCCAAGCAAAAAGCTCTTCGGATTGGCAATGAGAGGTCCGAAATCCGTCATTGCACCTATTCCCAAGAATATCAGCGGAGGGAATATACCCAAGTGTACTCCCTGATACAAGTAATAGAACAAACCGCCGTTCTCTGTCACATTATAATATGTGATCCCATCGAGCATACTCGTCGTATAAGAAGACGGATCAAGATTTGCTGCCTGAAGCTGTTCCAGTGTCATTAGCTGTGTTGAGGGATTTCCCATGATACCCGGAAATATATTCACCAGCATCATGCCGAATGCTATCGGCAAGAGCAGCAAAGGTTCATACTGTTTTTTTATCGCCAGAAACATCAGTACGAATGCAATGACTATCATTACATAATTTTGCCAGTCAAGTGAAGCAAGTCCCGAAGAATTGTAGAGATTGACGATTATCTCTCCCAGCTTATCAAAAATATCCATTCGCTCTCTTCCTTTCAATCTGATTTCACACAATATTAATTATTTAAAACGGTCTTGTGTTTTCAGCAATGCCCGCATTGCCCCAAGAAGATCGAACCGAACGGGAACGCTTTACATTTTTTATCTTGTGAGGTTTTGAGCCGTAAAGGGAATCGACCGCTGCCGCAATGACGGCAATTATCTCTTCGGGAATCTCATCACTGTCATATTCCTCTATTTCCTCACGGGTAACAGACCTGATGGCAGGCTTGTCGGTCTCGCCATGCTTTTTAGATGCCGCTTTCTGTGCAGACTGTATGATCTTACCGTAAAGCGTGATGACTATGATAAGCACCACCAAAACTAAAAATACGATTACAAAGCCCGCTATGAGCAGCGTCAAAGCCAAATTTATATTTTCCATATGAGATACCGCCCTTTATATCAATGCACAAACTGCATCGCCCATCTCAACAGTTGATACTTTTGTTGTACCCTCTGTGTAAATATCGGGTGTCCTGTAAGTTTTCAGAACCTCTGCAACGGCGTTTTCAATGGCATCAGCAGCCTGCGGCTCGTCAAGTGAGTATCTCAGCATCATTGCAACAGAAAGTATCGTTGCAAGCGGATTGGCAATACCCTTTCCTGCAATGTCGGGTGCAGAACCGTGTATCGGCTCGTACATTCCCAATTTTGTGCTGTTCAGGCTTGCCGAAGCCAACATTCCTATCGAACCGCTTATCATTGATGCTTCATCTGAAAGTATATCACCAAATATATTTGAAGTGACTATAACATCAAACTGCTTCGGATTCCTTACAAGCTGCATTGCACAGTTATCTACATACAAGTGATTGAGTTCAACTTCCGGATATTCCTTTGAAAGCTCTATCATAGTTGCTCTCCAGAGTCTTGAAGAATCAAGCACGTTTGCCTTGTCAACACTTGTGAGCTTCTTATTTCTCTTCATAGCCATGTCAAATGCTACTCTGCCGATACGCTCTATTTCTTTTACATTGTATTTTTCCGTGTCATAGGCAGCTTTTACGCCATCCTCTTCAAACTGTCCTCTTTTGCCGAAATAAATTCCGCCCGTAAGCTCCCTCACTATCATTATATCCATAGCATCACCTATAATTTCACTTTTCAGCGGTGATGCATTTTTGAGCTGTTCAAAGATAACGGCAGGACGCAGATTAGCAAAAAGTCCCAATGCTCCTCTTATTCCAAGCAAACCTGCTTCAGGTCTGTTATTGCCGGGCTGATCGTCCCACTTAGGACCGCCCACTGCACCCAAAAGTACAGAATCCGAAGCCTTGCACTTGTCTATAGTCTCCTGCGGGAGCGGAACGCCTGTTGCATCTATCGCACAGCCTCCCAAAAGTGCCTCTGTATAGGTCACTGTAAATCCGGATTTTTCTGCTGTCCTGTCAAGCACCTTCACCGCTTCATTCACGATCTCAGGGCCTATGCCGTCACCCTTGAGCAGGGTAATACTGTAATTCTTCATTTTCAAAAAACCTCTCCTCTTAACTCATTTATCTGTCAGCTTCACGCTGCTTTTCCAATATAAATTATAGTTCTCTTTTTGTGATTAGTCAAGATGTATTTTAAAAAGTCGGATATTTCCGATTTTTTCACTTCAAAAATCTGTAAAAAGCGTATTGACTTTCAATTCAAAAGCAGTTATATTATAGATGTACGAAAAATGTCTTTACTTCTTCAGAGAGAGGTGTATTTATGAACAGAAACGATTATAACAACAATTTCTATGACAACGGTTCAGGTTATGACGATTTCAGGGGTGTTCAGGGCAACGGATACTATTCCGTCAAAGATACGTCAGGTATCTCGATGGCTGACTTCAGCAGAAGAGTCTATTCATGGATGGCAGCAGGTCTCTCCATTACCTTCATTCTCGGTTTTGTCATTCAGAATGTCCTTCTTGCCGATCCGTTCATGCTTGAACAGTTCTTACCGATCTTTATATTCAGTGTCATACTTGAATTCATTATGGTCATTGCACTCGGATTTTTCATCTACAAACTCCCGTCTACTGTCAGCCTGATACTCTTCCTTGTATACTCCGTACTGAACGGCATAAATATCGCCCCTGCCCTCATGTTTGCAGAGGCAGACAAGGCTATATGGGCATTTGCCGCAACTGCACTGCTTTTCGGTACATTCTCCATCTACGGGATCGTTACCAAACGTGACCTTACTAAACTCCGTCCCATTCTTCTTATCGGTCTTATAGTGCTTATCGTGTTCGGTATTCTCGGTATGTTTTTCCGAATGGGTGCGATGGACTTGATAATAAGTTTGATAGGAATTGCGATCTTCGTCGGTTTCACCGCCTACGATACCCAGAAGATCAAAAAAGGCTACGAATATTTCAGCGGCGATGCGGAAATGCTCAAAAAAGCCTCTATCAACATAGCACTTCAACTCTATCTTGATTTCATCAACCTTTTCCTGTATATTCTCAGGCTCTTCTCCAGAAACAGCAGATAATCATATCTCCCCGACAAAATTCCTGTCGGGGATTTTTTTATTATTTCGATTGATTTTTCATGGAGCGTATTGTAAAATGAAGTCAAAGGAGGAATCAAATATGAAATTTTCCGAAATGAAGTATGAACGACCGAATATGGAGGATATAAGAATAAAGGCTGATGAAATAAAAAGCAGCTTTGCAAATGCAGATGATTTTGAGACCGCTGACAAGGCATTTCTTGCATGGGATGCCATGTCCGGACACGTTGATACCATGATGAGCCTTGCCTATACAAGGCACTCCATCGATACAAATGACAGCTTCTATGAAAAAGAAGTGGAATTCACAGATGAAATATCTCCCGAATTTACGGAGATACAGCAAAGTTTTTCCAAACTTCTCGTTGAAAGCAAATTCCGCCCTCAGCTTGAAAAAAAATACGGAACTCTCCTCTTTAAAAATGCAGAGATATTTTTAAAAGCCTTTTCACCTGAGATAATACCCGAAACACAGGAAACAAATAAATTGGAAACAGCTTATCAAAAACTGATAGCTTCTGCACAGATCGACTTTGACGGCGATAAAAAAACTCTTTCACAGCTTTTCCCATATAAGCAGTCTGCCGATGATGGACAAAGGCGTGCAGCATGGTTCGTTGAGGGACAGTTCTACAAAGAACACGCTGATGAACTTGACGATATTTTCGATAAACTCGTTAAACTCAGACATCAGAAAGCCCTTAAACTCGGCTATAAAAACTTCGTAAAGCTCGGCTATCTCCAGATGAACAGAAACTGCTACGATGAACACGATATTGAAAAATTCAGAAAGGCTGTCATAAAATATATAGTTCCCGTTGCAGACAAACTGTATCGTGAACAGGCTGACAGAACAGGACTTCCCTATCCCCTGACATTTGCAGATGCAGCTCTGAAATTCCGTGACGGCAACCCCAAACCGCAGGGTTCTTCTAAAGACATACTCAAAACAGGTAAAAAACTCTATCACAAACTTTCAAAAGAAACTGCCGAATTTATCGACATGATGTATGAAAACGACTTGATGGACGTTCTCAGCAAAAAAGGAAAGGCTGGCGGCGGTTACTGCACACAATTTGCAGATCACAAAGTACCCTTCATCTTTGCCAATTTCAACGGCACCGCTGATGATGTCGAGGTTATCACCCATGAAGCAGGTCATGCCTTTGCTTTTTATATGGCAAGAAATATAATTCCCTCCGAAAACCAGTCCCCCACTCTTGAAGCGTGTGAAGTACACTCCATGACGATGGAGTTTTTCGGCTGGAAATGCAGTGACGACTTCTTCGGCAAGGATTCGGAAAAATTCCGTTACAGTCACCTTTCGGGTGCTTTGACATTCATTCCATACGGTACGATGGTAGATCACTTTCAGCATATAATCTATGAAAATCCCTTTATGACACCTCAGCAAAGGCATAATGTCTGGCGTGAACTGACAGGCATCTATATGCCTTGGATAAAGCTGGACGGCTCCGTATTCTACGGTGAGGGCAGGGGATGGCAAAGACAGCTCCATATATATGAAAACCCCTTTTACTATATCGATTACTGCCTTGCACAGACAGTTGCACTGGAGTTCTGGGTGATAATGCAGGACAGCTTTAAGGATGCTTGGGAACGCTATATCAAGCTCGTCAAAAAGGCAGGTACTCAGACATTTACACAACTTGTCGAAACGGCAGGTCTGCTGTCTCCCTTTGACGAGAATGCTCTCAGAAAGGTCGCTAAAAAAGCGGAAAAACAGCTTGAAAAGATCAGTGGCAAACATCTTTCATCAAACTCATGTC
Organism: uncultured Ruminococcus sp.; assembly: GCA_902800005.1. Lineage (GTDB taxonomy): Bacteria > Bacillota > Clostridia > Oscillospirales > Acutalibacteraceae > UBA1213. The sequence continues at coordinate 39,294 of CADCCP010000002.1, read as the reverse complement.
AATAAAGGATGATTTCAAATGACAGAACAGAATGAATTGATACAGCAAAGTATTATCCGTGATATGTCAGAGGGTGTCATGGTCATCGGGCTAAAAGGAACTATACAGTATGTCAATCCTGCGGCATTGAATATTTTGGAAAAAAATGAAAAACAATTGATCGGCAAAAAAACGGGAGATATATTTATCAATGACCAAAACAACGATCAGTTTGCACAGACAATACTTGATGCTATATATGATTCCTCATCCGTACAATATAATCTTATTTCCTACTATTCCTATCACGGTGAAAAGACCGTGTATGTAACAACGTCATTCCTGCACGACAACGGAAAAAAGATCGCACTTATCGTCATGATGAACGATATGACAGATTTTGCGGCAATGAGAAAAAGATATACAAATCAGATGACCGCCCTGATGGATTCTTTGGTCAGGGCACTTTCGGAAGCTATCGATGAACGCTCCCCTTATACTGCCCGACATACTCGTAATATGGTCAAACTCGGAAAAGAATTTCTGCAATGGCTCGACCAAACAGACGATCCATGGAAGTTTGATAAAAATAAAAAACACGCTTTTTTGATGAGTGTATGGCTGCATGATGTGGGAAAACTGTCCGTTCCGCTTGAGATCATGGACAAAGCTACACGGCTCGGAACAAAGATCAAAGATGTAGAAAACAGATTTGCACGTATACACCTGCTTGATAAGATAGCCTTGCTTGAAAACCGCATTGATACTTCAGAATTTCAAAAACGTGAACATGACCGAAATGATGTTCTCTCTTTTATCAAGAGGATAGATGTGGCAGGCTGGCTCTCTGACGAAGATATTGAAAAAGTCAAGGCTTTGTCACGGATTTGCTATGAAGAGGAAGATCAAACAAAAATACCTTTTCTGAACGACGGAGAAGTTGAATGTCTCACGATACGCAAGGGTACACTCACCGATAAAGAAAGGATCATCATACAAAATCACGCTTCGGCAACAAAAAATATACTTAAAAAAGTAAACTTTCCATATGATTTTTCAATGGTCACCGAATGGGCGGCTTCCCACCATGAACTCCTCAACGGAAAGGGCTATCCCGAACATAAAACAGATATTCCTAAAGAAGTCTGCCTTTTGACGATACTCGACATCTTTGAAGCCCTCACTGCCAAAGACAGACCTTATAAAAAACCCATGTCTGCCGAAAAAGCATTGAATATCCTTCACAGTATGGCTGACGAGGGAAGCATAGATAAAAATATCCTTGACCTTTTTGAAAAAAGCAATGCATGGAAAGTGATACTGTAAACAACATCCCGATATTGATATTCGGAAAAAATGATACTTTTATCTATGACACTCTGCGTATCATCAATGTTACGCAGCGGTTCTTTACTGTTTTTCATAAATATGTTAATTTTAAATCAACCAAGATCGAAAGGACAAAATGGATATGAACAGTAAAAGAACTTTTTGGACAGGCTTTGCCCTGTTGTGTGCGTTTGCACTGTGGACGATACTTATTCAATATATAGATGTACAGACGGCAGGTTCAAACCAAACAACTGTCGGATTTGCCTCATTCAATGTTTGGTTTCATCAGATCACAGGTGTACACATGGTCATCTATAATATAACCGACTGGCTCGGTTTAGTACCTGTATTTATATGCTTTTGTTTCGGGATCCTCGGACTTTGCCAGCTCATAAAAAGAAAAAGTCTGCTGAAAGTTGACATTGACATAATATTATTGGGTGTATACTATATTTTCGTCATCTTCGAATACCTCTTTTTTGAAATGGTACCCATCAATTACCGTCCTATCTTAATAGACGGTATCCTTGAAGCTTCCTATCCGTCATCAACTACATTGCTCGTTCTGAGCGTTATGCCGACTTTGGTACTTCAAGTCAGACGAAGAACCGATAAACAGAAAATCAGAATGGCAACATATTCATTTACAGCCATCTTCACAGCATTCATGGTGATAGGAAGACTTATTGCAGGCGTTCACTGGGCAACTGATATTATCGGAGCAGTTTTTCTGAGTACAGGTTCGTTCATGATGTATAAAACCGCTGTGATATTTTTTGATAAAAAGAAGGTATAACATGGAATTCAACGAAAAATTACAGGAACTCAGAAAAAACAAAGGTCTTACACAAGAGGAACTTGCAAAAGAACTGTTCGTTTCAAGAACGGCTGTATCAAAATGGGAATCGGGCAGAGGATATCCGAGTATTGATTCTCTGAAAGAAATATCAAAATTCTTTTCGGTGACGATAGATGAACTGATATGTTCACAGGAATTCATGACAGCGGCAGAAAAAGATAAAAAAGAAACTCTCTCAAAATATACCTCTTTGATATGCGGATTACTTGATATTTTTCATGTGATACTGTTTTTCACTCCTATATTCGGAAACGGAGTCAATTCACAAGCGACAGTATTATTTGAATTGAACGGTATCAGCCATTGGATAAAAATAGTTTTTGCAGTCATGACAGGCATGACGATTTTAAACGGTATCTTTGCGGTTATCTTAAATAATTTTGATAAACCTTTATGGAATCGTTATATACTCATGACAGGTATATGTTTTTCGATAGTCGTTTCAGCGATATTCATTCTGACAAGACAGCCCTATGCGGGAATGATATGTTTCACTGCACTTGTTATAAAAGCATTTTTTCTTTTCAAAGAAATAAAACAATAAAATTTACGGAGGAGAAATATATGGATAATACACAGCCTACTTTTCTTGAGTTATTGCTTGAAGCACATATCGGTCTGGAACGTCAGGGACCCGGCAGTCCGGAAACTATAGAACAGGCTTTGAAATTTTTGGGTGATATTGAAAAAATCCAAAACATTGCAGATCTGGGGTGCGGAACGGGCGGACAAACGATTCAGCTTGCACAGCATTTAAACGGAAATATCATCGGTCTGGATATGTTCGGAAATTTCATTGATGAACTGAACAAAAAAGCCAAAATAAAAAATCTCGATAGCAGAGTTAAAGGTATCACAGGCAATATGGAAGACCTGCCCTTTGAAGAACACTCTTTTGACTTGATATGGTCAGAGGGAGCTGTCGATAACATCGGCTTTCAAAAAGGTCTGAACCATTGGCACAAATTCCTAAAAAAAGGCGGTTTTATTGCCGTAACGTGTCCGTCATGGCTGACAAAAGACCATCCTTCAGTTGTCGAGAAATTCTGGTCTGATGCGGGAAGTCATCTTGATACCGTTGACAAAAATATCGAGATCATGCAAAACTGCGGTTATCAGTTTATATCCGCCTTTACCCTGTCGGAAAAGTGCTGGACCGACAATTACTTTTATCCGAGAGAAAAGGCAATACAAAACCTTGTCAAAAAATATGATAACTGCGATACAGTGAAAGAGTATGCAGAGATGAATAAACGTGAAGTTGAATTATATCTCGAATACAAGCAGCACTACGGATATGTATTCTACATAGGCAAAACTATTTGACAGATACAGAAAAAGGACAATGCCTTTTTACAGCATTGCCCTTTTTTATATTATCACAGAATTATAATCAGCCCTCTTTGATAGCAGCCTGAGCAGCAGCAAGACGAGCGATCGGTACTCTAAACGGTGAGCATGATACATAGTCAAGACCGATCTTATGGCAGAACTCTACAGATGTAGGATCGCCGCCGTGTTCACCGCAGATACCGCAGTGGAGTTCGGGACGGGTAGCCTTACCGAGTTTGATAGCCATTTCCATAAGTTTGCCAACGCCTGTCTGGTCGAGTTTAGCAAACGGATCGTTCTCAAATATCTTTGCATCATAGTATGCACTGAGGAACTTACCGGAGTCATCACGGCTGAAGCCGAATGTCATCTGAGTAAGGTCGTTAGTACCGAAGCAGAAGAACTCAGCTTCCTTAGCAATATCGTCAGCAGTAAGAGCTGCACGGGGGATCTCTATCATTGTACCGACTTCATACTTGAGATCGGCACCTGCAGCAGCTATTTCAGCATCTGCTGTTTCAACTACTACTTTCTTAACGTACTTCAATTCTTTTACATCGCCTACGAGCGGGATCATGATCTCAGGCTCAACTTTCCAATCGGGATGAGCTTTCTGAACATTGATAGCTGCACGGATAACGGCAGATGTCTGCATCTTAGCGATCTCAGGATATGTAACAGCCAGACGGCAGCCACGATGTCCCATCATCGGGTTGAATTCATGGAGAGAAGAAATGATCTCTTTGATTCTCTCAACAGACTTACCCTGAGCTTCAGCGAGCTTCTTGATGTCTTCTTCCTCTGTGGGAACGAACTCATGGAGAGGAGGATCAAGGAATCTGATAGTAACGGGGTTGCCTTCAAGAGCCTCATAAAGAGCCTCAAAGTCGCCCTGCTGTACGGGGAGTATCTTAGCAAGAGCTGCTTCTCTTTCTTCAACTGTATCTGCACAGATCATCTCTCTGAATGCATCTATTCTGTCGCCTTCAAAGAACATATGCTCTGTACGGCAAAGTCCGATACCCTCTGCACCAAGCTCACGAGCCTTTTTAGCGTCAGCAGGTGTATCAGCATTTGTTCTTACTTTAAGTTTTCTGTACTTGTCAGCCCATGCCATAACAGTAGCAAATTCATCAGCGATAGTAGCAGGAACTGTCGGGATGATACCATCATAGATGTTACCTGTAGAACCGTCGATAGAAATGAAGTCACCCTCATGGAATTCTTTGCCGGCAAGTGTGAATTTCTTGTTTTCTTCGTCCATAGCGATCTCAGAGCAGCCGGATACGCAGCATGAACCCATACCACGAGCAACAACGGCAGCGTGTGATGTCATACCGCCACGAACTGTAAGGATACCCTGTGATGCCTTCATACCTGTAATGTCTTCAGGAGATGTTTCAAGTCTTACGAGAACGACTTTCTTACCTGCTGCATTCCAAGCTTCTGCATCTTCAGCTGTAAATACGATCTGACCGCAAGCTGCACCGGGTGATGCACCGAGTCCCTTGCCGATAGGAGTAGCTGCTTTAAGAGCCTTTGCATCGAACTGGGGATGGAGAAGTGTATCGAGGTTACGGGGATCGATCATAGCAACAGCTTCTTTTTCTGTCCTCATACCTTCTTCAACGAGGTCAACTGCTATTTTAAGAGCAGCCTTAGCTGTTCTCTTGCCGTTTCTGGTCTGGAGCATATAGAGCTTACCGTGTTCAACGGTGAATTCCATATCCTGCATATCTCTGTAGTGTTCTTCGAGAGTTGCACAAACTTTCTGGAACTGTTCGAAAGCCTCAGGGAATTTGTCAGCCATCTCCTGGATCTTCATCGGTGTACGAACGCCTGCAACAACGTCTTCACCCTGAGCATTTGTCAGGAACTCACCGAACAAGCCCTTGTCGCCTGTAGCGGGGTCACGGGTAAATGCAACGCCTGTACCGCAGTCGTCACCCATGTTACCGAATGCCATTGACTGTACGTTGACAGCAGTACCCCATGAATAAGGAATATCATTGTCACGGCGGTATACGTTAGCTCTGGGGTTATCCCATGAACGGAATACGGCTTTGATAGCTTCCATAAGCTGTACTTTAGGATCTGACGGGAAATCTTCACCGATCTTAGCTTTGTATTCAGCTTTGAACTGGTTAGCAAGTTCTTTAAGGTCATCTGCATTGAGGTCAACGTCCTGAGTAACGCCCTTAGCGGTCTTCATCTTGTCGATAAGTTCCTCAAAGTATTTCTTGCCGACTTCCATAACAACATCGGAGAACATCTGAATGAATCTTCTGTAGCAGTCCCAAGCCCAACGGGGATTATTTGACTGTTTAGCGATAACTTCAACAACTTCTTCATTAAGACCGAGGTTGAGGATAGTATCCATCATACCGGGCATAGAAGCTCTTGCACCGGAACGAACAGAAACGAGGAGAGGATTCTCTTTATCACCGAACTTTTTGCCTGTGATTTCTTCCATCTTGGTGATGTACTCCATGATCTGAGCCTGAATCTCATCATTGATCTTTCTGCCGTCCTCATAGTACTGAGTACAAGCCTCTGTAGAGATCGTGAAGCCCTGAGGAACAGGAAGTCCGAGACCTGTCATTTCTGCAAGGTTCGCACCCTTACCGCCAAGCAGTTCACGCATATCAGCATTACCTTCGCTGAAAAGATATACCCATTTTTTAGCCATTGGAAATTACCTCCTATATATTTAAAAATTTCGACTGGGTTGTCTGTAACTATTATAACATATACTTTACAAAATTTCTATTGTTTTTTGAAATTTTTTTCAAAAAAAATAAAATTTTTCCCGTGAAATTATGCAATAATTTTATTTTAGAGATATATTCCTCTTTCTTTTGTATCTGCTTTGATGTATAATGTAACAAATACACTTTTTTGGGTACTTTAATAATAAAGGAGATGTAAAATTTGGAGGACGAGAAAATAATAGAACTCTTTTTTGGACGTTCTGAAAGTGCCATAAAAGAACTCGCCGCAAAATTTGAAAAAGTCTGCATGACGGTTTCCATGAACATTCTCGGCAGCAGAGAGGATGCGGAAGAATGTATCAATGATACATACTTAGCGGTGTGGAATGCCATACCGCCTCAAAAGCCCGATAACTTAACTGCATTCATCTGCAAAATAGCCCGTAATCTGTCATTGAAGAAGAGTTCCTACAACTCTGCCGAAAAACGTCAGGGTAATTACGGCAATTGCATAGATGAACTTAACGAGTGCATTCCCGCACAGCATACTGTTGAATCTGAAACGGAATTTGCCGAACTCTCCGACACCGTCAACAAATTCATTTCCTCTCTTGATAAGACAAATCAATTTTTATTTGTCAGACGTTATTTCTTTTCAGACTCCTATGAAAGCCTCTCAAAACATACAGGTCTTAAAGAACAGGCTATCAGAACACGACTTTCAAGAATACGTTCCAACCTGAAAAAATTCCTTGCCGAACAGGAGGTACTTTAAACATGAACGGAAAAGATATTTTCAACGCTGTCGGCAATATTGATGACAAGTATATTTCCGAGTTTGCCGACACATCAAAATTTAAAAAGAAAAAAATTTTTCTGCTTTCACCCAAATTCTACGGAAGCATAGCTGCCGTTTTTGTATTGGGTATAGCGGTCTTTATCGCCCTACAGCAGAAAAATCGCCCCTCTATTGACATTCAGAATGATTCGGTGCATAATAATACTGTCATTTCGGAAACCAAACAGACCGAAAGCATTGCTGAAGTATCCCCCGAAAGCAGTATATATTCCGCACATTATGATGTCAGCAAAGGCAGTGAACACAGCACAAATAATATCATCCCTTACAGCACACCTTCTAAATCGATCCCTTATGAAGAAAGACATGACGCTGACTATATTGATATTCCTTCCGAAGAACCTCATGCATATGAAGAAGCCCCCACCGCCACAAATGAAAATTCTCTTGATGTTATTTTTTCGATCAAGGTATACGCTGCTGAAATTCCCGAAAAACTGTCAAAAAACGGTGCTGTCCAAATCAAAGGTGACTTTGATCCCCTGATGAGTTCCTCAACAGGAATAGGTATAGAATTTCAAGTGACACCGTATGAACCCGTCACCCTCCAAGCCGAAAGCGGCTATTTTGTAACATGGGATAAAGACAGCGGTGTAATAACCGAACACGGCTCATCTTTCACTGTTTCCGAAACAACCGACTTTTTCTGGACATTCGACGGCGAAACAAACAATACTGCAATTAAAGTCACCGACGGAAATTCCGTCCTCTCAACTATCAATATCTCCTATGACGAAAGCACCAATACTTTCTATGCACAAAACACCGAATAAATTAGAAATGATGAATCGGAAATACTAACTATTTTTCGTTCCTCATTAACTTAAAAATATTTAAGGCTTGCTTAATAAATTGTTTTAAGAAGATATTTAATTTGTTAGCACATTTTTTGAAATAAAGAGTTATAATATAACCATCGAAAGCAAACAAATTAATTCAAATAAAAATCGGAGGTACAATTATGGAAAACAACAGAAATTTTGAAAACGGCTCTGAAAACATATACGACCATGAAAGAACAGTGTATCCAAGTTATACACAGCCTGAAACATATCATGCTCCTGTATACTCGTCAGATCAGGATACTGCACCGTTCCCGCCTGTCTATGAAAACATCTACAGCGAGAGCCAGCCCTTTGAACCCGTGACTGAAAAGCCCAAAAAGTCAAGAAAAAATGCTGCACTTATTGCAGGCACTCTTGCATTGGCACTTTGCGTAGGATTCGGCGGCGGCGTACTCGGCTCATACGTTGGCGGAAATACCAAGACTGTCGTACAGCCTGCCGGTACAAGCGTTACTGCAAAGACCACCGAAGGCAAGGATTCAGGCTTGAATATCATTCAGGCTTCAAAGAGTGACAACGCTCCCACTACCATTGAAGATGTCGTCAATAAAGTAAAAGACTCCGTTGTCGAGATCACAACAGAAGTTACAAAATACGGTACTTTCTACGGACAGTACGTTGCTCAGGGTGCAGGAAGCGGTGTCATCATCTCAACTGACGGCTACATCGTTACAAACAACCATGTCATCGAAGATGCTACAAGCATCAAAGTCACACTTACCGATGGCAATTCATACGATGCCAAACTCATCGGAACGGATTCAGAACTCGATATCGCACTTATCAAAATAGAAGCCGACAATCTTACCGTTGCAGCTCTCGGCTCATCTTCAGAATTGAATGTCGGAGATACCTCTATCGTTATCGGCAATCCTCTCGGTCAACTCGGCGGTACTGTCACTCACGGTATAATCAGTGCCCTCAACCGCTCTATCAAGCTCGATGGCAAAACAATGGAACTTCTCCAGACCGATGCCGCTATCAATCCCGGCAATTCGGGCGGCGGTCTTTTTGATGAAGAAGGCAATCTTGTCGGAATAATCGTTGCAAAATCCACCAATTCATCTGACGGAACATCTCTTGAAGGTCTCGGATTTGCGATCCCCATCGACAACGTAAAGAAAATTCTCGGCGATCTCAAAACAAACGGCTATGTAGCAAGACCTGTACTCGGCATAACAGCCGTTGATGTGCTTGATGACACCACTGCCTCACGCTACAATGTCGATAAACAGGGCGTATATATCTACTCCATCACAGACGGAAGTGCTGCCGATAAAGCAGGTCTGATGGTAGGTGACTGCGTTCTTGAAATGGACGGCAAATCAGTCTCTTCCAAAGAGGAACTTTCAAGCATCATCTCTTCACATAAAGTCGGCGACAGCGTGAAGATCAAAATATACCGTGACGGCAAAGAACAGACCGTTACAGCCGTCCTTGAAGAAAACAAGTCAGGATCTCCCCAGAGAAACAGCAACAACTTCAATAAAAACGGCGGTAACAGCTCCAACAACGGCGGTTACGACTATCCCGACAACATTGAAGACTGGATAAAATTCTTTAACTGATTCGACAAAAATGATTTGACATTTATATAATTTTGGTGTATGATTATGAAAAGCAAATTTGATATTTATCTTTCTTTTCATAATTTTCTCCTCTTTAAAAATAAGCTGCATTCTTTCGGGAGTGCAGCTTATTGTCGATGTACAATGCTCAATTTATACAATAAAAAGGAGTGTATTCAAAAATGCGTACCGACAAAATAAATTATTATCTTGACATAGCCGAAACAGTGCTTGAAAGAGGCACTTGTTTAAGAAGAAATTACGGTGCTATCATCGTCAATAATGACCAGATCATTTCAACAGGTTATGTCGGTGCACCTCGTGGCAGAAAAAACTGCATCGATATGGGAATATGTGTCAGAGAGAGCCTGAAAGTTCCCAGAGGTGAGAGATATGAACTCTGCCGTTCAGTCCACGCCGAACAGAATGCTATCATACACGCCTCCCGTGACAGCATGATCGGTGCAACTCTCTACCTTGTCGGAAAAGATGCAAAAACAGGTGCTTATGTTGAAAATGCATCCGCCTGCTCAATGTGTAAACGCATGATAATCAACGCAGGCATCGAAAAAGTCATTATCCGCAATTCCAAAAATAAATATACCGTTGTCAATGTCCAAGACTGGATAGACAACGATGAATCGCTTGAAGGCAGTTTCGGCTATTAAACTACTGACAATATTTTGGAAATTTCACTAAAAAATTTTGTAAATTTCAAAAAAACTATTTACGATTTTGGCAAAGTATGTTATAATATGCACGGAAATTTTTTACGAAAGGAGATATAACAATGGGTAAACTTGTCAGTGAATTTAAAGAGTTCGTCATGAGAGGAAATGTTCTCGACCTTGCAGTCGGTGTTATCATAGGCGGTGCTTTCAACAGTATCGTTACATCTCTGTGTAATGATGTCATAATGCCTGCTATCGGCTGGCTCATCGGTGCAGTTTCAGGTCAGAGTTTCGTCAATCCCGAAACAAATCAGCCTGACTTCTCAAAGGCTACAGAGGCTCTCAATGTAGGTCCCATCGGTTTCGGCAGCTTCATTGCTGCAGTTATCAACTTCCTCATCATGGCTATAATCATCTTCGCTATCGTCAAGTCCTTCAACAAGCTCATGACGCTCCCGAAGAAAAAGACCGAAGAACCCGCAGCTCCCACTACAAAGAAATGTCCTTTCTGCATAAGCGAAATAGACATAGCTGCAACACGCTGCCCGCATTGTACGGCAGTTATCGAGCTTGCTGCTGAGGCTCTCGCAGAAGACAAGGCTTGATGCAGCTCACAGTGTAAAATCATCGGCGGTAAATTTCGGAAGTGCCGGTGCAGTTCTCGGTTCTCTCTTGAGAGGATCGTATTCATACTTTTTACAGGTATCTTCACTGACTGTACCGTATGCACATCCGGATTTGCCGTCATTGTTTTTTGCGTAAAACCGACAGTATTCACATCTCGGTTCTATATTATTCCCGAACAGCTTTTTCTTATTGAATATCTTTAACATATACATTTCCTTTCAAAAAAAATTTTTTTCCAGAGGTTTTTATCATGATATTTAAAAGTAAAAATACAGACCTTAACTTCGTTGACGGAGTGGGATTTTTGACATTCCCGTCACTTTCACAGCTCGATTTCATTCACCATGCTTTCTCTACACGCATCGGCGGCATAAGCCACGGTGAATACAAATCCATGAACCTCAATTTCAAAAGAGGTGACGTTCCTGAAAACGTCACCCAAAACTACAAAATTTTCTGTCAAGCGGCAGGCTTTGATTATAATACCCTTGTAAGCTCCTCGCAGGATCATCATACAAATGTCCGCTGTGTCACAAAAGCCGATTGCGGTATCGGAATATACCGTGAACATGATATGCCAAGCGTTGATGCACTTGTCACCAACGAACCCAATGTAACTCTCGTAACTCACTATGCAGACTGTACACCGCTTTTTTTTGCCGATCCGGAAAAAAAAGTTATCGCTCTCGCCCATGCAGGCTGGAAAGGCACTGTCGGTAAAGTCGGTGAAGCTACCGTTGAAGTCATGACAGAAAATTACGGCTGTGATCCGTCCGACATTATATGTGTCATAGGTCCTGCAATAGGCTTTTGCTGTTATGAAGTCGATACGCCCGTTTATGAACAATTCGCCTCTTTGACAGAACTTAAACCCGCCTATTTCACGAAAAATCTCGGTCACGGAAAATACATGATAGACCTCAAAGAAACTAACAGACGTATGCTTCTTGAAGCCGGGCTTCTCAGTATAAACATATCTATCAGTGATGTCTGCACGAAATGCAACAGCGGTCTTTTATTTTCCCACCGTGCAAGCGGAGGCAAACGTGGCGGACTTATCGCCATGATGAAAATAAATTAACAATGTACAATGTGCAATGTACAATGTGCAATGTACAATGTGCAATGTACAATCATTCGTAACATCAGTTCATTGAAAAAATCTGCTTTATCTTGTCAAGGATAACGTTTGCCGCTTCATACTTCGACATGATGGGTAATTCATATATATCATCTCTTGTAATAAGCGTGATAATATTCGTATCGGTGCCGAATCCGGCACCTTTTTCTTTTATGCTGTTTGCCGCTATCATGTCACAATTCTTTGTTTCCAACTTTTTTCTCGAATTGGCAACAAGATTTTCCGTTTCCATTGAAAATCCGCATATCACTTGATTTTCCTTTTTATGCTCTCCTGCATATTTCAGAATATCAGCCGTTCTTTTAAGAGAGATCGACATATCGTCATCATGTTTTTTGATTTTTTGACTGCTGTATGTGTCGGGGGTATAATCCGCAACTGCCGCTGACATGATAAGCACATCACTTTCAGACAAGTTCTCTTTCACTGCATTGAACATATCTTCCGCCGATTTCACTTTGACAAGCTGTACAAATATCGACGGTTTTATATTCACTTCACCGCTTATCAAGGTGACTTCCGCACCCCTTTCACTTGCCGCCTGTGCCATCGCATAACCCATTTTACCCGTTGAATGATTTGTTATATACCTCACGGGATCGAGAGATTCCTGTGTAGGTCCTGCCGTTACAAGAACCCTTTTACCTTGAAAATCTTTTTTGTTTGCTATCTCATGCCTGATATGTTCCATTAAAACATCTACATCAGGCAATTTTCCGATACCCGTGTCATTACAAGCCAACCTTCCCACAGCAGGCGAAATTATTTTATAACCGTGTCTTTTAAGCTTTTCTATATTTTCCTGTACGATACTGTTCATAAACATATATTTGTTCATGGCAGGGGCTATCAAGACGGGACATTTTGCCGCCATCACCATTGTAGATAACATATCATCTGCAATGCCGTTGGCAATTTTGCCTATGATATTCGCCGAAGCAGGTGCTATCATGAATACATCTGCTTTTTGTGACAAAGAAACGTGCGTCACGCTGTATTCAAAATTCCTGTCAAACGTGTCAACGAGGCATTTTCTGCCCGTGAGAGTTTCAAAAGTTATCGGATTTATGAAATTCACGGCATTTTTAGTCATTATCACATGAACTTCACAGCCCTCTTTCACTAAATCACTGACAAGCTGTGCAGATTTATAAGCCGCTATACTTCCCGTTACTCCCACAACTACTACTTTATTCTTTAACATAATTTCACCCCACTATACAAATTGCATTACCTTCATGCAAGATAATTTCCGCATGATCCGACAAAATAGAATTGCTTGTTCCGAGAACAGTATCAACTTTCAAAATATCTTCATCAAGCGGATATTCAAAGCCGTCAAGCGTAACTTTACAGCTTTCACAGCCAAACGGAAATATAGAAAAGATATGTCCCTGCATATTTTCGATATTTTCTTTCATGCCCTGTGTCATGGCAAAAATGATATTTTCACCGTCAATTATCTTTGCATTGACGGCATTTTCAGCCGTATAAAGAAGCGTACAGAAATTGGCAAATGTATGATCGAGTCTGCCACCCGTCACTCCCAAAAGCAAAATATCTTTATATCCCATTTTCATGCACTCTCTGACACAATACATGGTATCGGTATCATCTTTATGAACGGGCAATCTCACTATATCACACCTGATATTTTCGGGAAATTCCGATGAATCAAAGTCACCTATTATCATATCGGGCTTTACGCCTGCACTCAAAGCATACTTGTAACCGCCGTCCGCACACATGATAAAATCACTTTCACGAATATTCTTTTTAAGAACATCTGCATCACAAAAGGGTGATGCACCTATTATCACACATCTTTTCACTTAAAAAACTCCAGATCAAATTTTTTTGGGAAGGGGTTTTACCCGTCCTCAATATTTCGGAATGGCTTTCACTTCATTGTACATATATTTGTAGCTGTCATGGCGTGACTTTGAAATTTTCCCGTCGGTGAGTGCCTGCAAGACTGCACAACCCTTTTCAACGGTATGTGAACACCCCGTAAATTTGCAGTTACATATATATTCATCAAATTCGGGAAAACAATACTGTATTTTATCCAACTCTATCATTTCATATCTTTCTATATCGACAGTGGAAAATCCGGGAGTATCCGCAACGTAACCACCGTTTATTTTGTAGAGTTCACTGTGACGGGTAGTATGCCTGCCCCTGCCGAGTTTACGGCTTATTTCAGCGGTCTGTATCTCAAATTCGGGAAAAAGCGAATTTAACATTGAAGACTTTCCTACGCCTGTATTTCCTGTGAAAGCGGATATTTTGTTTTCAAGCAGGGAAAGGATATTTTCCTTTCCTTCACCTGTTTTTATGCTGTAAGAAAGGGCGGTGATACCCGATTTTTTATATATATCAAGAAGTGCGGTGCAGTCGGCAAGATCGGATTTTGTGAAGATAATTACAGGTTCAATACCCTTTCTGACGGCAACGGCAGTTATCTTGTCGATAATGACGGTATTCGGTGACGGCTGTGCAACTGATGATACGATAAAAAGCCTGTCCAGATTAGCGAGAGGAGGACGGACGATAGAATTTTTTCTTGGAAGTATCTCATCAACAGTACCTTTGCCGTCGGCTGATATACTGATATTTACCCTGTCACCGACACACGGACTTATGCCTTTTTTGCGAAAAGCACCCCTTGCTTTACATTCGTATAGCATTTCAGCGGTTTCAACATAGTAGAAACCGCTGATAGCCTTAACGATCAATCCCGTTAAAATTTCCATATTTTATCAAACTCCGAACAATACTTCATAGCCGTGTCTGACATCTTCATAACCCTGTCTGATATAACGCTGTACAACATCGGCAGGTGACGGCTCATCTTTACTTTCTTGGGATTCCTCTTGGGATTCCTTTTCAGAAGACTCCTCTTCGGATTCCTCTTCAGAAGACTCCTCTTCAGGTTCTTCTTCAAAAGTATCGAGCTGACTTGTCGCCTCTTTGAGAAGTTCATCTATCTCTGATTCGCTTGTTGCACTTCTGATATAGTCCTTGTATTCTTCGATAAGGTCGTTCATTACACCCTGATCGTACTCTGAATAAGCAGACATATCACTGATATAGTTTGTCAGCGAATAGATAGCATTATCTTTCTGATAGCCCAGAGGATCAGAACCCTGTTTTACTTTATAGTCATAGTTCTGATAATCTTTTGTCACGGTCTGGTTCTTGAAGTCAAAGGTGAAGGCTTCATATCTCACATCATCTACCATGACAACAACGGTCTTTTGATGGTTCTTTGCACCTTCAGGCTCAAGATAGATGCTCTTCTTGAATCCGTGTGCAGGTACGCCGGATACTTCCTCTGTTTTCACTGCATCAACGTAAATAGTCACTTTTATCTCCGCATATTCGTCCTGCGGCAGATCAACAGCCTGTGTCATACCTTTGATGATCTTGCTGCCGTCACTGACCTGAATGGTGATGAGAGAGCCTTCTGTGAGCTTGTTGCCTGCAAGCGGATCGGTCAGAATGACCTGTCCTGCGGTAACGGCACTCGCTACCATTGATTTCTGTGTAGTGAAGCCTGCACTTTCAAGCTCCGACTTGGCACTTTCATAGCTCTTGCCGACAACATTCGGTACGGTTATCTGTTTGGGAGTCTTGCCCTCGCTGACGATCAGAGTTATAACTGTACCTATAGGCTGTTCCGTACCCTCCTGAGGTGAGCAATCTATAACATAACCTCTGCTGACATCATTACTGTTCACATACTTGAGTTCATAGGTGAAATACTTGTCAGAGAGTTTGTCCATAGCTTCCTGTTTAAGATAGTTCCTTACCTTCGGAACTTCCGCTTTGGTACTCTTGCTGTTGATGGTCAGCTTTATGACAGCATTTTCCTTGACCTGCTTTGAGCCTGCTTCGGGATCCTGCGAAAGAACGATATTCACAGGCTTGGTTGCATCATATTTGGCAGTAATGTCATAATTGAACTTGTATTCTTTATTCTGCACGATCTCATCATACAGCTCGCCGACAAAGCTCGGCACTTCGACACTTTTTACATCGGTAACTTTTGTCATTGTCTGAACAAGATTTATGATGAAAACTATCAGCATGACAAGCACCAACAATGTTATCGTCAGAGTGATAAGAGTTACAGCCCTCTTTGAACGGACAGCAGATATTTCATCATCCTCCGGCAGATAGTCCATCTCATATGCACTTTCCGCTGTCGAGGCAAGTTTGACGTTATTTATGGTCTCTACCTCTCTTGTAGGAGCCTGATCGACTGCATAGGTATAACGGAACTTCACGGACGGATCACGCCTGAAAGTTTCGATCGCTTCGAGCATCTCGCCTGCCGAAGCAAAACGCTGTTTAGGTTCTTTTCTCATAGCCCTGAGAGTGATCTGTTCAATACCTTCGGGTATCTTGTCATTGAGTTCTCTGAGGGGTTTGGGTTCGTTCTGCATCTGCATGATGGCAACAGATACGGCATTGTCTGCTTCAAACGGGAGCTGACCTGTCAGCATCTCATACAGCATAACACCCACCGAATATATATCCGCCTTACCGTCGGTAGCACCGCCACGAGCCTGTTCGGGAGCAATATAATGCACAGAACCTATTGTTTTGCTTGTCATGGTGCGAGTCTCATTGTTTGAAAATCTTGCGATACCGAAATCCGTGACTTTGATAGTGCCGTCCTGCAAAAGCATGATATTCTGAGGTTTTATATCCCTGTGAACGATACCTTTTTCATGAGCATGTTGAAGGGCTTTGAGTATCTGCACAGTGAAATGTACAGCTTCCTTCCACGGAATTATCTTTTGCTGACCGATATACTCCTTGAGAGTAATGCCGTCTATATATTCCATCACTATATACTGTATCCTGTCCCCGAAGCTGACATCATACACCTTCACGATATTCGGATGAGACAGCACTGCTATCGCCTTTGATTCATTCTTGAATCTTCGGATAAACTCCTCATTGCCGAGAAATTCATCTTTGAGAATCTTTATTGCAACGGTCTTGTCATCAATGCTGTCATAAGCCTTGTAGACCATCGCCATTCCGCCCATGCCGATAAGCTCCTGTATTTCATATCGGCTGTCAAGCCTTCTGCCTATGTATTTATCCATTCAATAAAGCTCCTTTCAACTTTCTATCACCGCAACAGTGATATTGTCACCGCCGCCCATTGCTTTTGCCTGTTCCACGAGCCTTTCGACAAGCTCATTTCCCCTGTTTTCCCCGATAAAGCCGGCAATATCTTCCTCTGTCAGATAATTCGACAATCCGTCAGTGCATATCAGCAGCAAACTCCCATTATGGAACGGTACACCGTTATAGTCCGTTTTAAGATCGACTCTTGTTCCCAACGCCCTTGTAATGATATTTTTATTAGGGTGATTGCGGGCTTCTTCCTGAGTGATACGTCCGATGTCTACAAGTTCCTGTACCATCGAATGATCTTTTGTGATCTGCCTGAGAATTCCGTTTTCATAGAGATAGGCCCTGCTGTCGCCCGCATGGACGATATGTACTGTCTCATCCCTGACTACCACGACCACAACTGTAGTACCCATGCCGCTGAGAGAATATATATTCAGCGACATATCATGCACACGCTGATTGGCGATCGCTATCGACTCCTTGATGAGTTCTTCAATATCATCATGGTATTTCTTTATATTATATAACTCTTTGAGCTGTTCTGCAACAGTTTCCGCTGCTATCCTGCTTGCAGTAGAACCGCCGTTTGCACCGCCCATGCCATCGCATACCACCGCCCATACAGAACCGTCAGACAATCTGCCTGTCTTACAGTAATCCTGATTGGAACTCCTTACAAGTCCTATGTCGGTTTTGGAATACACTTCCAATATCTATCCCTCCTTTGTGATGCCGTCAGAAACGGAACGTCTCAATTGTCCGCAGGAAGCATTGATGTCACTTCCGAGAGTTCTGCGTACCGTTGCAGTAATGCCCGCTCTTTCCAGCACTGCAATAAAATTCCTTATGCTTTCCTTTTTGCTTTTTTCATAACCTGTACCCTTCACGTTATTCACCGGTATCAAATTGACATGACTGAGAATACCTTTGAGTCTGTGTGCAAGTTCTTTTGCACAGGCTTCACTGTCATTCACTCCGTCTATCATCGCATATTCAAACGATATTCTCCTGTTCGTCTGCATTACATAGTATTTACACGCTTTCAGCAATTCCTCTGTGTTATACTTTCTGTTTACAGGCATCGTCCTGCTTCTTATCTCGTCATTCGGTGCATGAAGCGATACAGATAAAGTTAATTGCAGTTTCATATCTGCAAGTTCATATATCTTCGGCACGATACCGCACGTTGAAAGCGATATATGTCTCATACCGATATTCATGCCGTTTTCACTGCTGACGAGTTTCAGAAATCTTACAACATTGTCAAAATTATCCAGCGGTTCACCCATGCCCATCAGAACGACATTAGATATTCTTATATCGTTATCGTTCTGTTCTGCCTGAAGTTGAGCGATCATTTCGGAAGCCGTCAGATTTCTTGAAAAACCGCTTTGTCCCGTTGCACAGAAAGTACA
>CADCCP010000002.1:0-20792 GCA_902800005.1 uncultured Ruminococcus sp. | reverse complement strand
TCCCGTTGCACAGAAAGTACAGCCCATTTTACAGCCGACCTGCGTTGAGATACAGCTCGTATAACCGTGATGGTACTTCATCAATACAGATTCCACCATCTCGCCGTCACGGAATGAAAACAGATACTTCTTTGTATCATCATACGCCGAAACTAATTTTTTTTCAATAGCAGCATTCGATATATAGTAGTTTTCCACAAGCCTTTCACGAAGTTTCTTTGAGATATTCGTCATTTCATCAAAACTCTGCACTCCGCTGTGAAGCCATTTGTAGACCTGTCCTGCCCTGTATGCAGGCTCACCCATCAGGGCAAATTCCTCTTTCAGTTCCTCTTCATACATCGACTTTATATCTTTCGGCATACCATCACTTCCTTCTGAAAGCACTGATGAAAAATCCGTCAGTGCCGTTGATCTGCGGGAAAAGTGTCAGTTCATTTTCATTTTCCTCAATGCCCCTTTTGATGCCGTCGGGAACTTTCAATGCATACGGTTCAAAATCCTCATGTTCTTCAAGAAATTTTCTTGCATTCTCGTTATTCTCCCAAGGATTGAGCGTACACGTTGAATACACTAAAATACCGCCTGTTTTGACATATTTTGCACTGTTGCACAAAATCGCATACTGCAGGTCAGGAAGTGTGTCCAATCCCAGATCCTCTTTATATCTGAGTTCGGGCTTTCTTCTTATAATGCCGAGTCCGGAACATGGTACATCACATAATACCCTGTCTGCCATCGGGAACTCCGTCTCGGCAGAATCACCTGTCATTGTATGTATGATACTGATACCAAGCCTTTCCGCACCTTTTGCAACAAGTCCTGCCCTTGCTTCATACAGATCAGATGAAATGATCTTTCCCTTGTTGTTCATCATCTGTGCAAGTGTGAAACTTTTTCCGCCCGGTGCCGAACACACATCCAAAACAGTCTGTCCTTCAGCCGCTTCCAACATTTTACAGCATAACTGTGAAGCCGTATCCTGTATGTGAAACAGTCCTTTTTTATACTCTTCAAGTGTATCTATCGCACCCGTGTTTTCCAATTCCAGACAGTCATCCGTACATTCACTTATTTTTGCCGTAATGCCCGACTTTTCAAACGACTTTTTCAAGCTTTCCGTATCTGTCTTTAAGGTGTTTACCCTTGCATTCACAGGCGGTCTGCCTTCAAGTGACATCAATATTTCCTTTGCCGTTTCATCACCGTAGCTCTGCCGCCACAATCTTACTATCCTTTCGGGACATGAATATGCTATCGAATAAAATTTAGTTTTGCTTTTCTTTGGGTTGGGCAGCTTTACTTCATCATTTTCTGCTGCTGCCCTTAAAACGCCGTTGACAAATCCTGCCGCACTTGCCAGCTTATTTTCATAACACAGCTTTACACTTTCATTCACTGCTGCCGAATCAGGTACACTGTCCATGTAATATATCTGATACAGCCCCATCCTCAATATAACTGCAACTTCCATATCCAGCTTGTTCAGCGGTATATCCGAATATGAAGATATATTGTAATCCAGCAAAAGACATCTCTCTGTCACTCCGTAAAATATATTTGATACAAACTTCTTATCTCTCTGTGAAAGACCGCTTTTTGAAAGTATCGTATCAAGCGTTATATTGGAGTAAGAGCCGTCCCGTTCCACACGCATGAGAGCTGAAAAAGCTGTTTGTCTTGATGTTTCCGTCATAGTAACGCTCCCATTTTACGAAAATTTCAGTTCACTGTCCGTATTCTTCAAGCCGTTGGCAAAATCCTTTGCCGACATTCTTTTTTTGCCCTCCGGCTGTATTTCTACTATCTCTACAGCACCCTCTCCGCAAGCTGCGACAAACGGTGAAAGTGACAATATTTTTCCCGGTTCGCCCCTGTCATCCCTGACAAGAGTTTTATATATTTTTACACGCTTTTCTCCAAGAAATGCCGTTCCCGTCAATGCCCTGACAAGATTATGCACCTCTCTTGCAGACTTCGTGAAGTCTATCTTCATCATATCTTTCGTCAGCATACCGACATAAGACGACTTGCTGTCATCCTGCTTTTCAGGCTTCAGCAAGCCCTTTTCGGCATCATGCACGACTTTCACTATCATCTCTGCACCCATTTCCGACAGCTTGTCATGCAATTCATCTATCGTTTCATTCTCGCCTATATCCGTCTCACATTTCATCAGCATATCGCCCGTATCAAGTCCAACGTCCATCAACATAGCCGTCACACCTGTTTTAGTCCTGCCGTCAAGAATGACCTGCTGTATCGGTGCAGCACCTCTGTATTCGGGCAAAAGAGATGCGTGTATATTCACACAACCGTACTTCGGATAATCCAAGATCTCTTTCGGCAGTATCTTTCCATACGCCACTACCACTATCATTTCGGGAGCTAATCTCTGTATTATCTCAAAAGCCTCTCCGTCTTTCAGGGTTTTCGGCTGATACACGTCTATATCATTCTCCAATGCACACACCTTGACAGGTGACGGCACTAATTGATTTCCACGTCTGCCACGAGGTTTATCCGTCTGCGTAAAGACTCCCGCTATTTCGTTCCCGTCATTGATGAGTGCTTTCAGACAAGGCACCGAAAAATCAGGCGTTCCCATAAATACTATCTTCATTTTCTTCAACTCACTTTATTTCATCCGGTTCAAGCATTCTTATAACGTGTTCTTTGAAAAGAATACCGTCCAGATGGTCATATTCATGACATATCGCTTTTGCCAAAAATCCCTCTGCATTGATGGTGAACTGATCGCCGTGTCTGTTCTGTGCGACAGCCGTTACATACATAGGTCTTTTTGTGATGCCGAACTCACCCGGACATGACAAACAGCCTTCACTTGTTTCCTGCGTACCGCTTGTTTTGGTTATCTGCGGATTGACAAATTCGAGCCTTCCCTCACCTATGTCAATGACAAATACTCGTCTTAATATGCCGACTTGCGGTGCGGCAAGCCCTACACCGCCGCCGTTATCCATAGTTTCATACATATCTTCAATAAGCTCTGCCAGCTTGTCATCAAATTTTTCAACAGGTCTGCACTTCTTTGTCAGAACCCTGTCACCCTCTTTTACAATGTTTCTGATAGCCATATTCAAATCTTCCTTTCTCCTCATGAAGAATTTTCGGGATCAATATCGGCATAAGCCGTTATATCCGAAAACTGCCTGTTTTTCCCGAAATCTGCAAGCAGTCTTGAAAGCATTTCCCTGAAACGCCTCGTATTTTTAAACCTGATTATCAAGCGATAACGGTATTTATTGTTTATCTTTGAAACAAGTGCCGGTGAAGGTCCGAGAACTCTCATTGGCAATTCACTGTATTCGGCTTTTACAAGTGCCACAAGACTGTCGGCAAATGTCTGTGAAGCCCCCCTTGTTTTATCCATGTCTTTACCTATGAACGACACTACACATATATCCGTGAAAGGCGGATAAAGCATGGCTTTTCTCATCAGAATTTCATCTTTATAAAATTCCGTGTAATTCTGCTGTGCCGCAAGGTCTATCACGGGATTTTCAGGTTCATAGGTCTGTATCACCGCACGTCCGTGAAGATCACCACGCCCTGACCGCCCTGCCACTTGCGTAAGCAAAGAAAATGTCCTTTCATAACTCCTGAAATCATCATTATGCAGCATTAAGTCCGCTGAAAGAACTCCCACAAGCGTTACATTAGGAAAATCAAGTCCCTTTGCGACCATCTGTGTGCCAAGCATAATATCATATTCACCGTTCTGAAATGCCTGCAATTTCTTTTCATAAGCAAATTTCTGCATAGTGCTGTCAGTGTCAAGACGAATTATTCTTGCTCTCGGAAATAAATTTTGCAGATCACTTTCAGCTTTTTGAGTGCCTGCACCCGAATATCTCAGCTTATCGGAATGGCATGACGGACATTCTCTCGGTGACGGTATGGAATATCCGCAGTAATGACACATCAATCTGTGATTTGCACTGTGATATGTCATTGAGATAGAACAGTTCGGACATTGTATTACTTTCCTGCATCCCATGCACATCACAAATGTATTATAACCTCTCCTGTTAAGCAATATAATTGACTGCTGACCGTTATTCAGATTAAATTGTATCTCTTTCAAAAGAACAGAACTGTATCCCGAAAAATTGCCTTCATTTTCCTCTTTGTTCATGTCAACTTTGATAACTTCAGGCAATTTTGCTGTTCCATAGCGTTCATTGAGCGTTTCAAGGGAATATCTGCCCTCACTTGCAAAATAGTAACTCTCTATTGAAGGCGTTGCCGAACACATCAAAAGCAGTGCATTGTTTTCAACACATCTTATCTTTGCAAGCTCCCTTGCATGAAATCTCGGCGTTGAAGCGGATTTATATGTATATTCCTGTTCCTCGTCGATGACGATAAGACCGATATTTTCAAGCGGTGCAAATACAGCCGACCTTGTGCCGACAGCAATATTTGCCTTTTTATCCTTGACCTTCCGCCACTCTTCAAGCCTTTCGGAAAGCGACAAACCGCTGTGAAATACAGCAACTCTGTTTCCGTAACGTGCCTTGAATTTTGCCAAAAGCTGAGGTGTCAGTGCAATTTCGGGTACCATGCAGATAACGCCCTTACCGTCTGCATTGGCACGATCTATAAGTTTCATGAAAACGGAAGTTTTTCCGCTTCCCGTAATTCCGTACAGCAAAGCCGCACACGGTTTTTCACTTTCATACTTTTCTATAAAAGACCGATAAACAGCCTGCTGTTTATCCGTGAGTATTATATCTTTGTCATCTGTGACGGGAATTTCCTTTTCGGGAATTTCGGGAGGTTTATCATCATAGTAACTGCAAACACCTTTTTTAACGAGATTATCAACAACACTTCCCGATACTCCCGTAAAATACAATATCTCTTTTCTTGAAACATCAGACATTCTCAATATATTGATAACTTCCGTCTGTTGAGGCGTGTAATCAATATCTTCACTGTCATTTTCAAGATGTACCATTTTTACGGTAATATCCTGCAAACGCTTTTTAACGGTCTCCGTCCTTGACAGGATATTTTTTTTATACATATCCGTGAATATATTGCCTTCGGAAAGTCCCACAGCTTTCAAAAGTCTGTCATATCTTACGGCAGTTTTTCTTGCTTTCAGATATAAATATATCTGCTTTTCCAAGTTGGAAAGATCATCAATTTCCTGCTGTGAAAGCGGATTTGCTGTGTAGCTGTACATGACTTTAAGAGAAAGTCCTGCGGGCAGCATGGCGTGACACGCATTGAACAGTGTGCAAAAACATCTGTCTTTCATCATTGATGCAAGTTTAACGAGTTCTTTCGATAAGACAGGCTCTGTATCAAGCAATTCACTTATTTTCTTTAATTTGGAAATATCTTCCGTTTCATGCAGTTCCATGATAATGCCCTGTCTGAGAGAACCGCCAAAGTTCACCATGACTCTGCATCCGACTTGTGCATGACTGCGGCAATTTTCGGGTATGATATAATCATACAGCTTGTCAAAGTGATACAAGGTATTTTCGACCGCAATTCCCCCGACAAGATATTCAGTCATCTACATCAGGCTCTAAAATTATATATTTGTGTTCCTCAAATTCCTTGACAGCCACGATAACGGGCTTGTCACATACCTTGTCCTTATCCTGACGTATATCATCAGTGATCTTTCTTGCCCTCTTTGCAACTGCTATTGCAAGGGCATATTTACTCATTTTTCCTGCAAAAATGTCATCTACATTCGGTTTCGTATACTTCTCATACATCATAACAACATTCCCCTTTTCTCAGTTATCCGTTTCGGACTTGAATATATACTCAATTTTATCTGCACAATCCTGCACAGAGTCATTGACTACAACATAATTATAAAGTTCTGCCAAAGGTATTTCTTCTGCTGCCCTTGAAAGACGTTTTTGTATTTGTTCCTCCGTTTCGGTGTTGCGTCCACGCAGACGATTTTCCAATTCTTCCATAGACGGCGGCATAATAAATATTCCTATACAATCAGGTCTTTTTGCCTTGACTTTCTGATAACCTTCTACTTCTATTTCAAGAATGACGTTCTTTCCCTCTGAAAGCCATTTATCAACAGGTGCTTTCGGTGAACCGTAGTAATTCCCGCAATATTCGGCATACTCCAAAAATCCGTCTTCACCTATCATTCTTTCAAACTTTTCCTTTGTCAAAAAATGGTATTCCACACCATTCTGTTCCTGACCTCTGGGAACTCTTGTAGTCGCCGAAATGGAAATTTCAGCCGCTCCACGCCTTACGAGTTCCTTAACGACTGTACCCTTACCTGTTCCGGCAGGTCCCGATATGACCACCAAAACCGCCTTTTTACTCATTTCTCATTCCTCACTTTTCATTCCTCATTTTTATCATCGCTTACACGGTGTGCAACCGTTTCGGGCTGTACTGCCGACAATACTACATGATCGCTGTCCATTATCAAAACAGCCTTTGTTTTACGTCCGCATGACGCATCTATCAACATTCCTTTATCCCTTGCATTCTGCACGAGCCTTTTGACCGGTGCGGCATCGGGGCTTACTATCGCAACAATTCTTTCTGCCGAGATCATATTCCCGTAACCTATATTGACAAGCTGCATTCTGCTCCACTCTCCACTCTCAACTCTCCACACTCATTCAATGTTTTGTATCTGTTCACGGATCTTTTCAATGTCGGCTTTGATGTCAACGACTTTATGTGCAAGGTCTGCATCACAAACTTTTGAACCTATGGTATTAGCTTCTCTGTTCATTTCCTGCACGATAAAATCAAGTTTTCTGCCGACTGCTGCATCTGAATTGAGCATATCTTCGAGCTGTGCAAAGTGACTTCTCAATCTGACGGTTTCCTCTGCAACGGCTGTTTTATCCGCAAATATAGCCGCTTCCGTCAATATCCTTTGAGGGTCTATAGTCGTAACTTCAAGGACTTCTTTCAGTCTTTCATAAAGTTTATTCCTGTATTCCTCAACGGTCTGCGGTGAACGCTCCTCTATCTGTTCCACTATCGAAAGAATATGCTGACCTCTTTCAAGAACATCTTTTTTAAGTTTTTCGCCCTCACGTTCACGCATGGCAAGAAAACTTTCCAAAGCCTGCTCACCTGCTGCTTTTACTATCTCCGACAGCTTTTCTTCATTTTCGGGAGCTTTGCTGACCGTCAACACATCCGGATAACCTGCTATCGTCGATACGGTCACATCATTTTTAAGACCGTAAAGCTCACACATTTTCTGAATGGCACACAAATAACCCAATGCAACAGACTGGTTTACCCTGACATCTGCCGCTACATTTTCATCTGCTTCAATGCTGACGTAAACATCGACTTTTCCTCTTGAGACCTTGTCTGCAAGCAGATTTTTTATCGTTTCTTCAAGGAATCCGCAGCCTCTGGGAAGTCTGCACTGCAATTCAAAATACCTGTGGTTGACGGACTTTATCTCAAATACAGTTCTCCTGCCCTCGATAACGCCCTCAAATCTTCCGTAACCTGTCATACTTTTTATCATAATATCATCATCTCTGTAAATCAAATTTTCTCATTTTATATTTTAAATCTTTCATAAGGGATTGTCAACCGACTTACAAAAATATCTTCAAATCTTTGTTAGTTTTGCACAAAAAATCCATGTGTTTTGGCATTGAAAAGACATTTTATTTTGCCCGTACCCTGTCAAGACTATATAAAGGGAGGTGAATTTCTATGAATAAGAAAATATATCTGTTTATCAGGACTTTTACGGCAATGCTTGCGGTTTCTGCAAGTGTGATATTACTGCTGTGTGCATTGACCGCTTATTTCACTCCGTCAAGGCTCTCCGTCACAAAACAGGGAAATGAATTTTCTTTTCCGCTGTCCGTGAGGTATGACAGGGATACTGCTATATATGCTGCTTTTGACAGTTCGGGAAATGTCTGTGAAAAGTCAAATGCAAAGATAATGCTTTTTGACAGCGTACCCGTAAAAGATGTGAACGTCAACGTGACGGAAAGAAAAAATGTCATATTGGGCGGTATGCCCTTCGGCATAAGAATATATACAGACGGGCTTGTTGTGTCGGGTACGTCAAATGTAGGAAATAAAAATCCCTCGTCAGATGCAGGCATATCTGCAGGTGATATAATCCTTTCCGTAAACGGCGAAAATCTTGATACCAATGAACAACTCCTTAATGTCGTTGAAAAAAGCAAGGGTGATCCCCTTGAGGTGAAAGCCGTCCATGACGGCAAAGAGTACCTTGCAAAAATAACTCCTGTCTTTGATGAAAGCGTAAAAAAATACAGGATAGGCTTGATGGTGCGTGACAGTTGTGCGGGTATAGGCACGATGACCTTCATTGATCCCGAAAACAACTCCTTTGCAGGTCTGGGACACGGCATATGCGACACCGCAAGCGGTAGTCTTATGCCTCTTGAAAAAGGCGATATAGTCAATGCTGAGATAACCTCTGTAAGCAAGAGTATATGCGGAAATCCCGGTGCCCTCACAGGCACGTTCTCCGATACCTCTCCAACAGGCACTATTACTGCCAACAGCCAACTCGGTATCTACGGCACTCTCTGCACAAACGACTTTCCAAAAAATACCGTTCCCGTTGCCTTTAAACAGGAAGTAAAACGTGGAAATGCCCAAATACTCACCACTGTTGACAATGAACCGCCCAAATTCTATGATATTTCCATAGAAGATATAAGCTACAACAATAACTCCCCCAAAAATATGATAATCAGAATAACAGACAAAAACCTTCTTGAAAAAACAGGCGGCATTGTACAAGGTATGAGCGGAAGTCCCATTATTCAAAATAATATGCTTGTGGGAGCTGTCACTCATGTCTTTGTAAACGACACAACAGAAGGTTACGGGGTGTTTGCAGAAAATATGATAGATTTCAACAGCACTATTATACAAAACAAATTGTCTTTATCTGCATAAATTGTTGAATCATAATCAAATTCAAAAATCTGCAAAATTCCCCTTGCCATATTTGGTAAGTTATGGTAATATCTAATCACCACAAAAAATTTATTGGGGGATTTGATATGAAAGGCAAATTAAAGATACTCATTGCAGAGGATTCTGCCGAATTCAAAACAAGCTCGTCTGATATTTTTGCAGAAAACGGTTTTGAGGAAAAATTCTGCGAAAAAGACGGCATCAAGGTCGTTGAAAGTATACGCACTTTTAAACCCGATGTTGTACTGATGGATATTTTCATGAGCAATATCGATGGTGTGGGAGTCATGCGTAGCGTAAAAAATATAAAAGATGTAAAATCTCCTGTATTCGTGATATTGTCGGGTTTTGACAGCCTCATGCATATGCAGAGAGGAAACCGTGTTTGACAGAGGCGAGGTCTACAGCATTGACCATGAACTTGAGGTGACCGTCACGGACATTCTCCATCAGATCGGCGTACCTGCACACATCAAGGGCTATCACTATCTGCGTGACTCCATCATAATGTCCGTCAAACATCCTGAGATCATCAATGCGGTCACCAAAGAGCTTTATCCGTCTGTTGCCAAGAAGTATGAAACGACTTCTTCCCGTGTGGAAAGGGCGATCAGACACGCTATTGAAGTGGCTTGGGACAGAGGCGATGTTGATATCCTCAACTCCTACTTCGGATACACCATCCACAATGCTCGTGGCAAGCCTACAAACAGTGAGTTCATCGCAATGATCTCAGACCGCCTGCGTCTGCACAAGAAAATCGCCTGAAACAATGTACAATGTACAATGTGCAATGTACAATGTACAACAGGCATCATCAACTATATAACAACCCCTTTACGTCTTACAAAAACACTGCGTATCTTTTCGGATATGCAGTGTTTTGCTTTTGCAGACAAGAAAACTCTTGCATTTTTTTCTGTAATGTATTATCACGGAAAAAACTCAAGATCTCCCTTAAACTTCGTGTTTTCGAGAGATTTTTTCTTAAAAAATATTGCATTTCCCGACAAAATATGATAGAATACTCATCACATCTCGCAGCGTTTTTGACAACTGAAAATGGAGGGATATTTTATGTACAACTGCTTTCCCGTTATCGACCTTTCCGCAACAGGCAAAAATATTATTGCACTGCGTAAAGCTCGTGGATTGACCGTCAGAGATATTCAGAATTTCTTCGGCTTTGAAGAACCTCAAGCTGTCTACAAGTGGCAGCAGGGCAAATCCTTGCCTACAGTTGACAATCTTCTTGCATTGAGTGTTCTGCTCGGTGTAAGCATAGAACAGATACTCGTCTGTAAAACCGTGAATAACAAAGAACAGCAAGTTCAAACTTGCTGTTCTGTTTTTTTATTCGTCTGTCTGCGGTACGTCAGAAGTCAAAAACATATCCGTCAATTTTGTGTCTCGTCAAGGCTTGAAACCGAAGCCCCTTGCCCATCAAAAACACTGTGTTAGAATTGTGCCCATTAGGGCGATAAATTAAGTCAAAATCTCATTGAGACGTATTGATGAAATATCGAACTGATGTATTTTCGTAAAAGCGGATTTGCAAGTTGAAGGATTACGGATTAGTGATGCGATTTGCGATTACATCATAAGCCGGTCACAAAAAAACAGACAACTTTTTTACAAAAATTGCTGTGCAGCATTATAGTTCATCTGCACCTGAACCGACTTCAATATTTTCTTCTCCTGCCGCACCGCACACAGACAAAACAAATTAGGAATTAGGAATGAGAAATGAGAAATGCAAAAATAATTTCTCATTCCTCACTCCTCATTTCTCATTTAATGAGGTATTTTTCAAAGACGTTTGCAAAGCTGTCGTTTACGTCAAAGGGAGGTTCATAATTTACTTCATAGTTGATAAGGCACTTGTCGAGTTCAACGGAAACGCTGTCAGATTTTTTGTCGAGGGTGGAAAGCATTTTCTTGATCTTATTTCTGTCGAAGTTGATCGTGACAACTTTCTTCACGGGGCATTTATAGGAAATCTGATTGCCCTCTGCATTGAAACGGTAGCCGACACCGCCGTTATATATGATATTTTCGGAACTTCTTGTATCTGCCATTCTTCTCAACAGGTTTGCCGTTTCCTGACGGTGACTGTTAAGTGAAACTTCACTGTCCATGTCTATCGGCAAAGATCTCTTTGTTTCCATGACAGCTTTTGACAGTTTTTCCTTTTCGTCAAGGAGGTATATAAGAAATTCCGCAATTTCCGTTATCCTTTCGGTATATTCGGGATTCGGTATGTCGTCAAAAGTTACTTCATCTTCCGCATCCGATACGACTTTACTTCTAAGGTATGTATTTTTGGTCTGTGTAATGTTGCGTTTATCATCAAGGATCTCTTTTGCATTGTCCATAAGACTTTGCAGTTTGTTCTGAAAGCGAAAAGCCTCTTTTAAATTCATTTTTCATCTCTCCAATCTTTTCAATTCATAATTCATAATGCATAATGCATAATTATTGGGATATATCAGCTTGATCATGCACAATGAATTTATTTATGTGCTTTTAATTATACGCTTGTATTTTCATTTTGTCACTAAACTTCCGGTTTAATTTGGCTTGTCTGCACAGCTCAATTATGCATTATGCATTATGAATTATGCATTACTCTGTTAAGTTTAATTCTCAGTGACATTCAACAAAACAGTCTTCACCGTCACATGATGAATTTTCAATGCCGTAGTCAGCAAGGGCGGCTTTTATCATAATAGCACATTCAAGGCGTTTTTTCTCCAGCTCACAGCCGACTTTATGTGATCTGAGAATATCCCCTTCATACTGGAAATTATTAGCATTGCAACCGCCGCTGCAATAGAATTTTGCCCAGCAATTTTTGCAGTTTTCTTTTGAATAGACATTTGCCTTTGCAAAACGCTGTTTCATGTTGTTGTCGAAAGTACCGTCATTGAGATTTCCCATTTTAAATTCTTCATGTCCGACAAACTGATGACACGGATATATGTCACCTTGCGGAGTGACAGCTACATATTCATTTCCGCAGCCGCAGCCCCTTAATCTCTTTATTGCACAAGGTCCTTGATTAAGGTCTATCATGAAGTGGAAGAAGTTGAAGAAATCACCTTTTTTTCTTGTTTCGATAACGAGATTTGCAAGTTTTTCGTATTCCTTGAATACTCTTGGAAGGTCTTCATATTTAATGGAATAGTCAAGTTTGGGGTCTGAAACGACGGGTTCTATTGATATTTGGTCAAATCCAAGACTTTTCATGTGCATGACATCTGCTGTAAAGTCTTCACTGAAAGTCGTGAAAGTGCCACGAACATAATAATCTTTGTCGCCCCTCTTTGCAACGAGTTTCTGATATTTCGGAACGATTATATCATAACAGCCCTTGCCGTTGGGTGTAACTCTCAATTTATCATTTATTTCCTTTCTGCCGTCAAGAGAAAGCACTACATTTGACATTTCTTTATTTATATAGTCGATTTTCTCATCATCAAGCAAAAGTCCGTTTGTGGTTATGGTGAAACGGAAATTTTTATTGTGTTCTTTCTCGATGCTTCTTGCATATTCAACGGTCTGCTTCACGACATCAAAATTCATGAGCGGTTCACCGCCGAAAAAGTCCACTTCAAGATTATGCCTTGTACCCGAATTGGCTATGATAAAGTCAATAGCTTTTTTAGCTGTTTCAAAGGACATGAGACATCTGCCCTGACCGAAATCCCCCTTTGCTGCAAAGCAATATTCACATCTCAGATTACAGTCATGTGAAATGTTTATGCACATAGATTTTATCGGGGCTTTAGTCATAAGATCGGAGAACTGTTCGTAATCGTCACTTGAAAAAAGCTGTCCCATCTGATAGAGTTCATAAAGGGCTTCATAAGTTTCCGTAAGTTCATTTTTGTCATACTTTGCCGAAAGATCGGCATACATCTTTTCGGGTGCGGTCTCGGTCATGTTTTCATTGCAGTAATCAAGCACATCATAGGCTATATCGTCCAGAACATGAACCGCACCGCTGTGCACATCAAGACATATATTATATCCGTTGAGTTTATATTTATGTATCATTTAAAATTCCCCCTGAAATATCATAAAAGGCGGACAAGTCCATCCGCCTTTTACTTACATTAAGACTTTGTATTTTTGCTGATCGGGATTACTTTTCGCACTTCTGATTTGCAACTGTGCAGGAAGTCTTGCAGGCTGACTGACAGGAAGCCTGACACTCACCGCAGCCGCCCTTTACAGCAGACTCTTTGAGATTGGCATTGTTCAGAGTTTTGATATGCTTTGTTGCCTTCACGGAAAACCACCCTTTCTTTGTTATACTCTATATATCATAACACATCTTTTTCCCAAATTCAATAGAAACTTTTTAAATAGAGCAGAGTTTGAAGAGCAGATCTGTCAAAAGATCCCACATCACTCTGCAAGATCTACCGCTTCTTACGCTTGTTGACACCGAGGACTCCGCCCAACGCCCCTGATATAACAGCAGCAGCGGCACGAATGAGTGTCACGATACCGAGCTTACTGCCAAACACTGCACCGAATGCCAGCATTATCAGAAATACACCTGTTCCGCATACTGCACCCACTGCCATGCCCATGCTTTTATTTATACGTGCCGTTATATATCCTCCGCCCAATGCACCTATGCACAATGCAGCCATTGCAAAAGGCACTGTCATATTATACATGACTTTCTGCATTTTTACCATCACCGCTGCCCCGAACATCATAAATACCACTGTCAGCACTGCCCCCGCAATTATCCCGAATATCTCCGACTTTGCAATTTTCTTTATATTCAATTTGACTGCTCCTCCCTTTCAAAATATGCTTTTTAAATATCTATTCCAATAACTTCCAAAATATAACTCGATGGGAATTTTACAAAATCTGATAAATTGTATATAATTTTTTAAAAAATATAGTAAAAAACTATTGAAAATTTTTAAAAATCGTGTTATGATTGTACAAAAGATATTTTTGTAAAGGCTGTGAGGAATGTAAAATAGCTTTTGCAGTATCAAAAAAATTTATATTTTAAAGGAGCTGGACGACCATGAGAAAATTCAAGAAAGTCCTCGCAGGTACACTTGCAGGCGTATTGGCAGTCGGTGCACTCGCAGGCTGCGGCGAAAGCAACGGCAGCAGCACCAACAACAACACTACCCCGACAAACAACACTGATACTTCAGGCGTGAAATCCATTTACTTCCTGAACTTCAAGCCTGAGATCGCTGATAAGTATGAAGCTATCGCTGCTAAGTACAAAGAGGAAAAAGGCGTTGAAGTAAGAGTTCAGACCGCTGCTTCCGGCGAATATGAGAAAACTCTCACATCCGAAATGGCTAAATCAGATCCCCCCACTATCTTCCAGATCAACGGCCCTGTCGGCTATGAAAACTGGAAAGAATACTGTGCAGACCTCAAGGATTCCGAACTCTATCAGCTCGTTTCCGATAAGTCCCTTGCAGTCAAGAGCGGTGACGGCGTTTACGGTATCCCCTACGTTGTTGAAGGCTACGGCATAATCTACAACAATGCTATCATGACAAAGTATTTTGCAACCGAAGGTGCAAAGGCTGCTTCTATGGACGAGATCAACAGCTATGCAAAACTTGCAGAGGTCGTTGAGGACATGACAGCTAAAAAAGCTGATCTCGGCATTGACGGCGTATTTGCTGCTACATCACTCAAAACAGGTGATGACTGGAGATGGCAGACTCACCTTATGAACATGCCTCTGTACTACGAATTCAACACAGGCACAGGCGATGTTATCACAAACTGCCTCGAAGCAAAAGAACTTGAGTTCAAGTATGCAGACAACTACAAGAATATTTTTGACCTCTATACAAACAACTCTACAACCGAAAAGAATCTGCTCGGCGGCAAGACTGTTGCTGATTCAATGGCAGAGTTCGCAGCAGGCAAGTGTGCTATGGTTCAGAACGGTAACTGGGCTTGGGGCGACATCAAAGCCGGCGGCGTTGTAAAAGAAGAAGACGTTAAATATCTCCCGATATACACAGGCGTTGCAGGTGAAGAAACTCAGGGTCTCTGCATAGGTACAGAGAACTACTTTGCTATCAACAGCGAAGTTGACGAGGCTACTCAGAAGGCTTCTATGGACTTCCTCGTATGGCTCTTCACAAGCGAATACGGCAAGAAGGCAGTTGTAAATGATCTCGGATTCGTTGCTCCGTTCACATCCTTCGGCGATGACGAAAAACCCACAGATCCTCTTGCAAAAGAAGTTCTTGCTTGGATGGAAAAAGACGGCTTCACATCTGTTAAGTGGTCATTCGCAGGTATCCCCTCAGAGCAGTGGAAGAACGACTTCGGTGCATCTCTGCTCAAGTATGTTCAGGGACAGAAAGAATGGACAGACGTTGTTGCAGATGCAAAGGCATCTTGGGCTTCCGAGCGTTCAGCATGATCCCGAACCAGCGTTTCAGATGATCTGAAACTTAAATAAACGGAAAAACCGGTGCAGTTCGTTCGGTGAATTTTCCACCTTCTGAAAGGCGGTTGGTTCTCCCGCACAAACGCACCTTTTTTCAATCTGTATTGATTTGGAGGCTCTTTTATGGAAAAAGCAATAAAAAAGTGGTTTCCTTTGTTTGCACTGCCCACCCTTGTTTCATTTGCGATAGCCTTCCTTGTCCCCTTTGCAATGGGCTTGTACCTGTCTTTCTGCAAGTTCAAGACCGTCAAGAAAACCGAATTTGTCGGTTTCGACAACTATATAAAGGCTTTCTCAAATGATAAGGACTTTCTTAATGCACTTTGGTTTACAACGAAATTTACCATCGTTTCCGTTATCACCATAAACCTTATTGCATTCATCTTCGCTATGCTGCTGACAAAGGCTATAAAAGGTACGAATTTCTTCCGTACTATTTTCTTCATGCCCAATCTCATAGGCGGTATCGTTCTCGGCTATATATGGAGCATGATAATCAACGGCGTACTCTATTATTTCAATGCGACCATCACCACAGATGCCAATTACGGCTTCTGGGGACTTGTCATACTGATGAACTGGCAGCTCATCGGTTACATGATGATAATTTACATATCGGGCATCCAAAACATATCGCCCGATCTTATCGAGGCTGCCGAGATAGACGGTGCAAATGCATGGCAGAGACTCATCCATGTCACCCTGCCGCAGATAATGCCCTCTATCACCATATGCCTGTTCCTGACATTGACCAACTCCTTCAAACTCTTTGACCAAAACTATGCCCTTACTGCCGGTGCTCCCGGAAAGGATACTCAGATGCTCGCTCTCGACATCTACAACACCTTCTACGGCAGAGTCGGATATCAGGGTGTCGGTCAGGCTAAAGCCGTTGTATTCTTCATTATAGTGGCAGCGATCGCTCTGACACAGCTCTACCTCACAAGAAGCAAGGAGGTCGAAAACTGATGGCAAATTCAAAAAAATATGAGTGGAATACCACCCCTGTAGACAATCCCCCCAACGACTCCGCATGGCAGGAATTCGTTGCAGGTGCTACCAAAGAACGTATCAGAAAGGAAAGAAAAGCCGAACTCGATAAACAGAAAAATGAAAATGCAAAACCCAAAACTCCTATGACAGGTGCTGATTGGGTAAAATTCGTTATCCTCGTTATCATTTCGATAGCTTTCATTATGCCGATACTGCTCGTTCTTATGAACAGCTTCAAGACAAATGTCTCTGTCAGCAACGAACCTTTTGCATTCCCTAACGGTGACAATTTCGTCGGCTTCGACAACTATACCAACGGCGTTGAAAAGATCAACTTCTTCCCTGCATTCTTCACCTCTATATTTGTCACGGTCTTTTCGGTCGCCTTCATCATTCTCTGTACATCAATGTGTGCATGGTTCATCACAAGAGTCAAAACATGGTATACCAAACTTATGTATCTGCTGTTTGCGTTCTCCATGATAGTCCCCTTCCAGATGGTCATGTATCCTATGTCATTCGTTGCAAACCAACTCAGTCTCGATAATATGTTCGGTATCGTCGTGATCTATCTCGGATTCGGTGCAGGTCTTTCGGTATTTATGTTTGCAGGCTTCATCAAAAGTGTGCCTCTTGAAATTGAAGAAGCCGCTATGATAGACGGCTGCGGACCGATCAGGACTTTCTTCATGATCGACTTCCCGATCCTCATGCCGTCGGCTATCACCGTTGCTATCCTCAATGCTATGTGGATATGGAACGACTACCTCCTCCCCACACTCATCCTCAACAGACAGAAAACTCTGCCTATGGCAATACAGTATCTGCGTGGAGGCTACGGCTCGATCGATATGGCTGCAATGATGGCAATGCTCGTACTTGCAATAATCCCGATCATTATCTTCTACTTCTCATGTCAGAAGTATATCATCAAAGGCGTTGTTGCAGGTGCTGTCAAAGGCTGATACACATAACAAAAAACTGTATCTCAGCGGAGAGTGGAAAGCGTTCACTCTCCGCATTTTTTTGAAGAAAAATTCATTTTTTCAGAAAAATCTCTTGACATTTTTTCTTTAAATGGTACAATATGTAGTGTGAGGTGTTTTATTTTTATCATCGGAGGGACAAAATGACGAAAAAGGAAGAAGGAAGTCTGAAACTTGAAGATCAGTTATGCTTTCCGCTGTACGTTGCTTCAAGAAAGGTCATATCGCTTTATCAGCCCTATCTGAAAAAACTGAATATCACATATACTCAATATATCGTGCTTATGGTACTTTGGGAAAACGACAATATCGCCGTGAGCGAACTCGGCAGAAGGCTCTTTCTCGACAACGGCACTCTTACTCCACTACTTAAAAAAATGGAGTTACAGGGATATCTTACACGGCAGAGAAGCAGAAAAGATGAGAGAATGGTCATCATCTCGCTGACACAGGATGGTATGGCTCTGAAAGAAAAATGCAGTGATATTCCCAGCCGTATTGCGGAAGCACTGGATGTCGATCAGGAAAAATTCGATGAACTCTACGGTCTGCTGTATGATGTCATAAGAAAACTCTCTGATATATGATTTTGAGTACAAGATGTTTTTTTCATGATATTACCTTGCAAAGAAGTCTGACACTTTCGTGTCAGGCTTTTTTGTTGCATAAAAAACGGCTCGGATATTCTCCGAACCGTTTTATTTTGTCATGCCAACTGTTCCTCAAGCTTCTTCTTTTCAGCAAGCCAATACATGAATCCAAGTATCGCACCCATTGTGATGAATGCAAGAGATATTTCAAGGAATAACTTTATACCGCTTCCGCCTGTTGCGGGAATGTCAAGCACCCTGTTCGTAACAACTACCGAATGAATATGCGAATCAAGCGTTCCTGCCTTATTCACCCTGCCGTCAACGGTCTTTCTCATCAATTCCTCAGCATTGTCATCTACTTGAACATAGGCTTTCAAACCCATGCTCGTATAGTCATCTTCGATGATCTCATACTGTATTCCCTGATGGAAATTGAATACCGAAATTTCATCATTGTGACCTAAAGTGACATTTGCTGTACCATCTACAAGAGTTATATTTTCTGTATTCGTTCCGGATATTTTCTGCACTTTGACATGATCCTGAGAAATTACCCCAACGTCCTTTATTTTTATGGTGAAGTTGAACTGCTTGTGATATATATCCGTTCCGTTCTCAGGCAGATCGCCTATATATCCGGGATCGACAACTTTCTTGAATGTCAACATTCTCAGAGAATTATAAATACTCTCCGTAAACTCCTGATCTGCACTATGTTCATCATCAGGTGTAAAAGCCTCAGGAATTAATGTACCGCTGTCAAGATCACCGCCGTATGTTACCGCATAGTTGAAAAGTCCGTTCAGTCCGCTTTCATAGTTTATGCCTTCTTCTTTAACTCGGTACTCAAACTTTACTCCTACCCAGTCTTTTTTATATATCGGCAAATAATTCCATTCTGCATTCCAGTCGATTGCTTCCAATTGCTCATCTGTCGCATTTTCGGGAACCTTACCAACTGTTTTTTCTGCCGTATCATTCAAACTGTAAGTATCATTCCATGAGTCAGCAAAAGGTATGTCATTCCAATCTGTTTCATTTGTCAGTCCTACTATTCTGTACTGAATGATGTATTTGACACCCTGACGAGGTCTTGATGTTTTCCAAACCTCTCCATCACCTTTCCATGTCTTACTTACACTTATTTTGACCTTTTTCGGTACATACTCATCTTTGAAATCTATCTTCGTAATGTCATTAAGCTGTGCATACTCTTCTCCATCATGGTTTGACGAATTTGCTTCAAAACCATCCTTGTCATATGTAGCAGCATCGTCCATGTTGTCACCTGTGAAAGTGCTGTTCTTGAAGTCAGGCGTTGTTTCAAATTCCCTCAGATATGTGCTTGCATAAACTCTGCCATCATCTTCCGCATCTCTGCCAACAAATTCTATCTTCGGCGATACCGTTGCAGACTTCAAAACAAGATTTGTTACATTCACCTGACTATTAGAAACTTCAAAACGCTGTCCGTTTACAATGACATACTGCGTTTCATTTTCTGTCTGAACAGCAATATCTTGTTCGTTCACGGTTATCTTGCCTTCGGAAACATTATATTGCTTGCTTCCTGTTGCAACTGTTCCGTCATTATTCAAGTTAAATTCTGTTCCGTCAAGAGTTATCTTTCCGTTTGAAACATACACTTTTGTACTGCCTGTTTCAACATACTTCTGACTGTTAATATCCATCATAACAAAATATCTCTTGTCACCTATCGGGATATACATTTCCATGTTGGCACTGTCGGCAGTATATTGTGTTTCATTGATCGTTGCCGTCAGCTTGCCTTCATTTGACCTTGTGACAGGAATTTTTGTCAAATCCTCTGTCAGAATATACATAGCACCGACAGATTTTTTCTTGTTGTCAGTCCTGTCAAGATACTCATAATCATTGTACGTTGAATTGTTTCCGTCAACGGAACTGTAATCTGTTACACGCACCTGAGTGCCATAATTTGTATTTTTCGTTTCCGAGATGGTGTACAATATCGGGTTGCCCTGTGCATCGTTTATAGGCAGGTCATACCATATATAATAGAAATTATCGGGATAATATCCGTCATTTTCGCCGACTTTTGCATCTGCTGACATATTTCCGACCGTATACAGATTTGTCACGTTTATGGTCTTTCTGTCATTCGGAACTTCAACAGTTACATATTCACCATTGACTTTTGATTTAGCCGTAAGTTCAAGCGTTATATCTGTACGAGGGTTATCTCTGTCATGCTCGTCTATCCACTCTTTCGTGACAGCAAGCTTTGAAACAACGGGGGAATTTGTGAGAACAGAATTATATGAAGTCACATCTCCGTCACTGTTTCTTGACCTGTCGTGATAGCTCGTGTAGTTGAAACCGCCCACTACTCCCGAAACGCCGTCTTTGCTTTTTACTTCAACAGCCTGTGCATT
This sequence comes from uncultured Ruminococcus sp., assembly GCA_902800005.1. GTDB lineage: Bacteria > Bacillota > Clostridia > Oscillospirales > Acutalibacteraceae > UBA1213. The sequence continues at coordinate 364 of CADCCP010000002.1, read as the reverse complement.
ACCCGGCGGTGTTATACTCTTTTCAACTGCACGATACTCATATTCACGATTGAGTTTATCATATTTCGGCAAGCCCGTCCAGCCCTTGTCCGTATTGTATGTACTTTCAGTGCTGTGAACGGTGGTGTTCCATGATATTTCTATATCATTTGCACACTTCTTTGTTTCGCTTTCCTCAACATAATTGACGGTTTCCCAATCTGTGTAAGATGTGCCGTTTTTCACTCTACGCTGTATCTCAAACTGCACTGACTTCACACTCTTGGCTATATTATAATCATCTTTGCCCCATGTCTTTTTGACTTTCACGCTGACCGTTTCAATTTTGTTTGTAACAGTCGTGTCATCACTCGGATAATCACCT
>CADCCP010000001.1 GCA_902800005.1 uncultured Ruminococcus sp. | reverse complement strand
TATGCGGTATTAGTACTCTTTTCAGAATATTATTCCCCACTGAAAGGCAGGTTACTCACGCGTTACTCACCCGTCCGCCACTAAGTTCAAGGAGCAAGCCCCTCGAACTCCGTTCGACTTGCATGTGTTAGGCATGCCGCCAGCGTTCGTCCTGAGCCAGGATCAAACTCTCAAAACTATTGTATCTAAACGCCTTTCGGCATTCAAATCAAGCTTTGAGTCATTCTTATGGCTCTTTTTTTACGCTTTCGCATTCATTTTATAGTGTTTTGTCACTTGTAATATTTCAAGAAGTACAACTTCTCAAAGTTAATTACGGGTATAATTGTCTTCCTTACGTTGTTTAATTTTCAAGATCCTCGTCACTGTTCTTTCGTTCAGCGACTTCATTATTGTATCACACTCATTCGCATTTGTCAAGAGTTTTTTTAAATTTTTTCAAAAACTTTTTTTGCACTCTGTCGAAATTTGTTTTCGTGCGACAGCTTGACTATAATAACACACTCATTCCGATTTGTCAACACCTTTTTTAAAAAAACTTTCAACTTATACAAATTGTATTTCATCTGCATAAAAATACATTATGAACAGTTTGATAAACAATAAGCCCGTCAGATCATAAGTCAAATCTATTAGTTCCTCTTATATTATTCCATATTTTCAAAAAATATTAACATAATATTGTCTTTTGTCAAGCAAATAAAATAATTTTAATTGATAATTTCCGAAAAGTATGATATGATAAAGATTAGAATATAAATGAAAGCTGAGAATTTCAAAACATTCCTCACTTTACATTTAACTTAAAACAAACGGAGGATAATTTTTATGCCAAATTACAGAGCGGACAGAATGTCCGAAGATATACAGAGAGAACTTGCAGCTATTCTCAGAGAAATGAAAGATCCCCGTCTGCATGACGGCATCATAAGTATAGTAAGGTGTGAAATGGCTCACGACCTCTCTTATTGTAAGATTTATATTAGTTCCATGAACGGCATCGAAACAGCTAAAAATGCCGTCAAAGCCCTCAAAAATGCACAGGGCTTTATAAGACATGAACTCGGTGCAAGACTCAGACTCAGAGTTGCACCTGCACTTGCCTTTGAAGCAACTGATTCAATTGAGTACAGTGCAAATATTTCAAGACTTTTAAACAGCATAGAATACAGCGAGGATAACGAAAATGAAAACTCTGACGATAAATGAATGTGCCGAACAACTCAAAAATGCCGACAATATATTGATACTCATGCACCGCTCCCCTGATGGCGACGCAGTTGGCAGCGGTTATGCCCTTGCATACGCTTTAAGGAGTATAGGCAAAACCGCCCAGCCTGTATGTAGTGACAACATTCCGCCGAAATACAGTTATATCACAAACGGTCTTGACGTGCAGGAGTTTGAACCCGAATACATTGTAACGGTAGATTTAGCCGATACACAGCTTTTCGGCGATAAACTTATACAATATAAAGATAAAGTCGATTTGTGCATAGACCATCACCCCTCTAATACAGGCTATGCAAAGTACGGTATCGTTGACGGAAGTGCCGGTGCTTGTGCCCAAATAGTCAAAAAAGTCATCTCTGCAATGGATATTCCCATTGATAAAAATATCGCCAATGCAGTCTTTACAGCCATTTCAACAGATACGGGCTGTTTCAAATATTCAAATGCTGATGCAGAATCCTATCAAATGGCGGCTGAAATGGTAACTTGCGGTGCAGACAGCTTTTTCATAAACAGACTCATGTTTGATACAAAATCCCGTTCACGTCTTGAATTGGAAAGGCTTGCCCTGAACTCTCTCAAATATTATAATGATGAACAGATCGCCGTTATCTTCATCACAAAGGAAATGCTTGAAAGATCGGGTGCAGATGATAACGATACAGAGGGTATATCGGGTATTCCACGACAGATAGAGGGCGTTAAAATAGGTATTACCATTCGTGAAAAAGAGGAAAATAATTTCAGGATTTCCGTGCGTTCTGCCGGAGATATAGATGTATCAGCGATATGCACTCAGTTCGGGGGCGGCGGTCATAAAGCCGCTGCCGGCTGTACGATAATAACAGATACCCTTTCAGATGCAGAACGTCAGATAACAAATGCAGCAGGTGCAGTTTTATGAACGGTATCCTTATCATAGATAAACCCGTTGATTTCACATCATTTGACGTTGTGGCAGTCGTGCGAAAAGCCCTTCACGAGAAAAAAACAGGTCATACGGGTACTCTCGATCCTATGGCAACAGGTGTTTTACCCGTGCTGTTAGGCTCGGCAACGAAGGCTGTCAATTACCTGCCCGATACCGATAAAGAATATATATGTTCCTTTAAATTCGGACTTTCAACAGATACCCTTGACATAACGGGGAAAATTCTGAATGAATGTCCGTCCGACATAAAGATCTCCGACATTGAAAAGATACTTCCGAAATTTCGTGGGGATATTATGCAGATCCCCCCCATGTATTCCGCTGTTTCAAAGAACGGTGTAAGGCTTTATGAACTTGCCCGAAAAGGCATTGAAATAGAACGTGAAGCCCGTCCCGTGACCGTTTCCAAACTCGAACTTCTCGAATTTGACGAAACTTCACAAACAGGCAGTCTTAAAATTGCCTGTTCAAAAGGCACTTACATAAGAGTGATATGTGATGACATCGGAAAAGCACTGAATGATCTCTGTACAATGACGGCTTTAAGACGTGTAAAGGCTTGCGGATTTGATGAAAGTCAGGCTATCTCCATTGAAAAAGTCCGTGAACTCGGTGCAGAGGGCATTACCTCATATATAAAACCCGTTGAAAGTCTTTTCACACATCTTTCCGAAATCCACATCACAGAAAAACAGGCTTTTCGTTTCTCAAACGGCGGAAGTTTATCCCTTTCCCGTCTTCACGGCATAACAGACATCTCAAACGGCACTTTATATCGTATGTATAATGAACGTGACTTTCTCGGTCTGGGCTGTGTCAATGCCGAAACAGGCGAACTTGAATTTGAAAAGAAATTTTGATAAGGAGCATTACAATGTCTGACAGCTTATTTGACGAACAGGCACAGCGTAAAAGGCGAAAAAAAACGGAGTGATTTTTCAAAGTGAAGATAATCAAAAAACTTGAATATTCCAATCAGCCCGCATCTGTTGCACTGGGCTATTTTGACGGCATACATCTCGGACATAAAGCCGTTATCAATGATGCTGTGGATTTTGCTAAAAAAAATAATCTCATTCCAACGGTCTTTACCCTTCTGCAAAGCCCCCGTAAAGTCCTTTTTAACGAAAAAGTCGAGGGTGTCATCACCGTCAGCGAAAAACTGAAAATTCTTGAATCAATGGGTATCGCTCAGGTATATATCATTGACTTCACAGAAATAAGAAATATCACTGCCGAAGATTTCGTTTATGACATTCTTAAAAACTGCTTCAATGCAAAACACGCTGTCTGCGGTTTCAACTACCATTTCGGGAAGTACGCCCTCGGCAACAGGAATGTTCTGAAAGAACTGTGCAATAATATCGGTATCAGCACTTCATCACAAAGTCAGATATTATACAACGATATTCCCATCAGTTCCACCCGTATCAGAAAATGCATTTCAGACGGCGACATCATTTCTGCCAATGCCATGCTCGGCAGAGATTACGGCTTCTGCCTTCCCGTTGTACACGGCAGACAGCTCGGCAGAACTTTCGGCACTCCAACTCTTAATCAGCTTTTTCCAAAGGGGCTTGTCTGCCCGAAATTCGGTGTATATGCCTCTTCCGTTACGGTTGACGGGGAAACATTCTGCGGTGTGACCGACATAGGTGTAAAACCGACTGTCGGCTCAGACACAGTTATAATAGAAACATGGATGCCCGATTATAAAGGGCGTGACCTGTATGATGAACACATTGATGTACGTCTTCTTGAGTTCATCAGACAAGAAAAGAAGTTTGAAAGCCTTGACGAACTAAAACATGAGATCTTACTCAACGGTCGTCAGGCTGAAGAAATATTTTTACGGAGATGATATTATGAACAGACCGCCAAGACCGCCTATGGGCGGAGGTCACAGACCACCACCCCCTCCCGGCGGCGGACACAGACCGCCTCCACCACCGCCTCGCAGCAGAGGCGGTTACAGACCGCCACCTCCTCCACCGCCGCCTCCCCACCATACCGGCGGATACAGACACGGCTACAGGAGAACTTACAGCAGACCGACTTATCATGGCGGCGGCGGATGTGCTTCCACCATCGGTGCAGTATTCATCATGCTCGTTATCGTGGGAATCGTGTTCTACATGAAATCCACAGGCAGAATGTAAAAAAGTGTGGAGAGTGGAGAGTTAAGAGTGGAACAATATGACTTTCATGCTTTTCAGAAAAACTAAAACACACAACTGCTCCGCTCTCCGATCTCAAAACTACACTCTAAAAGAAAGTGAAGTGAAAAACAGGTATGCTGTTTGCTTTCAACTCATCTATAGCAATGTTCATAAGCGTTATCGCAACTTTCATGTCAGGGCTTTTTGTCATTTTCGGAGGCACCGGTATCCCCGTACCTGTCGGCATCGCTCTTATCATTCTTGCGGCTATCGGTCTTGCAATACTTCTTTCATCCGTCCCGAAACTCTACACCGAAACTCTCAAAAACTGCAATGACAATATCAACGGCTTCATCAGAGAACAAATCTCCATTTCAAACAGGTGTTTCGGCAAACGTAAACTCTCCGCTCAGATAAATCTGGCTTTTGGTCTTATCGTGCATGAACACTTTGATGAATCCGAAAGCCTTCTTATGAAGATAGCCCCGTCTGCCGACCAAAAAGGTCGCTCTTACAAATTGGACTATCTTCTTCTGAACCTCATGCTTTCATGTAAAAGAAGAGCCTTTGAAAACTGTGCCTATGCGTTTGAAAGACTTATGAACGAGCTTCAATCCGGAAACGGCATCTTTATCCTTGAAAAAGACGAATATGAACATCTTGCCGAGATAGTATGGCTTGAGACTGCTTTCTATTCACTTTCACCCGACAGCATCTCCCAAAACGATAAACTCAACATTGACAAACTCAACTTTCTTGCAAGAAAGTATCTCTCTTCCGAACACTTCTCGCATGAACAGTGGAATGACTATTTCAATATGCACCTCAACTATATTCTTGGTGCAACTTATGCCTTATCGGGTGACATGAGAAGTGCAGAATTCTATCTGGGCAATGTTGCAAATCTCCCCTTCACATATCCCGAAAATACTCGTGCAAGATACTTTCTCCAAACCCAAAGTATAAAAACACTTTTCTGAAAAAACAATGCCGAAAGCATTCCAAACGCTTTCGACATTGTTTTTTTCAGTTATTTGCAGGCAATACTTCATCTGAGAACAACAAATACAATTCAGGTGTACTCAAATTTCCGTCAGGATCTATCCTGTTCGTCACTTCATATTCACTTACAGCCTTTGCCGTCAGTTCACCGTAATAACCTGTTATATCGTCCTTGAAGTATCCCAGATTTTTTAATCTCTGCTGTATTATCTTTACATTGTCATCTTTTTCACCGACACGGTATCTCATTCCCGGTCTGATATTAAGAGAGTCATCTGCTACTACCACTATCACCGACGGCTCCTCTTCTGAACTCTCCTCTGTCTCGGAACTCTCCTCTATCTCTGAACTTTCCTCTATCTCAGAACTTTCCTCTGTTTCTGAACTCTCCTCTATCTCAGAACTTTCCTCTGTTTCTGAACTTTCCTCTATCTCTGAACTTTCTTCTATTTTGGAGCTTTCCTCTATCTCTGAACTTTCTTCTATTTTGGAGCTTTCCTCTGTCTCTGAGCTTTCCTCTGTTTCAGAACTTTCTTCTATTTTGGAGCTTTCAGCCTTTGAAGGCTCATCATGAATTGACGGATACATGATCTCTATCATATCCGAAAGCACCTGTGTGATGCTGTTGCCCTGACGTTCAAACACATTTTTAGCTATCTCTATGACATTTCCGTCCTTCACGGCTGTAAGGTCTTTGAAAGTATCGCTTTTTTCAAGCTGGGCTTTCACGCCTGTATCACAAAATATATACTTCGGATCGGACAAGGTGATCTTCTGTATCACATCACCGTCCTCATATCCGCATACATTCACCGCATTTGCATATGCAAATATATTTCCGCCAAACGTATCATTATACACGACATCGCCCTCAGTGTCATACAGATAGCACACAGTCATCAGGAAATCGCTTTCAGGTATGATCCTCTGCAGGTCACCCATCGTGCGTACAACAGATTCTGCCTTGTCAAGACCTTTCTTTCTGCCGGACTTGTCGCCGCCTGCCACCGCACACACACTTTCATACAAAACTGACAAATCTGTATTATTTTTTGCCTTGACCATCGTTATGACATTGATATTTTCATTTTCGAGCTTTGTCCTGACATCTCCCGAAAAAGCCTTGTTCACAAATACTACATCAGGTTTTGCAGATATGATCTTCTTTACATCGGGCTTGTCTGCCGAACCGACTGTTTTTATATCCTCAATTTCCTCCTGCGTACATTCATCTGAACGTGCTTTTATCAGATCAGCATATCCGCACGCTATCAGTATATCTGCAACGGAATCGTCCAAACATACGATACTTTGAGGTTTTCTTTCAAATGTGTAGCCGGCGATCTTAACGGGATACTCGTCATCAGGTGACATATATGCACATCCTGCAACACTCGCCGCAAGCACTCCGCTCAGTAAAATCGACAATATTTTTTTCATCTTCCCTTTTCTTCCTTTCGATCCAATCAAAAACAAAAATCATTAATTGTTCTCATGCTTGTATGAATGCGATAAACTGCTTTGCGGCACGGGGAGAACGTCCTCCACGCTGTATCGCCCACTTTTCAGCCGCTGCACAAAGTTCATCTATGCCCATCTCAATGTGATTTTCTTTTGCAAGGCTCTTGACTATCTCAAGATACTGCTCTTTGTCGGGTTTTGAGAAGTTCACGGACATTCCGAACCTGTCCGACAGCGACAGACTTTCCTGTATACTGTCATTTCGGTGCATATCATCACCTTCACGGTCTGAAAAGTTCTCTTTGATGATATGCCTTCTGTTAGAGGTTGCATAGATGAGCGTGTTTTGAGGTCTTGCTGCAAGACCTCCTTCAAGTACGGCTTTAAGCTGTGCATAACTCTTGTCCTCACCTGCAAATGACAGGTCATCTATGAATATGATGAACTTCAAAGGCAATGCTGCTATCTTATCGACCAAAAGAGGAAATTCTGCAAGCCTGTCCTTCGGCACTTCAACCATTCTCAAGCCATCTTTATAATACTCATTCAAGATTGCCTTTATTGTAGAGGATTTGCCCGTACCTCTGTCGCCGTAAAGCAGACAGTTATTGCTGTCGATATTCTTCATAAAGGCAAGCGTGTTTTTGACAACTGTATTTCTCGGTATATCATAGCCCTTCAGTGACGATAATTTTATATCATCGGGATGCAAAACCGGCTGTACATCACCGTCACGCCATATGAACGCCCTGTATCTTGCAAAAATGCCGCATCCGTTCCTTTTGTGAAACTCTGCAAGACGGTCAAGTGTATCCTCCTCGTCCGCAAACTCACTGATAGGCTTGCCTGTTTTCCATCTCGGCAGATTTTCCGCTATGCTCCCCAATTCGTCCCTGTATTGATAATCGTTGAGGATAGTTTCGGGTGACAGACTGTACAGCTTCCTTATTGCATACACGTCACGCCTTACCGCATTCAGCACACTTGACGGCAGTTTCTTTTCAAGCCCTGCAGATGATGCTCTTGAAAAGGCGTTTTCATCAAACAGTGCAGTTTCAGTAAGTGCCGCTGCAAAACTCTCCGAACATCCTTTATCGCAAAGCACCGAAAAAAATTCTCCCCAAGCATTGCTGAACTCAACTATATCCCTGTCATATGCACAAAGCAATCTGTAATATGCCTTTGCAACAGACCTTTGCAATATACCCTTGTATATCGACAGTGATGACATCAAAAGCACTGCTTCTTTTGTAGAATACATAAATATCTCACTTCCGATTTATATAATTTTACCCATATATTTTATACTAAAAATTCTTTTCCGTCAATCTGCCATTTAAAACAAATTTGAATGGATTTTGCAGATATTTTATGATAAAATATATATCGGAACGGAGGGACTGCCATGCAAAATAATTTGCTTTCGGAAAAGTGTATACATCTGTGGCGTATCAGAGCAACCGCACTTCTTATAATATTTTCATTCTTTGACGGGGGAATATTTGTATTTTTCCCGAAATGGTCGATATTTTTCGCTATACTCGGAATTACCGCATACTTACTCATGATAACATTCTACTTTCCCATGCTCTACAAACGCTGCGGCTACTTCTTTGAAAACGACATTATCTCTATAAGCAGCGGTGTTTTCATATACCACGAAACTAAAATACCTGTTTCACAGATACAATACTGTGTCATCTCTCAGGGCGTTTTGCAGAGATTTTACGGTCTGTGTTCCGTAAGGCTCATGATGGCAGGCTCTTTTGAAAGTGTCAGCCAGATAACTCTCATCAACGCCTACCGTCTGAAAAACCTCATTGAACATTCGGGTGAACGAAATGGAAAGAAGAAAATATAAAAAAACACACCCCTTCTCCATCATTAAAAAACTTAAAATATCGGTATTTCTGGTACTCCTGTCAATAATTCAGCAGTTCCTTTACAGACCGAGAGATATTCTTGAATATATTGCGACCGTCAGTTCGGGTACAGTATATGCTCTTGCAGCAGTCGCCTATGCCGTCTATTCCTACAGCCGTTACAGATACAGGATCATTGAAAACGGTATACAGATACATGACGGATTGTTTATAAAAAGACGTTTCACAGTGCCGTACTCAAAAATACAAACCATCGTTTTTAACATGGACGCTTTTGCGGCAATTTTCGGTGCTGTCAAGGTTTCCTTCGATACACCTGCAGGACTCAGTAAAAAATATGATATATCTGCCTACTTCTCACGCAAAAATACCAAAATGATACTGCTCAAAATACACGACATGAACCCCGAAACATCATGTGTAAGATCAAATTTCATCAGCACTCTTTTGATGTGTACGTTCTGGTCAAATCCCGCAACGGGACTTTTATTCATTGCTCCCGTTATCTCAAAGTTAGGCGATATTGTCGGAAACGAGCTTGCCAATAATATTTTCAGTGCCCAATCAGACTTCCGTTTACGTCTTATTGCCCTGAACATACCGCCTGCAACGGCAGGAGCAGCAAGTGTGCTTATCATAGGCTGGATAATATCAATACTTCTCGGCTTCATGCGTTATTCCGGCTTCAAAGCCTACAATCAAGGCGAATATATCGTTGTTTCCAAAGGACTTATCAATAAAAACATCACTTTCACCAAAAGAAAATGCCTTTCCGCCATCACTGTCGAACAGGGACTTCTCATGCACCTCATGGGACTCTACATCTCAGGCATCTTTACCATCGGCTCCGGAAAACTCAAAGGTGACAGAAGTATCATCATTGCTCCCGAACATAAAAAGACTTTTTTCCGTTCCCTGCAAAAACTTTTAAAAGTTTCCCATAAAGAAAAGATGTCCGTCTATACGGCTAAAAACACCATGCCGGCTTATTTGTATCTGCCGTTTTTCGTTACTGCCGTGACCGTCCTCACGATCATGCTTGCAGACAATTTCAGTATCATAAATGACCTTTTCAAAGCCCTTTTGCTTTTTTTGTTGATACCGCTGTTCTGGTGGATGCTTTTCAGGATATTCGCACATGAATACTCTCATCTCGGCATAACTTCAAAACATCTCGTTGTATGCAGTTTTCAAAAACTCACACTTAAAACTTATTATATCCCGTTTAATAAAATACAGTGTGCAAAGATAACTCAAAGCATTCCCCAACGTCTTGCAGGCACTTGTAACGTACAAGTATATCTGTATTTTGAAAACCGTGCTGTCCATACCGTCAAGCATATACCCCTTGATAAAGCACAAAATCTGCTTTCTTACAATAAAATTCATTTCTTTACAAAATGACATATAAAAAAAGTAGAAAATTTCCGATTTTTATTTTGGAAAAATCGAAGTTTCTCTCATTTGCTTTTCAATGTTTTATGGTATTATTGTCGCAGTTCAAAAATAAACTGAATGCACACACAAAATTTTTACAAAAGATAGGAGAATGAGTTATGGGTTGGGAAATTATTTTAGGCATTGTCATTTTTATGGTTGTTGTTGTGGTTTCTAAAAAAATGGGTATGAACCGCAGTTATACCGCCGGAAAACATCTTTTCAAAATGAGTGACAACAACCTTGACGAAAACAATAAAGAGTTTTCCGATCAGAACTACTATGACAACAATGGCATTCTGAGATAACGGGCAGATGATGGCTGAAAGGTCGGAATAAAATGAAATACAATAATGTTTATAAAGGAACCCGATTTCTGATTGCATCCGAAATCATAAGTATCATCGGCTTGCTTATCTATATTGTTGTTGCAGCGGTTATGATAACCGTTACAGGCGGAGATGTAAGCCATATCGTTGTACAGCATTTTTATAACATAACAGGCAATTACCAAATCATAGGAATATCCAATTATGTTATGATCGGTTTGCTTATAATCTCCTACATAGCATTGGTGATCGGTATCAGCAAAACCAGAAACGAAGATACTGATTTTGATAAAGCATTTTCATTTGTATGTATGGGAATTGTTGCTTATACAATATATATGTTGTTTTCGGGAGGCTGGATCGGTGTTCTGTTTTCGGCAATATCGGGCATTCTGTTTCTTTTTTTCAGGCTCCGTTTCATAAGTGCAGTCGGACATATCGCCGAGAAAATCGACAGAAACGATATTAAGGACAAAGTAAAATTTTACTCTGCTGTTATGATCGCTATTACTGTAATGCAGTTAGTTTGTCTTTTCGTTAGTGGAGCATTTCTGCCGTTTTCAACTCTTACGGCAGTCACGGCAAGTGTTCTAAGTACCGTTAAAGCCGTTATGTTTATCGTATTTCTTTCAAAGACTTTGAAAATGTTGAAAGAACAAAATGGGGGTGCATTATAAAATGAAAAAATTTATTTCCGGCATACTTTCATTTATAATTGCATTGTCGATTCTCGGCTGTCAGAATGAAAATTTGAGTGACAGTGAAATATCCGTCGATTTATCGTCAATTATTGAAAGTTCCGTTGAGGAAAATATATTCGATATGTACGCCTATGAAAATGACGAGGTATTTTATGTAGATGAAATTGAATTGAAAGATGATTTAGCCGAAAAATGCAAAACTTATGAATTTAATTTTCTTTCAGACGGCTGTCAGATAAAGGCGTATATTTCCATTCCTATGGAGAGTATCAAGTCACAACAGCCTTGCAAGTGTATACTTCATAACAGGGGCGGACATTATAATTACGGTTCGTTGGACTATGAATATGTTTCATTGGTATGTGCTTATACAGGTCGTGCAGTTGTTGCCTGCGAGATAAGAGGGGACAACGGTTCTGAGGGTTATGACCAATTCGGCGGTGATGAACTGCATGATGTATTCAAGCTGATAGACTTGTGCGAAAATCATTTCAAGTTTATTGATATGAATGATTTTTGCGTAATGGGTGTATCGAGAGGCGGTATGACTGCTTATATGACTGCCCGTCAGGATAAGAGAGTAAAGAAACTTATTGTTTTTTCGGGTGTAAGTGACCTTTTTGACTGCTATGACGAGCGTGAGGAAAAAATGAAACAGGTACTCATTGACTGCATAGGCGGTTCTCCCCAAGAAATGCCCGAAGAATATGAAAAAAGGTCGGCTGTATACTGGGCAGATGAAATAAATATCCCTGTTCTTATCATTCACAGCAAGGGAGATGAAAAAGTTTCATTTGAACAGGCACAAAAAATGTATGAACTTCTCAAAGACCACACAGACTGCACTTTTATTACACATGATGATGACCTGCACGGAATACATGAGGACGATATTCCCAAAGTAATAGAATGGCTGGAAAATAAGTAATTTACAAAGGACTGTCAAACGGCAGTCCTTTTTTGATTTCCAAAAAAATTTTTTTAAATTTCAGACCTTTTTATAAAATGCTTACGTTTATATAAGTGAAAGCTGAAATTTCAACATTCAAAAAAAACGTGTCGAGAGGAATGAACAAGATGAATGAAAACCAAATCGTTGACAGGCTGAAAAAGCGTGATGAAAGAGCCTTAGCGGAAATCATGGACAAATTTACTCCGCTTGTTTCGGCAATTATCTACAATGTTTCAAAGGGAAGTCTTAATTCCTCCGACATTGAGGAAGCTGCCGCAGATGTGTTCATCACACTCTGGAACAATACCGACAAGGTTCAGGAAGGCAGTCTCAAAGGCTACATATCTGCCATCGCAAAGACAAAAGCACTTGATAAAATGCGTACCGTCAAATCTCCCGAAATAGTGGATATAGATGATGTCGTACTCGCAGACGAATACATGATAGAGGACAACATCGACAGGCAGGCTTTACATAAAGACCTGTGTGACGCATTGAACCAATTCGGCGAGCCTGACAAGGAGATCCTTGTCAGATACTACTACTATTACCAGACAGCCCAGAAGATAGCAGACATAATGGACTTGAAACTTGAAGCCGTCAAGTCAAAGATAAAACGTGCAAGAGTAAAATTGAAAGCTTTTTTAACTGAAAGGGGTTATTGATATGACAAAGACAAATAACATTTTCAACTATATGCTGAACGATCCCGAAAGCATAGATGAAAAAACCATATATGAAAATACAGGCGTGAATGTTGACAACGTAAAAGAGATAGTTATGAATAAAATACATGAAAACAAGCCCGCTGTGAAAAAACATAAAAAGAAAGGTGTTGTTTTCTATCTTATAGCTGCCGCCGCTGCTGTTGCGGTAGTCGGAACAACTGCCACAGCAACAGGAAGTTTTAACTCCGTATTCGGCGAACTGCTTGCAGGTGAAATGCACGGCGGAATGTATGCCGGCGGAAATGTGCAGGTACAAAGTGATGAACTTGACATAGATTTCAAGGGCATTGCAGGTGACAAACATGAAGTGTACGGCATGATGTCGATCACTAAAAAAGACGGTTCTGCTTTCGTTGAAAATGCAGATGATTATTTCTTCGGATATACAAGCTCCTCCAATGACAAAGTGGACTGCATACTCTCTCCCATGAATCAGCTTATAGGCAAACTTTGGTATTTCGGTCAGGAAATGCAGGGCGGAAACATTACCTACACTTTCAAAGATACCAATACGATCAATGCAGTTATCTCCTACGGTTCACAATACAATATTATCGGTGAAACTCTCACAGTAAACGAAAGCAAACCTCTGTTCTACCATGTCGATAAAGTTCTTTGCACAGATGAAGAAATCGGTGAATTTTTCTCGAATATAGATGAAAATACAGATATGTCCCAAGCACCTTATTTGATCGCTCAAAGGGAATATGAAAGCACTCTCACTGAAGACCAGCTTTTAACATTTGACGGAAAAGGAAACTTTGTAATTGCAAGTGAATATCCCTTTGAATTTGACTATGACCTTTCTGTGAAACTCAACTATAAAGACACCACTAAATATCTCAATGAGGCAAAAGGCAAAACCGTCAATTTCAACAACTGCAAAGATATGACAATTAAGGAACTTGAAGCACACGCTTTCGGTATTAAACTTGATTTGGTATATCCCACAAATGACATAGACGAGATAAATGCTATACAGGATAAATTTGATGACAAGATGATCGATCGCATAGAGGTGACTATGCAGGACGGCACGGTCTACAAGGCAAACAATAACACCTTCTATCAAAGCGACAATATCCAACGCCTTGAATTTTCATTCAGTTCGGAGGATTGGAAAACAGTGGTGATAAATCCTGATAATATCGTCAAAGTCGTATATAACGACATCACCATTTACGGCGAATAAATAATAAATGAGAAACCTTTATCAATCCTGATTCCTCATTTTTAACAGCTTGCAAGCGGTACAGTCATTTTTACCCTGAGTGTACCGAATAAAAAAAATCTGTCCGAGTCCAAACGGGCAGATTTTTTTTCTTGACTTGACATTTCATTTATGTTATCTTTAAGAAAAACATGAAAAAGTATTTATTTTTGAAAGGAATGTTTTTATGACAGTTAAAATAAAAAAACTCAGGGAAAATGCCATCATTCCCAAAAGAGCAACAGAGTTTTCCGCAGGTGCAGACCTCTATGCCTGCATAGACGAAGCTGTTACAATAGAGCCTTCACAGCTTGCAAAAATTCCTACAGGTATCGCCATCGAAATGCCTAAGCCCGATATGGCTGCTTTTTTGTTTGCAAGGAGCGGTCTCGGCGTAAAACACGGCATTACTCTTTCCAACAGTGTCGGTGTCGTTGACAGCGACTACAGAGGTGAGATATGTGTCGGCTTGTGCAACGTGTCCGACAAGCCCTATACCGTTCAGCCCGATGAGAGGATCGCACAAATGGTCATAATGCCTGTGGTGCTTGCCGACTTCATGGAAGCCGATGAACTTTCCGATACCGTTAGAGGTGAGGGCGGCTTCGGCTCAAGCGGCAAACTTTAAGGAGTGGATCAATTTGGATATCGGAATCGATCTCGGAACGGCTAACACCGTCATATATTTAAAAGGAAAAGGCATCGTACTCAGAGAACCTTCTGTAGTTGCCGTCAGTACCAAAAATAACAGCGTGATAGCTGTAGGCGTTGATGCCAAAAACATGACAGGCAGGACTCCGCAAAATGTTCAGGTCATACGCCCTCTCAAAAACGGCGTTGTCACAGATACTGCCATCACTTCACAGATGCTTGACGGCTTTATAAAAAAAGCTGTCAAACACAGCTTCTTTTCACGTCATAATATAATCGTCTGTGTACCGTCATGCAGTACCGAAGTCGAAAAAATTGCCGCTGAGGACGTTATCTCTTCCCTTTATGCAAGACAGGCTGATATTCTTGAAGAACCGCTTGCAGCGGCTCTCGGTGCAGGTCTTGACATAAAAAGTCCCGTCGGCTGCATGGTACTCGATATAGGCGGCGGCACATCTGAAACTGCTGTCATCTCGTCAGGCGATATAGTCGTATCGGATTCTGTCAAAGCAGGCGGTGATGCATTCGACCGTGACATTGAAAACTATATCAAAAACAAATATCATCTTACTGTCGGCACAAATACTGCCGAACAGATAAAAATAAACATCGGCTGTGCCTCCCTGTCTGCCGACAAAAAGCTGACTTACATGAACGTCAGCGGCAGAAATCAAAAAGGACTTTCAAGTGAGATAAAAGTCTCATCTTCAGATGTATGCGAGGCTCTCAGCTTATCACTTGAACGCATCGCCCAAAGTGTCCGGAAAGTCCTTGAAAACACACCTCCCGAACTGTCTGCCGATATTCTCGACAACGGTCTGACATTGACAGGCGGCGGGGCTTTGCTTCGGGGCATTGACCTATATCTGTCACAAAAAATATCACTTCCCGTAAAGATCGCAGACCAGCCGCTCGACTGCGTGGCAGCGGGTGCGGGAAAACTCCTTTAAAATCCAAAAACCGCCTTCATCCCATTCAGGATATAAGGCGGTATATTTTTTCTGCTGCTCTTTTGTGGAGGTCATAAAAAACTACCAGATTCATGATTATCTGCTTGCACATTATATGCTCGTCACCTGCAAGTATGAACTGCTGATAAGAATAAACATCATGATTCCTGTCCATGCACACGTTTATCAGACGTACTCCGTCATTCACTTCGTTCATCTCTTCAAGCACCGCAGAACGCTTGTCTTCCGTTATTCCCCTTGCAATGAATGCACTGATCTCCGCACAGAACATCTCATCTATCACCAATGTCACAGTACCGAAAAAAAATGCCGCTGTCGGGAAAGTCGATCTTATATACCAACTGATTCGGATTTTCGGTCTTTCTGTATGCAATTTTCATGCTGGTGAATGCACTTTCAAGATATTTTCCAAGTTTGTTCACATTTTAACCTCCATGATCTCTCTGTTTTTTATGATAACACATTTGTTCGCCATAAAAACACATTTTGGGGAATTATCCTGCAAAAAATTTCTTCCATATCCAAATAATATATTTGAAAATGTCAAATCATTGTGATATAATATAGGTAACATCTTTGTAACTTTAAAAGGGTGAATAAAATATGCTTGAAAAAATTCAGGCTTGGGATGAAAAAATACTTCTCAACCTTACTCATAAAAGAACTTCTCTGCTCAATAAGATCATGATACTCATAACCACTGTCGGCAATCACGGTTATATATGGTTTGTATTTGCAGCTCCCTTCCTTGTCATGAACAGGTGGCGGATAACAGGCTTTACCATACTTGTTGCCCTATGCTTCACATGGCTCGGCGGTGAGGTCACCATAAAACATATCGTCGGCCGTGTCCGTCCCTGCAACAAGTCCTTTGAAGAATATCTTCTGATCGAAAATCCCCCTCACTACTCCTTTCCTTCAGGTCACTCCTCCTCATCATTTGCAGTTTCTGTCGTGATGTTCTTCATGTGTCAGCAGTTGTTTATCCCTGTATTCATCTTTGCTGCTCTCATGGCTTTCTCCAGAATGTATCTTCTCGTGCATTACCCGACAGATGTAATTGCAGGTGCATTGTTCGGTGTAATCTGCGGCTGTGTTGCCGTACCGGTTTCTGCTTATATCCCATTTTTTGACTTCGTCTTTTGAATCCCCGACGGAACATACCGGTATGTTCCGTTTCTTAATTTTTTTCAATGTTTTTTTCATACTTTTTTTACACAATATCTGTTGAATAAATCAAAATTTTCTGATATAATAGTAGCAATAACTTCACATTTACGGAAAGGACGGTGTCTGTATGAGCAGAACTGCCGAAAACAATAAAGCAACTTCATTTGAGGACAATTTCAAACGCTCTGTCAGTCCTATGATCGTCCTGATCCTGCTCAGCGAAAAGCCCATGTATGCTTATCGGCTCTCTCAGGAGCTTGAAAAGAGAAGTGACCATGCCTATACACTCAACTTCCTCTATCCGATACTGTACAAGCTCCAACAAAACGGCTATATCACCGAATACTCCCAAGAGATCACCGAAAGTCACCGCACACGCAACTATTACACCATCACTGACAAAGGCAGGAATCATCTTGACTTCCTCCTGAAAAAATACTGTGAACTCCTGCTCGCTGTGGACAGGTTTATCGGCGGTGTCAACTGAATATGAACTTTCAGAGTACATTTCTTCCTGAAATGTACTCTTTTTTCTTGACAAAAAAAGATGAGAGTTATACAATAGATACTGATGTATTATATACAAATCAAGAAAAAAGGGTGATCGAAAGAATGAAATACGAACAACTGGCAGGAAAACCGAATATTTCGGAAATTCAGGACTATGTCCTTAAATTCTGGAAAGAAAACAAGGTCTTTGAAAAGTCCGTTGAAAAAGAAGCCAAAGGTGAAAAGGTCTTTTATGACGGCCCTCCCTTCCCCACAGGCAGACCTCATCACGGTACTATCCTTGTATCTTTCATTAAAGACATGGTGGCTCGTTATCAGACCATGCGTGGCTATAAAGTTCCTCGTGTATGGGGCTGGGATTGTCACGGCTTGCCTATCGAAAATCAAGCGGAAGTTCAACTCGGCATTAACGACAAGAACATCATTGAAAACTCTCTCGGCATTGACAAATTCAATGACAAGTGCTATGAGATAGTTTCCGGCAACAATGAAGCCTGGAAAGAATACGTTGAAATGATGGCTCGCTGGGTAGACTATGACGGTGCTTACAAGACCATGAACCCTACTTTCATGGAAAGTGTCATGTGGGCTTTCAAGCAGTGCTATGACAAGGGACTTATTTACAGAGATTACCGTGTAACTCCCTACTGTACTCACTGTGAAACATCTCTCTCCATCTCCGATACGAGAGAATCAGATTCCACCCGTCCCCGTCAGGACAGATGGATAATTGCCAAATTCAAGACCGATGAAGTCATTGACGGCAAAACCGTTTATTTCCTTGCATGGACAACTACTCCGTGGACTCTCCCCTCTAACTTGTGTCTTGCTGTCGGCGAAAATCTCGACTATTCATTTGTAGATGTAGGCGAAGAAATTTTCATTGCCTGCACAAATGTACTTTCAAAATATACAAAGATTTTCGGTGAAAAGCCCGTTATCGTAAAAGAATGTAAGGGTACTGACCTTGTAGGCATTGAATATGAGCCTTTATTCCCGTATTTTGAAAATCTCAAGGGTACAGCCTTCAAAGTTGTTACAGCAGACTATGTCGGTTCTGATGAAGGTGTCGGCATCGTCCATACAGCTCCCGCTTTCGGTGAAGATGACTATTGGACTTGTAAGAATAATAATATCCCCCTTGTCAATCCCGTTGACGAAAAGGGCAGATTTACAAAAGAAGTTACAGACTTCTATGACGAGAACGGTGAAAAGAATGTCATCGAAATGAACCCGACCGTTATCCGTTTCCTCTATGACAACAATAAAGCCGTTGCTGACGGCACTATCGAACATAACTATCCGCATTGTTGGAGATGTAAACGTCCCCTTATATACAAGGCTATGGATGCTTGGTACTTCAATATCGGCAAGATAAAAGATAAACTCATTCAGTATAACGAAGATATAAACTGGATTCCCGAAACCATCAAGCACGGTCGTTTCGGAAAGTGGCTTGAAAATGCTCGTGACTGGAATATCTCCCGTAACCGTTACTGGTCTACTCCTATTCCTATTTGGGAATGTGACAAGTGCGGTGACAGAACTGTTTTGGGCAGCATTGACGAGATAGAACAATACAGCGGTATCCGTCTTGAAAACCTGCACCGTCAGTTCATGGATAAAGTTACTTTCCCCTGCACTTGCGAGGGCTGTACCGGTACAAAAGTAAGAGTTCCCGAAGTTCTCGATTGCTGGTTTGAAAGCGGTTCTGTGCCTTTCGCTCAGAAACACTATCCCTTTGAAAACAAAGAGTGGTTCGACTCTCACTTCCCGAGTGATTTTATCGTTGAATACACCGGTCAGATTCGTTGTTGGTTCTACTATCTCCATGTTCTCTCCGTTGCACTCTTTGATAAGCCCTGTTTCTCGAACTGTATCGTTCACGGTACTATCCTTGCAAAAGACGGAAAGAAACTTTCCAAGTCTTCAAAGAACTATACAGACCCCATGCTCCTTATGAAAAACTACGGTACAGATGCTTTCCGTCTGTATCTCTATCAGACTAATGCTATGCTTATCGGCGATCTTCTCTTTGATGATGCCGGTATCCAAGACGCTTATCAGCAAATTATCCTTCCTTATTGGAATGCTTGCAACTTCTTCATCTCTTATGCAAATATAGATGATTTCCGCCCCGAAACTCTCACTCCCCCCACAAGCGACAATCAGCTTGACAGGTGGATGTTGGCTAAACTCTATGAAGTTACCGATTACATCACCGTAAACATGGACAATTACCAAGTCAACAGATACGTTGATAAACTCATTGACCTCGTGGACGGCTTGACAAACTGGTTTATCCGCCGTTCAAGAAGGCGTTTCTGGGAAAAGGAAATGACTCAGGACAAGAAAAATGCTTATGAAACACTTTATTATGTCCTTGTCAACATGACAAAACTCTTTGCACCTGTTGCTCCTATCATCTCCGAAAAAGTCTATCAGACATTGACGGGAGAATTTTCCGTACATCTTGCAGACTTCCCCGTTATCCCCGAAAACTTCAAAGATGATGAACTCCTTGAACAAGTAACTCTTGTTCGCAATGTCATTTATCTTGCACGTTCTATCAGAAATAAGAATAAAGTTAAAAACCGTCAGCCCCTCAGCACTCTCAGAGTTATCCTCTCAGATAAAAAAGACAATGCAGTTGTTGAGAGCTTTAAAGATATTATCGCCGAAGAACTCAATGTCAAAAACGTCGAGATTCTTGAAGATGTCGGAAGTGTCGCTGAAGTCAAGTATGCTCCGAACTTCAACGAGATAAGAAACCG
This sequence comes from uncultured Ruminococcus sp., assembly GCA_902800005.1. Classification (GTDB taxonomy): domain Bacteria; phylum Bacillota; class Clostridia; order Oscillospirales; family Acutalibacteraceae; genus UBA1213. Next base: position 66,523 of record CADCCP010000001.1, on the reverse strand, counting down.
TTATCCCGACAATATCCCGAATATCATAAAAGCCGTTAAGACAAATAAATTTAAACTTACAGCAGATGGTGCTGTCCTTGAAATCAACGGCGAAGAAAAAACTTTTGACAGTGAAATCATACTTGTCACCTACCATGCAAAAGAAGGTCAGCACGTTTCAAGTGACAAGGGCATTGTCGTTTCACTTGACCTGACTATCACAGATGAACTCCGTGATGAAGGCTTTGTGCGTGACATTATCAGAAGTATTCAGGATACAAGACGTAAAATGGAATGTGAAATTACAGATAACATTCTGCTTGAACTCAAAGGTGACTATCCGACAGCATGGACAGATCATATTTGCAGTGAAACACTCGGTAAAATCGCCGTTATTGATGAACCCGAAGTTTCCTATGAGATCGAATACGATGACGGAAGAAAAGTTACTGTAAGTACAAAGAAAATTTGAAAGGGGATATATAAATTGAACGAACTCCCAAAAACATATAACCCCTCTGATACCGAAAAAAAAATCTATCAGCAGTGGGAAAATGACGGCTGTTTCGGTGCAGAACCCGACAGCAATAAAAAATCCTATTCCATAGCCATGCCCCCACCCAACGTAACGGGACAGCTTCACATGGGACACGCCGTTGACAACACTTTACAAGATATTCTCATTCGTTTCAAGAGAATGCAGGGCTATTCTGCACTGTGGATCCCCGGTACAGACCATGCCGCTATTGCAACAGAAGCGAAAATCGTTGAACAAATGCGTTCCGAAGGTCTGACAAAAGAAGACCTCGGCAGAGATAAATTTATGGAACGTGCTTGGGCTTGGAAAGAAAAGTTCGGCAACAGGATCGTTACTCAGCTCAGAACTCTCGGTTCTTCATGCGACTGGAAAAGAGAACATTTCACAATGGATGAACAATGTTCAAATGCCGTTCTCGAAGTCTTTACAAAACTCTATAACGAAAAAAAGATATATCGTGGCAACAGAATGGTCAACTGGTGTCCGAAATGCTGTACATCGATCTCCGATGCGGAAGTTGAATATGAAGAACAAAACGGTCATTTCTGGCATATCCTCTATCCCGTCAAGGAAACAGGAGAATTTCTCGAAATAGCTACAACCCGTCCCGAAACTATGCTCGGTGATACCGCTGTAGCCATCAATGCAGAAGATGAAAGATACAAACATCTTCACGGCTGTCATGCGATTCTCCCTCTTATAAATAAAGAAATCCCTATCGTATGCGATGAACACGCCGACATGGAAAAAGGTACAGGTGTAGTTAAAATAACTCCTGCACACGATCCGAATGACTTTGAAGTTGGTTTACGTCATAATTTGCCTGCTGTCAGATGTTTCACTTATGACGGTCACATGACGGGTGCAGAAGATGTCAAAGCATATAAAGAACTCATTGCAAGCGGCCACGCCGCCGAAGATGAACCCGAAGTTCTCGACTGCGGCAAATATGCCGGCATGACTACCGCTCAGGCAAGAAAAGCCGTTGTTGCAGACCTTACCGAACTCGGACTTCTCAAAGAAATAGAGGACTTGAAACATGATGTCGGCACTTGTTACCGCTGTCATACGACTATCGAACCCATGATCTCAAAGCAATGGTTCGTTCGCATGAAATCTCTTGCAGAACCCGCTGTTCAAGCCGTTCTTGACGGTGAGATAAAATTCGTTCCCGAAAGGTTTACTAAAATCTATCTCAACTGGATGAAAAATACTCGTGACTGGTGTATCTCCCGTCAGTTGTGGTGGGGACACCGTATTCCTGCATGGTATTGTGATGACTGCGGTGAAACCAATGTCGCAAAATCCGCTCCCTGTAAGTGTCAGAAATGCGGCAGTACAAACCTCACTCAAGACCCCGATACACTTGATACATGGTTCTCGTCTGCATTGTGGCCTTTCTCAATATTGGGCTGGCCCAATGAAAATTCAGAGGACTACAAATATTTCTATCCTACAAGCACTCTCGTTACAGGTTATGATATAATCGGCTTCTGGGTAAGCAGAATGATCTTCTCCGGACTTGCCTACACAGGTAAACCGCCTTTTGATACAGTCGTTATTCACGGTATCGTCCGTGACAGTCAGGGAAGAAAAATGTCCAAATCTCTCGGAAACGGCATTGATCCCCTTGAAGTCATTGAAAAATACGGTGCTGATGCTTTAAGATTCATGCTTGTTCAAGGCAGTTCCCCCGGAAATGATATGCGTTACAGTGAGGAAAAAATACTTTCCACCCGTAACTTTAACAACAAGATTTGGAATGCTTCCCGTTTCCTGCTCATGAACATGACCATTGATAAAGTTGAGTTGCCCGAAAATCTTCTTCTTGAAGATAAATGGATCCTTTCAAAACTCAATACACTTGTCAAAGAAGTCACCTATAACATGGAACAGTTCGATATGGGTATTGCTGCACAGAAAATATATGATTTCATCTGGTACAGCTTCTGTGACTGGTACATTGAACTTTCTAAAATTTACCTCAACGGCTCCGATGAACAGAGAAAGAAAGATGTTGAAAATGTCCTTTGCTACGTTCTCACGGAATCACTGAAACTTCTCCACCCCTTCATGCCGTTCATCACAGAGGAAATTTATCAGGCTCTCCCACATGAAAAAGGCTACTTAATGCTTCAAAAATTCCCTGTTTTCAAAGATGAACTTGCTTTCCCCAATGATGAAAAAGTCATGGAGAGAATCATGGACAGCATTAAAGCCGTCCGTGAAAACCGTGCAGAACTCAAAGTGCCGAACTCCAAAAAGGCTCACATCACTATCGTTACAGACGTTCCCGAAATGTACGCTCCGGCAAAAGACTTTCTTATCCGCCTTGCCGGTGCATCTTCCGTTGAAGTCACTTCGACAGACCTCAACGACACCAAAGGAATGGTAAGCATTGCTACGGCTGATGCTAAGATCTATATGCCTTTGGCTGAACTCGTTGACGTTGACAAGGAAAAAGACAGAATTCAAAAAGAACTTGCAAAAGCTGAAAAAGACCTTTCTTTCCTTCAGGCTAAACTCGGCAATGAGAAATTCATTTCAAAAGCTCCTCAGAAAGTCATTGACGACATAAAAGCAAAGGAACAGAAAGCAAAGGCTCTTATACAGAATTTGACCGATATGTACAATTCACTTTAATTAAAAGCGTGAAGACCGTAAAAAGTCTTCACGCTTTTTTCACTTTAAAATATGTGAGTATTTTTTACTGTTGACAAAGCGGTCAACTTGTAATATCATATTATCATATACTATATGGAGGGATTTTTTTTGGAAAGACGTTTCAGCATAGGCAGGATAATCATTTCGGTGATCGCAGTTTTACTTGTCATCATATTCGTGTTCATGCTCTACAGTGACAACAATTTGCAAAGTTTCATTTCACAAACTTCCCAGACAGCTTTTTCTAATGCCGATCAGCAACAGTACGAACAGCTTATTACTAATAATACAAAGAAAGTACAGGCTTCCATAAAAGATTTCGGCAGTATTGTTCTATACGGTGATAATTACTCCGGCAACGGTACTCTTGCAAATGAGATATATAAACGGATAAATAACGAACTTTTCGAAAAACTCAATGCTGAAGTCAAAAGGTATCCCAGGATCATCGGTCAGTTTCTTGAGATACCCGTACACAACTTTGAGGTGCATAACGAAAGCCTTGACACCATCATGACAAGGATAGGCACTGAAACAGTCTTTGTTGCCAAAGATTTCGTCATACCGTCAAAAAGCAATGAGGGGGTTGACATATATCTCAAAACCGTTTCGGGAAATCCCATTGACCTCTCCGTCCAGTCATACACCTCTCTCGGTAAGGTCACCATAGGCGGTGTTGTCGGCAAACTTTCACGCTCTCACTCGGAAGAGTCCGGTGCATATATATTCAAACGTGTAACTAACGGCGATGAAATAAATATCATGTCCGGTTCGATAGTATCGTTTGCAACTTCCGAACAATATAGGGAATGTTTACCTGTCATATTCTTCGGAAACAACAACTATTCCTCTGTTGATCGATTCATCAAATATCACAGTGATATTATCAAACATCAACTCAACAGTGACAAATATATAATTGTCTGTCGAACTCCGGCCAATTCTGAGCTTGATATTGCTATGGATAAAAAGTTCGGTTCCAACTATATCCGCACTGACGAAGAAGGAAATTACACCGAACTTTCAGAAAAGATATATTTCCGCATGAAAACTCTCAAATATTTCGAGACCGTTTCCGACAGTGTCCTAAAAGCAGAAAAAAGAATATTCGGAAATTAATGATAAAAAAATGTACAGTGCCTTCAAAAAGCACTGTACATTTTTTTATTCTGTTCTGAGAGCGGTAACAGGATCTTTCGTTGCCGCCTTCTTTGAGGGGATAAGCCCGCCTATGAGTGTCAGTATGACACTCAAAATTATCAGTACCACTGCACCGTTAAGCGGCAGGACTGCATTGATATTTGTTTTTTCAGTGAGGACATGAACGACTTCATTGATGGGTATTAGAAGCAGCAGAGTTATGCCTATTCCCATCAATCCCGAAAAAAGTCCTATGATGAATGTTTCCGCATTGAACACCTGTGAGATATTCTTCTTTGAAGCACCTATCGCACGAAGTATGCCTATTTCTTTTGTACGTTCCAAAACGGATATATAAGTTATAATACCTATCATTATGGACGAAACTATGAGCGATACCGCCACGAATGCTATCAGCACATAAGAAATCACATTGACTATAGTTGTTACGGATGACATCAGCAAGCCTACAAAATCAGTGTAAGTTATCTTATTTTCTTCTTCCACATCCTTGTTGTAATTCTCTATACACTGTGAGATGAGATCCTTGTTTTCAAAGCTGTCGGCATAAATGCTTATAGATGACGGTGCATCTGAACTGACGACACCCATTTTACTGAGATTATCCTTATAGCTTCCCGTTGAGATATAATTATCATATATGGAAACAAGAGTCTTGTCACTGGCATTCCTCATATACTCATCAAACATTTTTGACATTCCGCCCTCTGTGTCGGCAGCGGAAGACCGGGCTTTTTTCATTTTGATAAGCTGTGAAAAACTTAACTTGTCTGTATCTTCAGAAGGCTGTGATGTTTCGGAAATTTTCGCTCCCCCTGATGTACCGCTCATAATTGCCATGAATGCCGTATACATCTCCGATTTTTCATCCGTACCGAGCTGTTCAAGATATTTTCTTGCATCATTTGCTTTTTGACTGTCATCTTTCGGCTCAAACGCTATACCCGTTATCACATTGATATTTTCGTCTGCACGCTGTGCCTTGACGACACTGCTGTTATCTGTGTATTCCATAAGATACTCCGTAAGCAGCTTTGTATATGCAAGAGGCTGAGTTATGAGCATATTATCGGAGTCCTTTTTTTGCTTGATAATACCCGTTATTTTCAACACTACTGCATTCTTGAGCTTTTTGGCGATCTTTTCTTCATCATCTGCAATACTGTCATATGTGCCGAATCTGTTTTTGACATAATAGTCACAATCGGGCATCAGATAGAAGTCCTTTTCACATATATCACTGTAAGACAGCTTCTGTTCTTCAAGTTCCACATCTTCGCCTTTTTCAATTTTCTTTGCAATTTTCTTATAGTCATCTACGGGCAAAAATCCCAACTGATACAGTGCCGTGACAGGTATCTCATTGTTGCGGTCAAGTACAAGTACCAATTCATTATATGCCTGCGGATATTCTCCGTATATCAGATCATAATTTTCTTTTACAGCCGTACCGACAGTCTTATTGTCGGCATCGGGGAGTATCTCTTCAAAAAGAGAGCTTCCTCCGCCTATCATTCGCATAGCACCCTCTGTTGTACCGAACTCCATACCGCCGAATGAGATAGTCTGAGTTTTCTGGTCTTGGAGTGTACTGCCGTCCGCATTCACAAGAGTATCATTGCTGTCGTAGGTGTATACATCAAACTTCGTTGCATAGGAATAAACTATGCCGTTGTCACCGACATATTTGTGTATCTCGCTTTTTGGATCGTCAAGATATTTCTTGAAATCCGTAAGATTGTTTTCGGTGAAACTCGTGGACATTTTTGAAACAGCTTCAAGCTGAGAATTGTCGGAGTAAACTGCATTCATATCGTGTGTGACTTCATCAGGATCGGCAGTGTTCTGTCTTGCGGCGATCATACTGCTGAGGTCTATAGTTTTGGCATCTATCTTGATGGGGTAGGAAGTCATGGTATTTCGCTGAATAGTTTCGATGTACATATTAACGCCGTTGGAGATGGAAAGTATCAGTGCAATACCTATTATTCCTATTGAGCCTGCGAAAGATGTAAGGATAGTCCTGCCTTTTTTTGTACGCAGATTGTTGAAGCTGAGTGCAAGTGCTGTAAAGAATGACATAGAAGCCCTGCCCATATTTTTATGTTCAGGTTCTTTTTCTGTTTCCGTGACCTCAAAGGGATTGGAATCTCCCGTGATCTTGCCGTCGGCAAGGTTGACGATACGGTTTGCATATTTTTCGGCAAGTTCGGGATTATGAGTTACCATGATAACAAGCCTGTCTTTTGCGACTTCGTTGAGCAGGTTCATGACCTGTATGCTTGTTTCGGAGTCCAATGCACCTGTAGGTTCGTCTGCAAGGAGTATATCGGGATCGTTGACCAATGCTCTTGCAATGGCAACTCTCTGCATTTGACCGCCGGACATCTGATTCGGACGTTTATGGAGCTGATCGCCGAGACCGACTTTTTCAAGAGCCTGTTTTGCACGTTTTCTTCTTTCGGATTTGGAGATGCCCGAAATGGTCAGGGCAAGTTCCACGTTTGCAAGTACATTCTGATGAGGGATCAGATTATAGCTTTGGAATACAAATCCGATGGTGTGATTTCTGTAGGAATCCCAATCTCTGTCTCTATACTTTTTGGTAGAGATGCCGTTGATGATGAGATCACCGCTGTCATATCTGTCAAGACCACCTACGATATTCAATAAAGTCGTTTTGCCGGAGCCGGACGGTCCGAGTATGGCAACGAACTCGTTATCACGGAAATTCAGACTTACATCATCAAGAGCTTTTTGAACAAGTTCACCTGTTTTGTACTGTTTGGAAATATTTTTTATTTGAAGCATACCCTCACTCCTATTCTAAATTAGAATCATATCACATAAACTATTCTTTGTCAATTCAAAAAGGGAAGTCTTAAAAAAACACTTCCCTGTTATATCAACGCCAGCGTCCGAGAAGTTTTTTAGGCTTCTGAATGATCGGATCGTCAAAGTACCTGTTATTGAAGATGTCACGGGTATTTTTTATAAGCCAATCCTTGTACTGAGAACCGAGCTTTTTTTCAACTAAACGGTAAGCTGCTTTTGTATTAGGCGGACGGCGGTCAACGGAATGTGCATCACTGGAGATGATGTGTGCAAGCTCCCAGTTTATGTACTGCATGGCATTAACGCCCCTCATATGTGATGTATTCACGACTGCCGCAGCATTGACCTGTGCGATGCAGCCCAATGACACAAGATCATAAAGTTTCACGGGGTCGTCCGTAAAGTATTCATATCTTTCGACATGGGCAAGGATAGGTGTATAGCCCCTGCCGAGTATATTCTGCATAGTACGGGTAATACCGTAAGGTCTGTTGATGGTTGGGAACTCGATAAGGATATATCTTGTATTTTCAAAAGCGAGTTTAGATATATCCATTTCTATCAGACGCATGGTAAAGAATACCTCACAGCCGAGTTTAGTGTCAATGCCTATATCGGAAAAACCATCGGCTTGTCTAAGAGCTTCCCAGCTTTTCTCACGGGCTTCCAGGAACATATCCATGTCCTGCCTTTCGGGGTTGAAATGGGGTGTAAAAACTATTTTTTTAATTTCCTGTTCCTTCTCTGCACGAAGCAAGGCAAGTGAATCCTCAACAGTCTGTGCCCCGTCATCTATTCCCGGCAGTATGTGGCAATGCATATCTATCATAGGCTGTCACTTACTCCTCACCATTATCGGTATTTTTTTCATCATATTCCGCCTCATCAGGCAGTTCATCTTTGGATTTCTTTTTAGGCTTGTGACCGTAGCCGTAGCCATAGCCGTAATACCCGCCGTAATAGTAATAATAATTGTAAGATGAATATTTTGAATAGTAATTTCCTGCTGATTTTTCGCTGTAAATACTGTATATCGCACCGAGTATCTTCACGCCTGCAGAATCGAGATAGCCCTTTGCTTTCAGCACAAGACCTTTTTCAGTTGCATTGTGCTTTACAACGAGCAAAGCACCGTTCATGTATTTACCCAGAGCCGCTGCATCAGTTACAAGAAGTACAGGCGGTGTATCGTAAATTACATAGTCGTACATAGTTTCAAGTTCATCTATGAGTTTTTTCATCTTAGCACTTGCAAGAAGTTCTGAGGGGTTAGGAGGAGTAGAACCCGAAAGAAGAATATCCATTGTGGTGTCATCAACGTGTCTTATAACTTCGTTAACAGTCTTTTCACCTTTGAGGACATTGGTAAGACCTTCATCATTTCTGTTGGCTTTGAGGAATCTGTGTACACTGGGACGGCGGAGATCGCACTCTACAAGGCACACTTTTTTGTCATAGCCTGCGAGAGTAAGGGCAAGATTGACAGAAACATTGGTTTTGCCCTCGTTGGCGAGGGTAGATGTGATCATGATCTTTTTGCAGTCCTGTGCAGCGGTGATAAATTCAAGGTTCGTGCAGAGCATTTTATATGCTTCGACATAGGAAAAAGGTGCATTTTCGTCTGCCACACTGAAAAGCTGTTTGGTAGTCGGTTTTCTGTGTTTGATTTTACTCATGACTGATTGAACTCCTTTCCGTCAACTTCAGGAATGATTCCGATAAGCGGAACATTCAGCGTATTCAGTATATCATCTTCGGTCTTGAAGGTATTGTTTGTCATTTCCTTGAGGAACACGAGCAACAATACAAGTGCCAATCCTGCCAATGCACCTATCAAGGCATTTCTTCTGAGACTCGGACTTACAGGTTTACCGCTGTTGTTGATCTTAGCGGCACTGATAACTTTTACCGAACCCGCTTCGACCTTATCCGCAATTATCGGCGGTGCAACTTCCACGACCTCCTCTACAACTTTTTTTGCAAATTCGGCATTCGTATGTGTCATGGTTATTTTCATGACCTGAGTGGAGTTGACAGCCGAAACACTTATTCTCGAGTCAAGTGCTTCATAGCTCATGTTGAGCTGAAGATTATCAATTACCTGCTGAAGAACCGTATCGGACTTGATGATGATGGAGTAGACCTCCGCAAGATCCTGAGCAGCATTGATCTCCGTCGCATTGACAACACTCTTGTCGGTGGACTTATTGTTGACAATGATCATGGCACTGGCGGAATACTGTTTTGGAATGAAGAAAGAAGAGTACAGATAAGCTCCTATTCCGAACAATACAGTAACAATGACTATCAGTATCAGATTTTTTCTGATAACGCCGTAAACGGCTCTGAGATCGATCTCTTTTTCGCCCTGAGGCTGCTGAAGCTGCTGTGACTGCGACTGCAGCTGCTGTTCAATTTTCTCTTCCATTCAAACTCCCCTGTTTCATTATATTTTTATAGCACTAACATTATAAACACAAAACCAGTCTGTGTCAATATAAGACCTGAATTTTTAACTTTTTGACTAAAACTTGGCAGAAATAAAGAATAAAAATATATTACAATCATAAACCGTATTATATTAAATACCAAAAAATTCCTCATTTTTTACCGTAAAATTATAAATGTTTGGATTGACAAATACGAATATTGGTAGTATAATAATCTCAAGTTTAGATTTCTCTGTGAGGAGATCGTAAACAATATTTCGTAAGAAAGGAAATGTATATGAAAAGGACACTCAAGTTCATTTCTATAGGCTTGCTTTCAGCAGCAGTCGCCGCTGCAGCATCTATGTCTGTCTTTGCTGCAGGTATCAACACAGCAGAACAGAAGATTCTCGATGAACTCAACACAACTGTTGATATGGAAGGAAATATGAAAACACTTCCGACAAATTACATCAACCAGGCAGAAAATTACTTCAATACGATCGAGATCACTGACGCTCAAGCAAATGAGATCATCAGCAAGATCGAAGAAACAAAGACTTTTCTGACAAACACCGGTGCTGTCAACTATGACTCTCTCACCGATGCACAGATCGATGAATTTATCGCTAAGTGCAATGACATCGTAAGTGTTATCAACCTCAAGCTTTTCTATGACAAGGCTACAAGAACTGTTACTATCGTGGATGCTGACGGCAAGACTGTATTCTCCGCTTCAAACGTAGGCTACAACGGCAACGGCAGCAATGATAAGCCCAGAAATCAGAACGGCAATAACGGCGGCAACAGCGGCAATAACGGCGGCAACAGCGGCAATAACGGTAGCAACAGCGGCAATAATGGCGGCAACAGCGGCAATAACGGCGGCGACAACCCCATCAAAGTGACAGGCATGGACTTTAACATTCCGGGTGTTATGTCAGTTGCAGGAACAGGTGTACTCCTTGTTTCAGCAGCAGGTGTCTGCCTCGTCACAAGAAAAAAATCGGCTGTACGTGAAGATGCCTGAGATCAAACATCATCACCATCATCACAGCCGTCGCAGCGGCGGCTCCAGGAACAAAAGCCGATCCCAGAAAAAAGGTTCATTAAATGGGAAGAATTTCATTATTCTTCCCATTGTTTTTTGCGTACTCATCTATCTGATATGTGCGGCGGTAATAATGCCCTCGTCAGCTTCCTATATATCTATGAGCAATATGTTCTTCTCTGACAGGGAGAAATCCTTTGAGCATACTCACAGAAATATATTCGTACCTGTCGAGGAATCCTCCGAAGCTTCAAAGGCTTCCGACAAACCCGATACCGTCAGCATTTCAAGCTTCACTTTCCCATCCTATGAGGATCAATTCGGTGAACTCATAATAGATGACTGCCAGATCAGGGCAGACCTTTATTTTGGTGACAGTTGGTATGTTCTCGGCAATGGTGTCGGTATCTACAACGGAAGTGCCATTCCCGGATACGGCAGAACCGTTCTGATAGCCGGTCATAACAATACTTATTTCAATGGTCTGAAATATGCGGAAGAAGGTCAGATCATTAAAATAAGAACCAATTACGGCAACTATAAATACGAGATAACAGGTACAAAGATCACTGACTGCGAAGATCGCTCGGCATATGACCTCAATAAAAATGAGGAAAATATAATTCTCTATACCTGCTATCCGTTTGATACGCTCGGTCTTACAAACCTTCGAGCCTTTATCTATGCAAAATATGTTTCAGGTCCCATGATAGACAAAAACAGTTGATGACAGGAGTTGATAAAACCATGCCCGAAAATCAAAAGGAACTTGAATCCGAAGTTCATGAAGAATCCGAACAGGAAGAGCATGAACACAGACATCATCACAGAAAAAAATCCAAATTAAAACCTTTCTTGTATTCGGTGATGTCATTCTTCCTGTCATTCGTGCTGTTTTTGATGTCTGTCTGCATGGTGCTGAGATTTACCGTCTTTTCAAAGGACTATATGCTCAACACTATGGACAACAATGGCTATTACAGCATGGTCAGGTATGAACTGCAAAGCTGTCTTACCAACCTCGTATATGCCAGCGGCTTTGAAGCGGAATTTGCCGCCTCCTTTGCCAGCAACTACGATGTGAAAAATGCAGTCGAAACTTATATCGATTCATTTTATTCAGGTGACAGCAACATTATTGATAAAACCCAATTCAAACAAAAATTGTATACCGCTGTTGAGGAATATGCAAAAAGCAAAAATATAACGATCACCGATGATACAGAAGAAAATATCATCTACTTCGTCAATGAGGCTTCCAATATATACGCCGATCAGATCGCCATACCTTTCTTCTCTTTGATCGGAAAGTATATAGATGACCTCAATAATGCCATCAATATCACTATAGGCATTCTTATAGCCCTCACTCTCGGCATATCTGCCGTTATCTTCTTCACGAACAAGTACAAACACAGACGCTATAAATATCTCTGTTACGGTCTGACAGGTGCTGCTCTTGCTTCTGCAGTTCTTCCGTCTGTAGTCCTTGCCTCAAATATCATACCAAAGATAAATATAGCTACCCGTTCACTTTACAATCTCTTTGTCGGCTACTTCACAGGAGTTTTCAAAGACTTCTATGTATGTACTGCAGTATTTGCGGTACTTGCACTCATAACCTTTCTCATGTATGTCAAATATTACGACAAATACAGGAATGCATAACGGAGGACGGTTTATGAAACAACTGTTTGAAAAAATCTTTATCCGTGAAACAAGCAACACCGCCATTCAATTTTTTCGCAGTATCTTTGTAGGCGGTATAGCTACTGTTGTCGATATGCTTGTTACGATACTCTGCAAGGAACTCTTTGAAATGCCCGAAACATGGGCGGTTGTTTTCGGATTTGTCTTCGGCTTGACAGCCAACTATGTTATCTCAACATTCTGGGTTTTCGCAAAGGCAAAAGTCAAAAACCGTACTGCTGATTTCATCGGCTTTGCCGTTATAGGCATTATCGGTCTTGGACTTACCGAACTTATCATAGCTCCATTTGCCGAACACAATATCTTTCAATCGGCAGGCTTTCTTGTCAGAAATGCCGTTTTCGGTCAACTTATCCCCGTTGACAAGTACTATATCATTGGCAAGTGCCTTTCCACCGTATTGGTATATATGTGGAATTTCTTTGCAAGAAAATTTATTCTCTACCGCAAAAATGAATCTTAAACAAAAAAGTCGGCAATTATTTTTGCCGGCTTTAATTTTTTCATTGTAAAAATTTCTTTTTTGTAGTAAAATAAATATAGAGTGGAGAGTGGAGTTATTCCTCACCCTCATTGAAGAAAGACTTTCAGATTGTCAATGTGTTTCTGCTCTTTTGAGATAAAGCCGTTGGCATAGTCGATTATCTCTTTGTCGGCATTTTTGCACGTTCCTATATGCTTTGTCAAGTCGATAATGCCTTTTGTCGTACCCGTTATCATAATTTCGGCTATGTGATCCGAACTCGTGTCATTGATGGTGTGCATCTGTACAGATGTCCACATTCCCGCCTTCTGCAAGACTCCTATATCCTTCGGTACAACTCCGTTTTGCAGAAGTGCCTGTTCGCTGTCGTTTGCCGCCTTGCAGTAATCCCCGTACTGCTCCGTCAACTCCTCCTTCAATGCCCCCTGCTCTACCTTCGGCAAGACCGTTTCAACTGCTTCCATGCCTGTCTTTGACAGCTTGTATATCCCCGACAAAAGCTCATTGTTTGCACTGTTCATAACTCTTTACCTCACATTTTATTTTTTATGATACTATTTTGGCTCACAAAATATAAATATATTCACTTGAAAGGAAGTTTTTTACCATGAACGAAATCATTGAAAAAACCATGACCGCCCTCCGCAAAAATAATATGCAAGCATATTTCGTGGAGAAAAAAGAGGACGTTATCGACCTCGTTAAAACTCTTATTAAAAAAGGTGATACCGTTACACACGGCGGTTCTGTCACTCTCAGCGAATGTGGCATACCTGCCCTTCTCTCAAACGGCGATTATAATTATCTCGACAGAAAAGCTCCCGGCATTACCCCCGAACAAGTAAAGGATATTTACAGAAAGACTTTTTCCGCAGATGTATTCTTCACAAGTGCAAATGCCATTACCGAAAACGGCTTGCTTTACAATGTTGACGGCAATTCAAACAGAGTTGCGGCTATCGTGTACGGTCCCGAAAGCGTTATCGTCATTGCAGGCGTAAATAAAATAGTTCCCGATATGAATGCCGCCGTTGCAAGACTGAAAACCGTTGCTGCTCCCCTCAATACAAAAAGACTTAACTGCAAAACACCTTGTGCCGTAAACGGAAAATGTATTGCTACCGACAAACCCGATAGTCTCATAGGCGAAGGCTGCAAAAGTCCCGACAGGATATGCTGCAATTATGTCGTTACTGCACAGCAACGTCACAAAGACAGAATTAAAGTCATTCTCGTAAATGAAGAATTAGGATACTAAATTCAATTCATAATTGAATTACCGAAATCAACATAATGACAAGAAAGGAGATAGCAATCAGTAATTGTACATTGCACATTGCACATTGCACATTGTACATTGCACATTGCACATTGTACATTGCACATTGCACATTGCACATTGTACATTGCACATTGTACATTGTACATTGTAAATTGCTAATTGCTAATTGAATTATGGCTACTCCGCATATAAAAGCCGAAAAAGGCGATTTTGCCAAAACCGTTCTCATGCCCGGCGATCCGTTAAGGGCTAAGTACATAGCTGAAAAATATCTTGAAAATGCAGTTTTGGTGAATGATGTAAGAGGTATGCTTGGCTATACGGGAACTTATAAAAATAAGCCCGTTTCCGTCATGGCAAGCGGCATGGGTATGCCTTCTATGGCAATTTACTCATATGAACTTTTCAAGTTCTTTGACGTTGAAAATATAATCAGAATCGGCACAGCAGGGGCAATAAGTGATAAATTGGGCTTGCGTGATATAGTTATTGCAATGTCCGCCTGCACGAACTCCAATTTTGCCGCACAGTATGGACTTTCGGGAAATATCGCTCCCACTGCAAGTTTTGAACTCCTTAAAAAAGCCTTTGAAACTGCTCAAAGACTTAATAAAAAAGTATATGTCGGCTCTGTCTACACAACGGATATTTTCTATAACGATACAGATAACCTTGCCGATTGGAGAAAATTGGGTATCCTTGCAACTGAAATGGAGTGTGCGGCACTTTATCTCAATGCCGCAAGACTTGGCAAAAATGCCCTTTGTATCTGCACAATTTCAGACTGTCCATTGACGGGTGAAAGCTGTACTTCCGATGAAAGAGAGAAAACTTTTAATAACATGATGGAAATTGCACTGGAATCTTTGTGAGGGAAATAAAAATGCTTATCAGTGAAATATGCGGTCTGCTGAAAAAAGAATTGCTTGATAATGGTTATGAATACGGTTTCTTTCTGAACGGCAAAAAATATAAACCTGACGTTGACAGGGAATTTTTTGATTTGCTGTCAATGGTTTACCATATTCAAAATCCGAATGATACCATGAGAGAAAAAATCGGCACTTGCAATGATATTGCACTGCTGATGAAATCCATTCTTGATGAATATGATATTCCAAATAAAATGTGGACTTTGCATGACTTGACGAAAAATAAATATCATACTGTCTTGACCTTTTCGGCTGAAAACAAGGCTGTATATCTGGAATTAACGCCGCAGTCAAGCAAATCATGGTACGGAAAAGAAATCATTTATGACAATGAACAAAGTTTTCTTGATGAATACAGAAAACAATATGAAGTCTTTGATGTCACCGATATGATCACAGTCGGAAAAACACTTGAAACTTTGATGAATGAATTAGCCTGACAAATTCTTGAAAAGGAGTACTATATATTATGGAAAAATCCTACACCTACACGGGCAAGCCTATAAAACCGCCTTTTGCACTGAATATCAACGGTAAAACGCTTGTACAGGGCGAAGATTACCGTATGGAGATACTCGACAACATCAATGTCGGTACGGCTCATGTCTATATTACGGGCTTGGGGGAATATACAGGCTCACATGTATACACATTTGAAATAGAACCCGTTCAGGCAAGAACACTTTCCTATTTTGCCGACAGCACCGTATTTTTATATGACGGTCAGCCCAAGACCATGAAGATAGTCGTGAGATTCGGTGAAAATACTCTTGAGGAAGGCAAGGATTACGATATTGAATATGAAAACAACACCTTGCCCGGCAAGGCTTCCGCTCTGTTGACCTTCAAGGGCAATTTTACAGGCATTATGTCTATACCGTTCTTTATCAAGGACAGTATGCCCGAACTCGTCAACAACTCCGCCATCTCTGCAAAAGAAATAAACTTCGGCGAGACAGTCACTCTCACCTCATCTGCCGAAGGCGGTTCTGGACATTATCTCTATGCAGTGGTATACAAAAAAACTACCGACAAAAAGTGGACATGGTGTCAAACTTTGAGTGAAGAGACATCTGCCGAGATCAAGCCCGCCAGACGTTCACAATACCAGATATGCTCAAAAGTCAAGGACGACAAAACAGGAAATGTTGTTAAAAAATTCTTTACTCTCACCGTAAAATGACCATGACAAACCCTCCCGAAACGCTTTTTAAAGGCATTTCGGGAGGGTTTTTATGTCATTAAATATATCAAGTTTCGCTGTCTGAGCTGACATTCTCAGATCTCTTTTCCTTGAATTTTGAAAAATCAGGCTGTTCGCCTTCGGGCATGGACGGCATTTCGCCGTCAGGCATGAAACTCGGTCTTTCTCCGTCAGGCACTTCAGGAGGTTCTTCACCATCGGGCATTTGTCCGTTAAATCTCATTCCGCCTCTGCCGCCCATTCCGCCAAAACCGCCCGGCATCATTGATTGCGGTATCTCGTCAACTTCCTCGCCGTTTACGATTATTGTACCGCCGTTAAATTCCGCCTTGCCGTCATAGTCAAATGAGGACATCTGTGCAGTTACGTCTATCTTTCCGCCATTCACGATTATATCACCGTTTGCGTCCAAGCCGTCTGTATCGCCTGCACCCATCACTATCGTGAGTTCACCGCCGTTTACTTCAATAGTCGGTGTTGTGTACAAACTGCTTTTCTTTGAGGCGTTTATACCGTCATCACTTGCATCTATACTTATAGTACCGCCGTTTATCTGCACATATGTTGCTTCGATACCCTCAGAGGAATTGATCGTAAACTTGCCGCCGTCTATCTGTACTGCACTTGTACCTTGTATACTGTCACTTTTTGCCGTGATGTCAAAAGTGCCGTCTGCAATATATATCGTACCTTTTGTATCATCTTCATCATCTTCACTGTGGAAAGCGTCCTTTGACGAGTTTATCTTGAAAGTTCCGCTATATATCGAGATACTGTCTTTTGCTTCAACGCTGTCTTTCACGCTTGTAATATCGTATGTGCCGCCCGTGAATTTCAGATCATCTTTGCATGAAATGCCGTTTGCACTTGAATTTATCGTAAGGCTGCCCGTACCGTTGAATACAAGGTCGTCTTTTGAGAAAATAACAGCATCTGTATTGGTATTTCCATCGGCTTTGAACTCGCCCGTCACGGAAAGGGAATTTTCACCTTTCAGCGTTACAAAACACTTGTCTGCCGATACGACGTATATTGCAGGGAAATTTTCATTTGTTATACTCACACCGTCAAGAATTATCTGCACTTTGCTTTCCTTGCCTGCATCTACTTTTACAGTGCAGTTGCTTGCAGAGCCGCTTATTACATAAGTACCTTCCTGAGTGATATTGAGTGTCTGACCGTCAGAAACGGTCAGTTGCTCTGCACCCGACAAATCGGGGTTTTGCTCCAAATCACGATCACTGAACAAATCAGCCGTTTCAACAATACTTCCTGTCGTGACAGCCTGTGCATTTGAAGATGACTTTTCATTGTCGGCACTCTGTACATTTTCGTTGTCGGTACTCTGTCCTATATCTTCAAGCACTTCATCAATGGTTTTTTCATTTTTATCTGTGCTTTCAAGTCCCGTACTGACAATGGATACTTCACCCTGAGAGACCTGTGTAACTGCCTGATCGCAGCCTGCCGCTGCCGTTATCATCAATACTGCCAATGCTATGGCTATACTTCTTTTTTTCATAGAGATGACCTCCTTTAAATGTCTGTCAAAATGTTTGTTTGTCTTTGTTGATTAGATTATAACATACTTACAAAAATATTCCATAGATAAATTGAAACGATTTCGGGAACAATTCTTTAATCCAACATTTAAATTTTTCAAGAAAAAAGTTGAAAGCCTATGTGATTTGTGTTACAATTCTATTAAAATATATCAAGAAAAGGAAGTCGATCTTATGAGTGTCAAGAACCGCCGAGAAAATACCGACAGCAAACAGGATATTAAAGAGACCGAAAAACAGCCTGAAGAACCCGCTCCCGAAAAAAATGAAGAACAGCAGGATATAAACATCAATACCGAAAAAAATCAGAATATCAACATAAACATCCATTCGGACGGAACTCAGAACGTCACCGCTGAATCCGATGAAGATTATGAAGCAGACCTGTCAGGCGAACTTAAATCAGCTTATAAGTCCGATAACATGAAGGAAATCTATTACAGGGAAAGCTGGTTGGAGCTTTGCGAAGAAGCCGGTACCAAAAAAACCGAAGATGTAAAGTTCATGGATATTCTCATACAAACATTAAGAGATACTCACAAACAAAAACAGGCTCAAAAAAGAAAATATTTTTTCTGGGAGAGAAGTCTGCTTATCCTTGCATTTGTCAACACTCTCCTTAATGCCCTTAAACTCTATCAATTCGAATACAACATCTCCGTATATCTGGATTTCACCTGCGTTGCGATAAGTGCTATGGTAGTTGCCATCACCTCTTATAAAATGCTCACATCTCCCAAAGATTCATGGCTCAGACACATGGCTTTCTACGTCAAGGCTACCACCGAAGCTGATAATTTATTCGGCGGCGGAATTGATTATATTTCCCTCTCCCCTGCCGAAAAAATATCCGCTTTCAAAAGCAAGATCGTTAAATATACTCAGGAAGATTATCAGGATTTCATCGTCAACCTCAACGGCAGCAAAACTATCGGCACTCAGGACGACACTAAACTTTAACAATTCATAATTCATAATGCATAATTCATAATGAATAAAAAAAGACGAACTGTAAAAAAAACAGTTCGTTTCTTAATAAAATCCCCGAAATGTTTTTGAACGGCATTTCGGGGAAAATTTTTTAATTGCAGATAAATTCAAATTCTAACCAACAAGGCATGAATTTCTTCATCTGATCTGCAAGCACGGTTTTTTGAGTGTTGGTGAGAGTGTCCGTACAGGTAAACGTAACTTTCATAGGTGATGTATAAGCATTGAAATCGCCGTGTAAATTGAAGCTGTCACATATCTTTCGCATACCGCTGTATGTGTAGTCGCTCTGACTTACCGACAGGGCGGACTTTATTGCATTACGTCTTGTTTCAAGCGTCCTGTCGGGATTGTATCTCTTTAACCACGTTTCACGCATGGTCAATCCGTAACTCTCCGCCGTTTCAACAAAGCACTCTCTCAACATCTCCTCAAGTTCGTCAAAAACCATGTCCAAGCCCTCTGCATAGGCTTTCAGTTCTGCAAATAAAAGGCTGTTTCTTTCAGCATTATATAATCCCGTTGCTGAAAGTATATCGCTCATTCTCTGAAATTCAGACATGACAAACCTCCTTTAAGCATTCGGTGCGGTAATGCTTACAGTACCGAGTTTTGCAAGCTGACTTTTTGATACAGTCGTGTCCGTCATGCCGACAAGTGTGTAATTATCTACACCGTCAGCTTCATACAGAGCCTTGCCGAGTGCCGCCAATTTTACACCTTCACCGACCGAAAGTTTATTGAAAAAGTTTGTCATGCTTACAGTAGCATTTGAAATAGCTTCGTTTGCCGTGAAGCCGTCTTTGACATCTATCTCAGCCGTGACGTTCACCGTCACAAGTTCAGGTCTTGTCACAGTCAGATTTATACCCAAAGGTCTGCCTGCACTAAGAACGTCATTGGCATTCTGATACTCATCATTTGACGGAACATCGCCTTCACCTCCCACACAAACAGTTATACTGCCTGCGGCAGAACTTGTTACCGTTGCCGAATTTATGCCGTCAACGGACTTTGCCAAATTTATGTAATAAGCCTCATTTGCACCATTTGGTGTATTCAGATAGCTGTCTGCAATTCTCTTACGCAGTTCTTCATCACTTTCATCATCGCTGCCGCCTATAAAAGAGGTCGAATTCGTGATACTCAATCCTACCGAAAAATATGTCATGATAACACCGACGATCCCACGACCGACATTATATCTTTCACCGCTGTCAACTGCCTCGCATACAATGAGTTTATATGAGCTTTCACGGGGGATAGTGTCGTCATTGACAGTTACATATCTCAATGAACCGTCCGCATTTGAACAGACCGTTCCACGAGGTATCGTAATATCATGGTCAAGAGGGGTATCAAGTCTGAACACGACAAATCCTGTGGCTTTATTGCCCTTGATGCGTGAAAGACCTCTCTGACTTGCATGGCGATCAAGATATTCACCTGTTGCGGTATTGGGGAACATCTGTTTTTTAATGCCGTCTATCTCAGTGCAAAGAGAGTATATCTCCCCTGCAAGCAGTTTCAGTCTTATTTCGATATCGCTTGCCCTGTCAGGTGCGAAACCCGCAGCATCTTCAAATCTGTCATTCATTCTTGCAAGAATTTCATTATATGTGTATGCCATAAATATCCTCCTATTGTCTTAAAGTTATCTCATAAATTTCTCCGTCCGCTTCAACGCCTATGCAGATATTACCGTTATCCGCAACTACTCCGACTATCTCTGCATTCGGCATATCCGAGAGTGCCTTTCTTGCATGGGATTCTATTATATCCGTACAATCGGGCTGTGATATGTCAACTGAAAATATATCACTGCCAAGTTCACGGTCATATATGAATTTTCCATACCTTGCGGAAAGAAGTATATATAATCTCTGCTGTATCTCATCGCTGCCCGAAACGGTATCACGGGATATATCTCCCGTTATATTCAAAGCTGTATCCATGTTCATTCCCCCGTTCCAAAGACATGACCGTTGATTACAACAGTGCCGTCATTTTTCAATATGATATAAGCACCGCCCTGTGAATACAAAGCAAGTTCTCCTGTTTGTATCTCATAGGGATTGTCGGAACGTCTGACTCCAATGCAAAGTCTTTCATTTTCGGATGCTATCACAACGGAATCATCATTCATTTGCGGTACATAGTCTATACCTTTGGGTGCAACGACAGAAAATTGTGCCGTACCGTCCGAAGATGCGGCAGCAATTCTCCTGTCGGCACTTGAAACGACCTTGCCTGTAATGCAGGTCAGATTTTTATTTTTATTCGATATGTTTCTTGATATTTTCAAATATACTTCACCTCTGCATAAATTCCTGTATGTTCTCCCCTGTCACTCAGAGAATACTGTATTTCTTTAATGATATATTTCTTATCCTCGTTATCCAAGATCAACTCAGTACCGACTGTACATATCACACAACCCGATACATTCAGAAAAACTTGTTCATAGTGATTATCGGCATTTTCAAGAATCCTGACCGCACTCAGCGGAGAAAGATTTTTACTGTCGGCAGCATTCAGATAACGTCTTTTTTTAATGCCGAGAGAGTTTGCAAAATCATCTTCAAACGGCATGACATAGCCGTTTGACGTTTCCGCCCTCACCATTATATCCGATATGAGAAGATGTCTTTTAAGCGTATGTTTTTTGGAAATACAGCGGTCTGACGATATATAAACGGCTTTGCCGTCACTTTCACCCGAAATGTCAATAACGCCGTTACGATCGATCTTCGGTGAAGTTCCTGTAAATTTTTTACAGAACTCCGACAATACCGCCCATTCACTCATGCCCTTTGACACGATAAATTCATCATCAAAAGTTTTATTTGTGCCTTTGAAATGCGTGAGACCCAGAGGTGCAAAATGTCTTTCCATCAGGTCACGCATGGAAATCATACAATAAGTTTGCGGTAAAGCCTCGTTATCCAGCAGGACACAAGCAAGACTTCTTGCCGAAACGGTCAGGATAATTCCGTTGACGGTCTGTTCATCTGTTTGAGTATCAACGTAACCGAAAAATATACGTTCCGTTCTGTCGAGGACTTCAACGGACATAAGCGGCTGAAAAACTTCCTTTACTGCAAAAGCCGCTGTAAGCCTGTCGGCAGGTGCATCTTCAGACGATACAAAACTGACTTTAAGAGGCTTTTTCAAAGCCGTTTCATTTCCGTAAATATCTTTTAAAATGTATCTCAGCATAATTTCACAGCCTTTCCGTGAGGTATCGGAATATCGGGACGAAGTATATCGGGATTTGCTTTTACAAGCCTTTCTATGTCAATGCCGTGTTCATACGAGTGATCCCACAGGCATTTGATGCCGTCTGAAATGCACGTTTCCGAAACATTGTTTTTATTCCTGTCAAAACTCTCAATGAAACGGAATGTATATTTCACGACATTTTCGGTATCCTGTGCAATAAGCTCCAGCTTGTCAAATACAGCGTAAACAGGCTTTTGTGACGGAATGTATAACATTCCGCCGCCTTTCGAGTGAAAGATACTTTCAAGTCTGTCAAAGTCATTCATGCAGTTCGTACCGAAAAATTCACCTTCACCCGTGATTATACGGGCATTTTCTCCCAAGTCGCAAACAA
This sequence comes from uncultured Ruminococcus sp., assembly GCA_902800005.1. Taxonomy (GTDB): domain Bacteria; phylum Bacillota; class Clostridia; order Oscillospirales; family Acutalibacteraceae; genus UBA1213. Next base: position 44,086 of record CADCCP010000001.1, on the reverse strand, counting down.
TATTCTGTGCAAGTGGAATTTTATGCTCAACAGATTTTTTAGCGTGTGAAATGTGTATTACATAGGGATTCACGGGGAAAATAAAATTCTTATAGCTCATTTTACCGTCAGGTGTCATAGGATTCCTCCTCTACTGAGATAGTCTTGTCATATCGGAGCATATCATATTCAATCATATCGGAAATATCCGTCAAAACGGACAATTCGTCACTGAAATTTTCATTCTCCATTGATATTTTCCACCTCCATATCCAGAGCGGTAAGAGTGATATGTTCACGGAATTTTTCTTTATCCGCCGTCAAAGCAAAGTCATTCCAAAGGCAGTTTGAAAGAGTTATCTTTGTATCGTCAAATTCAATGCCGACAGTGAAATTTTCAAGGTCATGGAAATTGCAGTTTTCAAAGGGCTGAATGAATATGAGATTTGAAAATATCGCTTTATATTCGGACTTGCCTTTTATGTGAGCAAAATCGCTGTTTGAAAAGCAGGTGCGTATTTTGTGGATGTGCATAACTTCACGAACTTCCGCATTTTCAGCCTGCAAAAGCTGTCTGCCATTGATGAAGATACGGACATCACGTCCGCAAACGGTCTTTAATTCCTCCAAAATATCACTCCTCCCCCATTTTTATGATCGTTTCACGCAAGCCGAAGGTTATTTTTATCTTGTAAGCAAAAATATTCTTGTCAAAGACACATCTGTCAACGGCAACGGAAATGATATTTTTTCCCTCGTCAAGTTCGATGAGCCTGATACAGATATTTTTTGCAAGTTCCTCGCAGAATGCACCGCCCTGTTTCTCATCGGTCACGACATTGATAACAGCTTTTTCATCAGCCGATTCCACTATGTCATAACCCAGAAGAAAATTCATTCTGTCGTATTTTTCGGAGCCGAATGAAACAACAGGCTTATTTACGGGAAAGGCAAATTTTTCAAAGTCATTTGCTTTCATGAGTTTGCAGTTTTCAAAAAGGCTGTCATTTTCGGCAAGCGTATAAATTTCATCAATAAAGCTGTTCATTAAGAAACAACACTCCCATTCGTAAAGATTTTCATGCAGGCTTTGGCATAAGAACCGCATTTGCATGAATATGTATTTGCCCAAAGGAGCATATATTGGTTTGTACCGTCAGAAATGATGTCACCGTAATTTGCGTTTTCAAGAAATGATGTTTCGGAAAAAAGCATGAATTTACCGCTGTCGGAATGTCCTTCGGAAGTGTGAGAGAGCCTGCCCGACTTTTCGGGATATATCACGGCAAGACCTGTTCTTGTTTCATCGGAGACGGTGACGGAAACAGGTATACCGAGTTTTCGTATAGCTTTTTGAAGTCTGTCCACGTCACATCACCCCGAATACAAAACAGCCGTTGTCAAAGACATCAGAAATATCTGCAAAAGCCTGTTCACAAATTTTTTGAGCATTTGCAAGGACAGCGGAAGATGACTTAACGGAAACATCTCCTACGGTAATATCACCGCCGCTTTCAGCGACCGACCAAAGAATATATCTGTAATAGGCAAGGGCTGCTGCCGCAAATTCAAGTTTGCCGCAGCAGCTTGCCATATCGGATTTCGGCTTCAGGTGTGAAAGGATATAGTCTTTTGCATTTTCGCACATGAAGCGGAAGTTTACAGAAGTTTCCTCATCGGAGCCTGAAAGACGGCTGAATACAGAAATGATATTTTCGATATTCAACCGTCACACCTCCATTAAAGTGAAAGGACTTTTGCAGCATCAGTGAATATCTTTGAGAAACCTGTCGTACAGCTTATAGCGGTACGACCGAGCTGTCTGTCAATGAGCTTGTCGGAGTCTATTACGATGCCGCCGGACTGTATCATTTCCAATGCACAGTTCTTATCAAGACCGATGATCTTATTGCTTGCCAAAGTGGGAGCACAGATCAGCTTTGCACCGAGAGGAGTAAGCATTTTGCCCGTACCGTGAAAATCAAGACCGGCATTTGAATCTCTCATTTCGGAGAATGCCAATATCTGCTGAATGAGGGCAGGCGGAGCGATTATAGTATTGAGTTCGTAGGGTGCAAGACCTGCCCAGAGTTTGAGCAAAGAGTCATAAGAGAAAGTACCGCTTTCTGTAATGACTTCAGCGGCATTGTTGCCGCCGTCACCGTTGACGAGGACATTCACTGCATCGGAAAGCTGTTCTCTTGCTATATATGCACCGATCTGACGAAGTGTTACAGTGAAAATGTCCAAACGCTGATATTTGAGAGCCTCATAGGAAGCCGTCAGCATTCTGCCACGCTTTGTAAGTGTAACAAGATTGGGATTTGTTTTTATTTCCGTCTGAGGAAGTTCGGCACTTTCTGCAACGATACTGTTGTTTTCACCGACAGGCGAAGATGTAACCGAACGGTAATCCATGCCGTTAATTTTGGTTTTTGCAGCCACGATGTCTGAAAGGACATCGGCATTTTTCATGCCCTGCTTGACGGCACGGGCAATGTATTCGGGGAAGAGTACAGCGGAATTGGCAGACTGAAAGAATTTCTGCACGTCATCGGAGTAAGCACCGCCGACTTTTATATCATATCTTTTAAGCTGTCTCTGGAAAGCGTCCAAGCCTTCCATATCGGTATTCCTGTAGTTTTCGGAGGGATCGAGTTCCTCCAGGGTTTTGGTAAGTGATTTACCGTTTGCATACATACCTTTTTCAAGTTTGATAGAATCATAGAAAGCCATAGTTAAAAAATCCTCCTTTTAAAGAATAATACCTGCGGTATTTGTTGTTGAATCTACATCTATGACAAGATGTTCTCTGCCGTTGGTGGTGTCAACTTTTATTTCGCCGTCATCAACGACAAGCTGTTTATATCCGACAGCGATGGAACCCGTATAGGGAAGTCTTACATAGCCGTCAAGCTGTACAGCGGCATAGCCGTTTTTAAGGGACTTGCAGACACCGCAAAAAGCGGAAGTCGCATTTGAAACTTTGCCGTTTGCGGAGATCATTACGGGCAAACCGACAGTTACACCGCTTGCTGCTTCAAAAGTTACAGTATTGGCATTATAGCCGTCAAAAGATACAGTCATGTTAAAATATCCTCCTTAAATGTTTTTATAGATAGTGTTGTTGGAAGTGCGGGAATTGCCGTTTTTGGCGAGTTGAGGTTCTGTAGGAAGAACGTCAGCGGTTTTTGTTTCAAGAGATTTGATAAGTTCATTAAGCTGAACGACAGAGAGATTTTTTGTCATGCAGTCGAGAGTATCGGCACTCATATCGGGGAGTGCAAAAGCTGAAAGAGTTTTTATCTCTCTGACAAGGCTGTTACGGTAAACTTCACCGTCAGCGGCTTTCTGTTTGAGGGAACGGAAAGTTTCAGCAAGTTCCCTCACTTCTTCAGCGGAGAAGGTCTGTTCTTCACCGCTGAAAAGACGTTTTTCGACATTCATTTCATCATTTCCTTTCAAGTCAAAATTTTTGATAACGCCTGCATTTTTCTGTGCAGGCACAGCGACGAATGACCATTCATATGCATCTGTAGGCTTGTCGAGAGTGACAAAGCAGAGTTGATCTTCATAGTATTTGCCTTTTGTATGTGGACAAAGCGAAATATCCCTGCCGCATATTGAGCATATACGTCTTTTGACGGAACAGCCGATACTGACTTCTTTTTTAATGCCGCTTTCAATGGAGCGTATGAAGTCAGCCTGAGAACTCGGCACATATGCACGGGCAAAAAGACGTTTATAAGGCTTGCCGTCAGAGGTGAACTTATCGGGTACAAATTCAGACTTACATGAAAATATTCTTGCAGTCTGATTGTCGGATTTAGGGTTATGGTCTGTAATGCCCGTCACTCCGTCAAAGAGTTTTGCAAGTTCATCAAGGGCATTATCGGAAAAGCGTTCAAGATCACGGTCAATGTCGTTGTCGCAGAGTATCACTGAAAATGCGTAAACATCATTTTCGGTAAGAGGGGTTCTTGTATGCCTGTTGATGAGTGCAAGTTCCCCTTCACGAATATCGTTTTTATTCAAAATATCAGTCCTTTCTTAAAGTGTTTTCCAATTTTTGAGCCTGTGCATTGAGAAGTCTTGCACGGGCAAGTTCCACTTCATCTTGTAAGTTGATGTTGTCCCAGATTATCTCAAAATTGGTTTTAATGCCGTTGAGCCTGAAATACATATCGCATATTTTACGGATAGTGGAATCAAGGATACGTCTGTAATATTCAAGTTCACTTGTAAGAATGTCGGCTTGTTGTGCGGACATTCTCTCTGTAGACGACCATGAAAAGCCCAGTAAAAACGGCGGTATAGAGAGTTTTGCAACTATCTGTTCCAGAAGCTGACGGACAGGGATATTGCTGTCGGGTATCTGATTGTCAGCACCTATGACTTTAATGCTGACATCACCGACAGTTATGAAGTCTTTTGGAGCAGAGCTTTTCATAGCCTTGCTCCACTCGTCCGCAATTATTTTTGCACGTTCCTTTGAAAATGAGCGTTCATTGTCATTTGGCTTGTAGGAGACCGCAAAACGTATATTTCCCACTCTGTCCCAGTTTGTGCCGACGGCATTGAATATTTTCATGAGAACTTCACCGATAAAAGGCAAGCCTTTTAAAACGGATGTACCGTAGATATGTGCAGGTTCAGGCATAATGGCACTGCACAGTACAAGTGACGGGTATTTCACGGGAGAGAGAGAGCTGTCGGAATTGACGGTGCAGATTTTTATATCAAGGGGATTGCCGTCTGAAACTATCTGTACATCATCAAGGGAAGCATTGTAAAGAGCGGAAATATGTTTGTGTTTTCTGTCAAGGACTATTTCGCCCACGGCAGTACCGTAAACGAGCATTTGTTCAAGATAGCAGGAAAGGAAACTGTTGATACCCGTTTCACAGGCATTTACACGGACATTTTGAAGAAATTTTTTTATGTCACGGTCAAGTTCATCGGAATCCGTTTTGATATTGAAATCACCCATCAGACGGATGATCTTGTAAATAGCGGCATCGATGACCGGAACGGTGTTTTTAAGAGTTTTATAGAGATTTCTTTCACACACGGGATCACCGTACATGACAGAAATATCCGAATTGAAACCATCGGCAGAAAAAGTCTGAATATCTGTATCGGTTTTTTTTCTGCCGAGGAAGTTGAAGAGAGCCAATATATATCACCTCCAAAAAATTTTATCTGTCTGAAGCGAATGCAAAAAAATCATCGATTTCTTCATTGACAACGGTAGTGACAAAGTAACGTATATCGTCCATAGCGTGATCGTTTTCTTTCACGGGAGAATCCTTTCCGCCGTTTTTCCAGCGGTAAAGTCCGAATTCATTGATACTGTCACGACAGTTTTTACAGATTTTAATTTTGCCGTTTTTAAGGGCAGTACTTGTCTGACGGATACCGTCAAGAACATTGTTTTTTGCAGGTTTGACATTAAACCTGCCATGTCTGCGAATGACTTCGATAAAGCTTGCGGCAGACGGGTCTACAACAACAGTTGAGATATTCCTGTCACCGATGAGTTCACAAAGGGCATCGTAATGTTCCTCGTCAGTCCGAGAAGAACCTTCAAGGCGTGAATTGTAGTAATATTCATCAATTCTGTACCAAGTATCACCAAGAAGTCCCCATAATCCGAAAGAGGCGGGATTCACAGTACCGTAGTCGCATGAAACGGCAAATTCGGTAAACTCACCGTGAGGCACATCGTAAAGCATATTTTTTTCGGACATAAAGTCATAAATAAGCCCGTCTGTCGCCACCCACCGACCGAGTATGAAACGCTCATAGAATTTGCCTGAATACAGGTTTTTATAGCGTTCACGGATCGTTTTTGAAAGGGAGGGATTGTCGTCCATAGTGAATTGCATATACAGCATATTTTTTTCTTCGGTTTTTTTTATCCAATCAAGGTAAAACCAATGTTTTGGATGTTCGGGATTGCAGTTGAACCAAAGTTTTGAATTGCTGACAGAACATCTTGCGATAGCCTGATCGACAAACGAACGTGGCATAAGTGCAACTTCATCAAAGAGGATACCTGAAAGTGTAACGCCCTGAATGAGAGCAGCGGAGCTTTCATCACGCCCGCCAAAGAGATAAAAAGTATTTTCTTTGTTTTTGTCATGCACCTCAAAGTAATTCAAAGATATTTTTTCATTTACCTGAAATCCCATGTCACGCAGCACGTTTAACAGAGGTACAACAACATTTCTTCTTGCAGATCTTATGGTCTTTCCGCATATTGCAAAAAAACTGTTATCGAAAGAGAGCATTGCCCATACAATAAAAGAGATGCTCATACAAAGTGTCTTTCCGCTTCTGACAGCCCCGTCACAGATAATGCCGTCACATTTGGAAGTTGACCTTGACGGTAACCACCAGCTTAAAACTTCAAGCTGTTTAGAAGAAAAAGGCACAAAATTCATTTGACATTGCTACCACCCCCCGAATTTTTAAAGCCCTCAGTTATGGCGTTAACAAAGCCCGAAACAGCCGATTGATTTGGAGTACCGAGAGTTTCAAGTTTTTCAAGGGCTTTCATACGGTCAAAGAATTTGATCTCAACAGAGCCGTTTTTCAGGTGCTTTATTTCGGAAACATTGAAAAGATCACATTCACCGAGTTCATCAGGGCTTTCTGAAAATATGAGTTTCACGGCATCGGCAATACTTCCGAAAGCAAGTCTTTCATATCCGGCAATGACCTGTTTTGAAAGATACTGTAAATTTTGATTACAGATAGAATCGATATAATTTCCTATATCCTCACGAGACAGCAAAACAAAACCGTCTTTTTGAGGAGAGGAATAACCTGCAAACCTTGCAGATCTCTCAGCACTGCCGTTTTGTGCAAATAACACGCAGAACAGTTTTTCTTTCGCAGTAAGATTTTTTCGATTGATGTTCAAAACCTCCTTTCACCCATTCATCCAAAAACAAAAAAATTCAACCCCGACAGGTCGAATTTTTAAAAAAGAGTTTAAATTTTGTAAAAAAAGGCAAAAAAATAACAGGTAACATAAAGTTACCTGTCAAAGATCACCAACATTAAAAAGCGTAAACTCTCTATATTTTATACTTGCCAGAGGGAGTTATAGCCGTATTCAAAGTGAGAGCCGAAGCAGATACGGTTAAAATTACCTCCGAGACCGCCGAAATTGTCAATGGCATTAGAAATAACTTCCTGAGTGAGTATTCTGAAAGGAACATACTGTTCATCGGGAATCGTGACGTTTCCGAGAATACGCATGGCATAATCCACCATGCCGTAAGCCGTCCATTCATAGCTTTGGGCAATAAGCATTTCAATTTTGCCGTATCTTGCGAAATCGAAAGCCTCATCAGAGCCGCCTGTAGATATAACGGGGATTTTCACACCGGCAAGTTCAACGGCACTCAATGCACTGTCGATCATTCTGTCATCAAATACAACGATATAATTAAGTTTTTTGTCTTTAAGAAGGACTTCTTTTATTTTGGCGGTCAGCTTGTCGCCGTTTTCTCCGATCAGGGCATTGACACCCGTACAGTAGCCCGTCACGCCTGAGATATACTTTTCAAACTCGTCCTTAAAACCGCTTGCAATTGTATTTGAAAGGGCGGAATCAGTGCAGTTTACGGCAAGTACATTTGGCTTACCCTCCGTTTTGATTATAGTCCAGTCAGCAAGATATTTTCCTATGCTGACATAATCGACAGGCATGGTATGATCGGTAAAATGGTCATTTTTACCTGAATTGATACTGCCGGCTGAGATAACTTCGATACCGTTAGCCTGAGCATATTCGATATTTGTAGAAAACTTGTCTTTATTTATGTCACCGAACATGATGATAATATCGGACTTGTCATTCACGGCATTGTTGAGAGCAGTGTTGATGGAGCTTTCGGAGCCATCCGTTTTTGCAGTAATGGCTTTTTCAAATCCGGCGGCTTCTGCGGCGACCTTGAACTGTTCCGCAACAAGTTGTGTATATGATAAATTCATGTCATCTGCAATGAGAGTAATAGTCTTTCCGTTTGCAACAGACTTTGCACTGAAAGTGGAGCCTTGCGAAGCAAACTGCGGCATATACTGACAGTTAGAGACAGATGAAGTCATTTCATCCATTTGTTCGGAAGTGATGGCATTTTCAGCCGTTTTGCTTTCTTCCCAGCTTATCTGGGAGCTTTCCTGCGGCACAGAAACGACTACAGATGATTGTATGGTGCTTTCCGTCACGGAAACAGTGCTTTCAGGCGTTTTTTGGTCATCGCAGGCAGACATTGATAATAACGATAAAATAACAGCAGTCATAACAACAGCCGAAACAAATTTTTTCATAATTTCCTCCAAAGAAACACATATCTGTTCAAGAATATACTTTATCCGACAGTTTAATTATACTTTTGGAGAGGGTGAATGTCAACAAGTATTTTTGACGTAATTAACAAAACAAAAGATTATTTTTTAGGAGATATGTCAATAATAAGTATGGAGAAAGGACGGATATTTTATGCAGACACGAACAGATCTTGCCATAGAGAACACCGAAACACAAACGGACTTACCGGGGATCGTCAAAGAGGAGTTAAACGATGGAGATATAAAGATAACGAGGATAGAGATAACGAGTGAAGAAACAGCGGGATTGATAAAGAAGCCTGTAGGAAGGTATATCACAGTTGAGAGTCTGCCGTTGACGGACAATTTTCGTGATTTGAGGAAGGAAGCCCTGATGATCGGGAATGAGATAAGGCAGTTTCTGCCGCAGGGAGATGTATTGGCAGCAGGGCTTGGCAATACGGATATAACACCCGATGCATTGGGTGCAAAAAGCATGAGATATGTTTTAGCGACACGGCATATAAAAGGGGAGTTTGCAAGAAGCACAGGACTTGAGAAATTAAGGAGCGTATCTGTCATATCGGCGGGAGTAATGGGACAGACGGGCATAGAAGTGAGTGAGATAGTCAAGAGTTTGTCGGAAAGTGTAAAGCCGTCGGCAGTGATAGTGGTAGATGCACTTGCAGCAAAGGAGTTATCAAGATTAGGCTGTACGGTGCAGATAAGCGATACAGGGATATATCCGGGTTCAGGTGTGGGAAATCACCGAAAGGGCATTACAAAAGAAAATATAGGTGTACCTGTAATAGCGGTGGGAGTACCGACAGTAGTTGATGCGGTAACGCTCGCACAGGACATTTTAAACAGGCATGATATTGAAAAAAGCAAAATTTCACCGAGAGGTGAAAGCATGATAGTTACTCCCCGTGAAATAGATCTGCTGATAGAGAGCGCGGCAAAATTGGTTGGCATGGCAATAAATTGTGCCTTGCAGAGCGAGTACGATTTTGACACGCTTTTATCGCTTGTATCATAAATAAGAGGGATATTGCATAAAGATTGAAAGAGAGTTTCGGGGGGTAAAAGATATGAAGATAAAAAATTTTTTTATTTTTATAGTGTCAGGGATGCTCATATTGACGGGAGTGATATGTGCAGGCGTTAAGATAGCGTATACGGATATTATTCCTGCCCTCGACATAGCGGCGGCAGAAATGGCATTTCCTACAGGCAATACGGCATATAAAGAGACTGAGGAAAGTTCCGAGCCGCCAAAAGAAGAAAGTCGTGCAGTGGTAGCAGTTGAGAGTTCGGAAATATCTTCCCCCGAAGAGAGCAGGACTGTCAAGGAAGTAAAAAAAACAGAATTTGAAACATCTGAACCTACTGAAAGTGAGATAGAGGAATATGACAAAAGTCATGAAGGTGAAGAGCAGTATCCCGTTTATGAATTTACGATAACAGAGGGAAATACAAGCTATAAAAATGTGCAGATGAAAAACACATCCTCAACGAGTATCAATATAAAAAACGAGCTTGAAAGCAAGTTAGGATTCGAGATGGAGGACACCGATAAGCCGCAGGTACTTATTTATCACACGCATACATCGGAGAGTTTTCTGAAATATGACACAGGATATTTTTATGAGAGCTTCTATCCGAGAACGACAGATACAACGGAGAATATATGTGCGGTAGGTGAGGAGATCGCAAAGCAGTTGAATTCGGCAGGCATAAAGACGATACATGATACTACTTTGCATGATTATCCGAGTTATAACGGTGCATATGACAGGAGTTATGCAACCGTGAGTGAATATCTGAAAAAATACCCGACGATCAAGGTAACACTTGATATACACCGTGACGGCATCGGAACGGATACACAGAAAACAAAGCCTGTATTCACTGTTGACGGCAGGAAAGCCGCACAGATCATGATATTGTCGGGATATAACTATGACGGTGACGAGGAGTTCAGGGATTGGGAATATAATCTGAGGTTTGCCCTTCAGATACAAAAAACAGCGGCAGATATGTATCCGAACATGGTCAGACCGCTGAATTTTTCAGATTTCATGTATAATATGAATATCAATACAGGTTCGCTTCTTATAGAGATGGGAGCGGAGTCGAATACACTGGAAGAGGTGAGATATTCGGGTTATCTGTTGGGAAAGGTATTGACAGAGGTACTGAAAAAAAATTATCCGTCAAAATAATAGTGTATTCTTGTATAAAGATGTGGTATAATAGGGATATTCTGAAAGACGGGGTGTTTTAAATGAAAAAGGCAATATGTATAATATTGGCAGTCATAGGAATATTCTGTATAAGCATGAATGTTTATGCAGAGGAATATGACGAAGAATGGGACTACACAGAGGAATATGAAGATTATGAAGATTATGAAAATTACGATGAATATGAATACTATGGGGATCAAGAAGCGGAAAGTGAGGAATACATAGAGGAATATGAAGAGAGTTATTATTATGAAGAAGAAAGTGAAGAGAACTTTGTTGATGAAAGCGTGACGGAGGAGAGTTATATTTCAGAGGAGAGTGTGGCAGAGGAAAGTTCTGTTGCAGAGGAGAGCATACAGGAAAAGCCGTCAGAGATAAGCAAAGAAGAAAGTGTTGTAAGTGAGGTAAGCAAGATAGAAGGAAGCGTTGCTGAGAAGTCGGAGATCTCAAAGGTATATGAACCGAAGGTGCTGAATGTTGCGATGACGGCAGAAAAAGAGAATAATAACGGGAGTACCGTATCAGGCACAGTTATGTGGGGTATCGTATTTTTGATGATGATAGTTTGTATCATATTTCTGCCGAGAACGAGCTGTATAGACTCCATCAAAAACGGACACCGTTACAGAAAGGCTAAAAAAATATCCAAAAGGCATATAAGATAAAAAAAACAGGTGAGGAAACTCACCTGTTTTTTCCCTGATAAATATTTTTGATTTTAAGTTCGTGGTTAATCAGGTTGAGGACACGGCGTTTGTCACCGCTCCATTTTGGAGAGATCAGCAAATTTTTATCGCCGTCACCTGTAAGGCGGTGTATAACGACATTCGGCGGAAGTACAGCTATCACATCGCATACAAGGGATATATATTCGTTTTCGCTCAGAGTGTCAAAATAGCCGTTTTCATACAGTTCAGCCAAGCGTGTATTTTTAAGGACGTGCAGAAGTTGGATTTTCACGCCGTCAGTGAACTTTCCGACATATCGGGCAGTCCGGAGCATATCTTCATGTGTTTCACCGGGCAAACCGAGAATGATATGGGTAATGACATTTGCCCCTGCTTTTTTAAGGTCTGCAACGGCTTTTTCATAGCAGTCAAGGGTGTAGCCCCTGTTGATGAAGTCTGCTGTTTTTTGGTGCAAGGTCTGCAAGCCGAGTTCCACCCATACAGGCTTTATTTTGGCAAGTTCGGCAATAAGCTGTATTTTGTCATCTTGAAGGCAGTCGGGGCGTGTTGCAACGGAGAGTACGGCAATATCATCTCTTTTTATTACGGGCATGAAAAGATTTTGAAGATAGTCAACGGTCGCATAAGTGTTGGTATAAGCTTGGAAATAAGCGATATATTTGTTTCCCGTAAATTTTTCGTCAACAAGTGATCTTGCATATTGTATTTGTGTATCTATATCGGTACAGGGAGCGGAAAATTCACCCGAACCTCCCTCACTGCAAAAAATGCAGCCGCCTGTTGAGATAGTGCCGTCACGGTTCGGGCAGGTCATGCCGCCGTTTAGGGAAAGTTTATAAAGTTTTTGACCGAAAGTTTGCTTTAGGAAGCAGTCAAGGGAATAGTATCGTCTGCCGTTCCAGAGTTTCACATCATCACCTCAAAAAACAAGGGGGAAAACAAAGAAATTTGTTTTCCCCGAAAGAATTATTCTGCTGAGAAGTTGCTCTTGTCAACACCGCAAAGAGGACATACCCAATCTTCGGGAAGGTCTTCAAAAGCCGTACCTGCTGCAATGCCGTTTTCCTCATCGCCGACGTGGGGATCATAAACATATCCGCAAACATCACATACATATTTCTGCATAGAAATCGCACCTCACCTGTATAAATTTTTATTGATTATACAATAAATTTTCCCGAATGTCAATGGAGATGGGAAATTTTTTTGACATAAGGACTAATTTACGGACGGTTCAACACTTTCTTCGAGCTTTGATATCTCGTTTGCGACATCATCCTGAAAGCTGTTGAGTTTTTCAGAGATATTGCTGACGGTAGTGTTATAAGTATCAGTAATGGTTTCCTGATAGCGTTTAGTCAGATGATAGCCGACCAAAGCCGCCAACAGTACAAGGACTGCTGTAACTATGACGTATATCAGCGGGAATTTATGTTCATATTTTGATCTCACTTGCCATCACCGATTTTTCTGTATTTTTCGACAACGACCGCAAAAGCACCTATATCAAGGGAATACTTGTAGGATATGCAGATCAGTTTTGCAGATACAAGGTAATCGCCCTCTCTGTCATTTGTGATAACTTCATCGGTGTGAGTTACAAGACATTTTATAGCGGAGCGAACGAACTCTCGTGAAGGCTGTTTTTTCCACAGGTCATAATCGCCGTCTTTGCACTGTTCGCCAAGTCCCACTTTTTCAAGGAATAATTTATATTCCTCGTTAGCCTTAAGGAGTCTGAAGTTGCCGCTGCGGTATTCTATGACAGCCGCCGGAATTCCGAGAGCAGTATCGTTAAGTTTGATACGGCTCTTTTTAAGGAGCGACTCGTCAAGGCGGATAGCACCGATCTGATTGTAGTAGTTGGCTGTAGTGAAGTCATCATAGCCGAGTCCCGAATTTTGCTGATATTTTTCGATGAAGTATTCACACGGCATAGCACGGCTGAAAAGGAAGCCTTGAGCCTTTTCACAGCCTATGTCACGCAGGAATTGTAGTTTTTCCTTTGCATTGACACCTTCCGCAAGGGTATGTATACCGAGTTTTTGTATCATTTTGATTATGTCACTGAGGATAGAGGAGCTTTTGACAGTAAGGCTGAAATCCTTCATAAATTCCATGTCGAGTTTTATAAGGTCAAAAGTATATTTTCTGAGGGTATTGAGTGAAGAATACTCGCTCCCGAAGTCATCCATCCAGACTTCAAAGCCTGAAGAGCGGAATTTATTGATCTGTTCGTTGAGGAAGAAGGGGTTATGTATGAAGGCACTCTCTGTTATTTCGATAGAGAGGAGTTTGTGAGGTATACGGTAGCCGTCAACGATCTTTATCACCTCATCGGCAACATCGAACATCTCAAAATTGATGCGTGAGAGATTGACGGACACGGGAACAAGAGGGAAATTTTTTGTTCTCATCATGTCGATGTCTTCGCATATTTTGCGTATCATGTAGAAGTCAAGTTTATGTATAAGACGGTGTTCTTCAAGTACGGAGATGAACTGAGAAGGCTGTACAACACCCCTGTCAGGTTTTTCCCATCGGCATAGGGCTTCCATATCACAGATATTGCCTGTCAGACATCTTACGATAGGCTGATAGTAGACCTTGATATAGTGGTTTTCAAGAGCCTCATCAAAGTTGGTAAGGATATATCTTCTCTTGTGGTACTCTTCGAACATATTGCTGTCAAATATTTTGTAGCGGGTATTGTAGTCACCCTTTAGGCTCTTGCAGGCAAGTCTTGCACGATCGCAAAGAGCATCTATATCCAGATCCTGACCGTTATCGTTGTAAATGCCCGCACATATCTGTACGGGTATATTTGAGGGATTACGCAGGACTTTTTCATACACTTTTTCTATACGCTGTTCAATGCCGATCTTATCGGTCAGCACGACAAAATGGTCTTCTGCCATTCTTGCGGCAGGCTCACCTGCAAAAATGATCCTGATTATATATGCAGTATTGATAAGGACGCTGTTGCCTTGTTCAAAGCCGTATTTTTCATTAATGGCTTTCATATCACGCAGATCGAAATACACAACAACAGGCATTTTGTTCTGATTTCTCATTTTAACGAGAGCATCTTTTGCAATGATCCTGAACGCCGCCATATTCGGCAATCCTGTCAAGGCATCATAATAGGAGTTTACTTCCATTTTCATAAGAGAGGTGACATCAGAACCGCAGATAAAATATTTTTTTTCTTCCTTGTCAATAACTTCAAGACGTATGCTTTTTATGCAGTCATCAGAGAGTTTATTTACGATGGTGGAGTTGGAATTTTCACTGCACTTGTACTCGATAAAACTGATGATCTGATCGGGGGCGTTGAATATATGCCCGAGATTAGCGGAAAGCATGGGAAGCATCTGCTGTAAAGTGAGTTTGAATTTATTTTCTCCGCTGATAAAGTAGACACTGCCGGCATTGCCGTCAATGTACGCCATGAACTCTGACACCATTGCAGAGGAGCGTATCATAGTTTCGTATACAACGCTGTCGGTGACGTTTTCAGCCTGCAATTTCAGATATATCTCGTCCGATTCGGGTGACTTCATTGCACAAGCAGAAACTTTGACACTTATCTGACCGTAGCTGGAGCTGAAAGTAAAGATATGCTCAACAGGATTGGACAAACCTGTATTGATGATATTTTCGGGTGATATTTTCTCAAAGAACTCCATATCTTCTTTTTCAAAGAGCCAGCCCCTGTTGAGAGAATAGTATTCCCTGTATCCGAACTTGTCGCCGAGGACAGACACTGCAGGACCGAGTCCCGACTGATAGATAAGAGTATCATTAGTAACATTCCATATGGAATAGCCTTTATATCCGAACTCGTTAAAAGCCATGATATTGGCTTCGCCGTGGAGGAAGTCAGCAAAATTTCTTTTTTGTTCTTCGGCTTCAAAATCGTAATCCTTGACATCGATAGCATTGTACCAAAGAACATACATAGGTTCATCTGTATCGGAGACCATACGCCTGCTGCTGAGGAAGATGGTGTGGTAATCGTGATCCCCCTTGAGCTTGACTCTGAAAGAGGTATTGACCTCGCCGTCACCGAAGAAGAAGCTCCTGCACTTTTTTCTGAGTTCCTCAACATCTTCGCCGTGAACATAGTCGTAGATGCCGCCCTCAAGACACTTTGCGGCATCTTCACGGCTGTCATTCAGCAGTACACAAAGACCGTCCGATACAAGCACAGTTTTGACCTTTCCGTCTGTCACACGGAAAAAGGCAAACGGAATGACTGAGGTCTCAATAAAATCCCTCTGACTTTCAGAGTATTCAAAGCGTCTGAAATTGTCCACTGCAAAAGCCCTCCCGTAACAAAACACAATTAATTTTAACACAATGATACTATTTTTTAACAAGTTTGTCAATGTATTCTTTCAAAAAAATGATAATACATTTTTTTATTAAAGCATAAGGTGCAGTCATTTTTCAGACTGCACCTCATACCAAAAGGAAGTGATAATGAAAAAAACAAAACAGCACAACGATCTTGCTTCGATCCACGCAAGGCACATCTTATCTTTAAGATGACATTTTATTCTCAGGCGTGAGCCCCCCTGTCAGCAGGGAAATCCTTGTTAGTTAAGTTGAAATCTATCTTGACGATCTCATTGTAGCATATTTTATACGATTTTTCAAGAGTTTTTTTTAAAAAATTATATAATATCATTCATCACTTATCAAAGTGACAGCGACATCGAAACGGCTTGGAGGCATATTTTTCTTTTCCGGAACATGAAACAGTGTCAGGATAACTTCATCATCAGGCTTAAATTTGCCGAGTTCATCGATCAGTTCGGCAAAATCCGTGATAACGACACCGTTAACGGCGGTTATTATGTCATTTTCTCGTGCAGGACTTGTATAGAGGGGGCTTTTATAGCTGATATTAGTGATGATAATGCCCTGTGGGACATTTTTCATTTTGGATTCGTAAAGGGTGCAGTTTTTTCCTTCTATGCCGAGAGTTCCCCGACTTTTGATACTGCCGTAACGGATCAGTTCATTGACGATCTTAATGACCTGATTGCTTGGGATAGCGAAGCCCATTCCCTCATAGTCAGTGCCGACAAATTTGATGGTATTGACACCGATGACCTGCCCGTCGGAATTGATGAGTGCACCGCCGGAGTTGCCCGGATTGATAGCTGCATCGGTCTGGATATATCGTACATAGCCTCCGGAAACTATCCTGTTGACAGCGGAGACAGTGCCTTTGGTAAGGGAGTTTGAGAATTTTGCACCGCCGGGACTGCCGATAGCATAGGCATCCTGACCGACATATATTTTGTCGGAATCAGCAAACTGTGCAGCTTTCAGACCGGTCTCATCTATTTTGACGACAGCGAGGTCTGTTTTTGTGTCTATGCCGATGACGGTACCGAGATACTGCGAACCGTCAAAGAGGGTTATCATGACACCCGTGTCCTTGCTGTCATTGACGACATGGCTGTTGGTAGAGATATAGCCGTCGGAAGTGATGATGATACCTGAGCCGTCGCCGGACTTGGTAAGGGCATAGTCAGTTCCCGCCTCGTAGGAGGTGATGTTCACAACTGAGGGTGAAGCAGTTGTATATGCTGCATTTGCACTGTTTTTGGAAACATCATCATTTGCGATAATCACGGCTGATATTTGCGGTCCGTTAATATCGGCTGATACGTCGGGAGCATCGGGTATATCGGTATCAGTCGCATAAGATGATCCCGAATAGCTGTTAGACGGCAGACCATCTTTATAGGGACTTCTGACATCTGACATCAAGCTGATACCGGCAGAGCCTGCCATTCCCAATGCAATAATTCCTGAAGATATTAGTATCATAAATACCGCCGAAGACCACAGCAATGCTCTGATACCGTTTCCTCTTTTTTTGCGTGGAGGAAGGGCAGTGTACGGCTGATAGCCGTAAGGCATGAACGGTCGATCATTATTGAAAGCCGCATTTTCTTTGTTAAAATCGTCCATTATACCACCCCTTTAAGGCAAACCTTTTTTATCCTGTTTTTTAGGTATGTAGAAATCGAATTCACAGTATTCGCCGTATTCACTTTTTGCAGTTATATCTCCGCCATGCATACGGATAATGCTTCTTACGAGATAGAGACCGAGACCGAGACCTTTTTTATCCTTGCTTCTGGACTTATCGGTCTTGTAGAATCTGTCGAATACAAGGCTTATTTCAGACTGTTTGATACCCATGCCGCTGTTTTTCACGAAGAAGTCTGTCTGTTCGGAGTTTTCGGTTATATTGAACTCGATATAGCCGTTTTCATTGGTGAACTTGACGGCATTTTCTATGAGATTGTATATGACCTGATGGATAAGATCTCTGTCACCGTATACGAATTTTGGTGAAATAGTATCAAGTCCCTTGATCTCGATATGCTTGTTTTCGATCTCATGTTCAAAGGTTATGATGATGGTAACGAGGATAGAGAGCAGATCGAATTTCTGGTAATTGAGTTTCATTTCACCGCTGTCGAGCCTTGACAGGTCAAGCATTGATCTGACGAGTCTTGCAAGACGTTTGATCTCATCGGAAACGATATGCAAATAGTAATCCTGTTTTTGTTCGGGGATAGTGCCGTCAAGGATACCGTCGATAAAGCCCGCAATGGTAGTCATTGGTGTTTTAAGTTCATGAGAGACGTTAGCGACAAAGCTCCGGCGGACATTTTCGGAGGCAGAAAGAGACTCAGCCATGTTGTTGAAGGAACGTGCAAGATCGCCCACTTCATCATCGCTTGTCACGTTGACACGTACACTGAAGTTTCCTTTACCGAATTGTTTAGCAGCCTGAGCCATTTGTTTAAGAGGTTTGACGAGATTATAAGAGAAGATGCCTATCGCAAGTACGGAGATAGAGAGTGTTGCAATAGCGGAAAGGATGAATATTCTCATGACCATGTCCGTAAAAGAGGCCATGTCATCTGTACTTGAAGTAACGATAACGATACCCATGATATTGCTTTGACTTGTGTAATAGATAGGTCTTGCAGAGATATATCTGTCATTTTCATAGACACCATCGATTTTTCTTTTTGAAAAGTACTTTGATTCCTCTATTGTTTGTTTAACAATATCGGGTGCAAACGGAGTATTCGGTATGATGTTGATATTTTCCGTTGAGCATACCGACATAACGGGTATAGCACTTTTATCGGTAACGATGACATCTACTCCGACATCATCGACATACAGTGAAAGCAGTTCTCCTACGGTATCACGCTGATTGATATAGATATCCCTGCCAAAAATAGGTGATTCGATAGCGGAATGTTGTCTGATGAATTTAACGACATTGTCAGCCCTACTGTCAAGCACCTGTCTTTTTTCGTTTGACCAGTAGTTTGTGATAGTCAGGGTGAGGATTATGCCGAGTATCAGGAAGCTGAAAAATACGATCAGCACACTGACGTTCATATATTTTCTGAATATGGATTTTTTTGAATAGAAGCTCTTACTTTTTAGTTTCAAATTTATAACCTACTCCCCATACTGTTTTCAATTCCCATTTATCAGACACACCTTCAAGTTTTTCTCTGAGACGCTTGATATGCACATCTACGGTTCTTGAATCGCCGTAATAGTCGAATCCCCATACTTCATCGAGGAGTTGATCTCTTGTAAAGACTCTGTTCGGGTTGCTGGCGAGATGATAGATAAGTTCCATTTCTTTCGGTGGAGTGTCCACACGTTTGCCGTCCACACGGAGTTCAAAATTCGTCATGCTGACGACCAGCTTGTCATAACGAACTTCCTTGATGGTATTCTCATCGCTTTTAACTTCTGTATCAGCCATTCCCGAAGTACGTCTCAAGACAGCCTTTATTCTTGCAACGACCTCTTTTGTTTCAAAGGGCTTGACCACATAGTCATCCGCACCGAGTTCAAGTCCGAGAACTTTATCGAACACTTCACCCTTTGCGGTAAGCATTATTATCGGGCATTGAGAAGTTTTTCTGATCTCTCTGCAAACCTTCCAGCCGTCAAATACGGGGAGCATTATATCAAGCATGACAAGATCGGGTTTTTCTGTTTTGAATTTAGTAACAGCCTGTCCGCCGTCGTTGGCGATCACCACATCAAAGCCCTCTTTTTCGATATAGAGTCTCAGAAGTTCACAAATATTTATATCATCGTCCACTACAAGAATTTTTCCCATACTCATTTTCATTATCGCACCTTTCATAAAATATGCTTTTTGATCTATTATAACATATTTTTTTTGCTTATGCACTAATTTTTTTTAATTTTTTTTGGATTTTCCTATCCGAACAGCCTGACACTGAAAACAGCAAAGAACATTCCGAGTATATCTGCCGTGAGAGCCGCCGGTATCGTATAGCGAGTATTTTTTATGCCGACAGATCCGAAATAGACAGTGATAGCATAAAAAGTAGTTTCGGTAGAACCTGCCATGACGGAAGCAGTCTTTCCGATCACGCTGTCAGCTCCGTACCTTCGCATTATTGAGTCAAGAAGTGCAAACGAACCGCTGCCTGTGACCGGACGCATCAATCCCAGAGGAAGCACTTCGGCAGGTATTCCTGCCTTTGTGCAGACAGGTTGAAGCAACTGTGTGAGCACATCAAAGAATCCCGATGCTTCAAGCATGGAAACAGCCGTCACCAAGCCTATCAGTGACGGTGCGATACTGATGAGTGAGCCTATACCTTCTTTTGCCCCATCGGTGAAAGCCTCGAACAGATCAACTTTTTTCAATGCTCCGTATATCACCGTCAGAACGATGACGGACGGTATGATGAAGTTACTCATACTGCTCTCACCCTTTCAAATATCTTTGCAAGAACTATCCCCGAAACAAGAGTAAGTACGGAAGTCACCCAGATGTGAGGAAGCACCTCGTAAGGAGCGGTGCTTCCTGCCGCCTGCCGCAGGGCGGCAACTGTGGTGGGGATAAGCTGTAAGGAAGCTGTATTTATCACAACAAACATTATCATGCTTTTGTTCGGAAAGGACGGAGAGCTGTTTTGTTTCTGCATTTCCCTCATGGCAGCAAGTCCGAATGGTGTTGCGGCATTGCCAAGACCGAGCATATTGGCAGTAATATTTGCACCGACTGCTTTCATGGCAGGACTGTCCGTATCATAGTCGGGCATGATCCTCGAAAGCAGAGGTGACAGTAACTTCGATACCGCCTTTGTTATGCCGCCCCTGTCTGCAATTTTCATGATGCCCGTCCACAAACACATAACTCCCCCCATCGATATGACAAGTTCAACTGCCCTGTCTGCACCGTCAAGGGCACTTTCAGATAACTTTTCCATGTTTCCTGTACATAATGCACATATAAATGCCACGATAACCATTAAAAGCCATACACAACCTATCAATTATATCACCTTTCATGTCACAATCGTACAATTTTACTTTTTTATCTTTCATGTCGGCATTTTTTCGCCCGAAAAGGCAAATATCGCTTTATGTCGAAGTTTGTTCAACATTTGTCTAATATACACAATGTCTTTCCAAAATCTCCCTGATATTTACACTATTCACTAAAATACAATTTTTTTGGATAAAACACTTGACATTTAGTGCAAATAAAGGTATTATAATATAAAGAGAAATATATTCCAAGAAATATATTTAAAAAAACGGAGGTGCTGTTATGAGAGCTGTTGGTTGTGTCAGACCCGTTGACAAATTGGGAAGGTTGGTTTTGCCGTCGGATATAAGAAAGGAACTTGGGATCGTGAACGGTGAGGACTCGGTAGAATTCTTCCTTGATAACGATACGATCATTATCAAAAAATATCGTCCGGCGTGTATCTTCTGCAAATCACACGATAATCTTATTGAGTACAAAAATCAATCTGTATGTCTTAATTGCATGGAAGACCTGAAAAAATAGATTTTATTGCTTCCGCACATAATGTCTGTGCGGGGGCATTTTTTTGTTCAATTTTCGGAGATACCGATCTACAGTAACAAATATATTGCAAAAGCAAAATATAAATTCCAAATTTTTTCGATGATGACACATGAAATTTTTATAAAAGATATTGACTTATGGTAGCTGTATGCGGTAAAATGAAATGTGTTACTGCAAAATATAAATCGAGGAATGATAAAGATGAAGAAGATATTGGCAGCGATCCTGCTCTCACTGTCCGCATTATATATAACAGGCTGTACAGACATCGGAATATCGGGCAATTCGTCACAGGCATCCCAGCCCTCCGTACAATCTTCACAAGATACACAGCCGTCCAAAAATGAAAGCTCACAAGATGAGAGATCTGACAATAAAAATTCTGCTGACGAAAACTCCGACAGCGAAGCATCCGACAAAAAAAGTTCTGCAGATGAAAACTCCGGTAAAGAGGTCTCTGAAGCAGAAAGCTCTGATGAAGAAGGCGTTGATGAAGAAAGCTCTGAGATTGATCTTATGGAAGAGGCAGATATTTTTAACTTCAGGATCAAGATCGATGATACTGTCTATCAGCTCCCGTTTGACTATGCGGAGTTGGAGGACAACGGATATTATCTGAACCGTGACGGTGAGTTATCCCCCGAAACATACAGTCGCAGCATGGAATGGAAAAATGAGGACGGCAAAGTCATCAGTACACAGCTTTGGAATCCGTCTAACAAACCGAAGGACTATGAAGAATGCAAGATAGGCTCTATCGAGATCAAGCTGAGTGAAGAAATGGCAGTAATAATGCCGGGAAACTTTTCTTTTGATTTGGATGTAACGCCGGAAAAGATCAAGGAACAGTACGGTGAACCCGAATCCGAACACATCTACAATGATTATGTGACACTCAGATATAAAGTCGATCTTTCCAAAACAATAGAATTTTTCATCTATACAAATGAGAATTATATCAAATTTTCCTCTGTCACGGTCAAGAACTTCTCGTAAAAGACAAAAACTGCTGTCTGCAAAGACAGCAGTTTTTTATATTTTCCTGAGATGAATATTATGTAAATAACTGTACAAGGTATTTGTATCCGTCCTTTTCATAAAGACCTACACCGATATTTTTGAATCTCTTATTGAGGATATTGTCCCTGTGTCCTTTGGAGTCCATAAGACCTTCCATTGCTTCATCAGCGGTGTAATAGTTATAAGCGATATTCTCGCCCGTAACGGTGTATTTGATCTTATATTCCGTAAGAACAGTAGAAAATGATGTACCGTCAGGTCGTGTATGGGACAGCTTTCTTTCGGTTTCGCCTGCACGTTTCTGAGCAGCAGCCGAAAGTCTGCTGTTTACGGCGAGTTTGTTAAGACCTCTTTTTGTTCTCTCCGAATTGACGAGCCGTATGACCTCTTCAATATAAGCCTCATTCTGAGTAATGACACTTACTGTACAGACGGCACTTTTACCGTCTGAAGTCCTTGCTGTGATGTTTGCTGTACCTTTTCCGATAGCCTTTACTTTTCCGCTGCCGTCAACTGTGACAACTTTTTTATTGCTGCTAGTCCATGTGACCTTTGGCATTCCGTCTGTTGAGAGTGCAGCTTTGAGAGTGATAGTTTTTCCGACGATAAGTTTTACAGATGTTTTATTGAGATTGAGTTTTGAAACAATTTTTTTAGCGGAGGCGGTACCTGTGGTAACTGTCCGAACAGGAACAACTTTGATATTTGCCGCATAAGATGACACTGAAATGCTCTGAGCCAACACAAGTGTCATTGCTATGCAGACAACTTTCCTAAAGCGTTTCATTATGTATACATCTCCTCTAAGTGCATATTCTTTGTACATATTATACTATAAATTCCAAACAAAAATCAATGCTTTTGTAAAAATTTTATTGATAAGTTAAATTGCAAATGAAACTTATTGTATCATAAATCGTCACGATTGTTTTATTAATGCAGTCGGGAAGTCATAAAAAAATAACAATGCCCGAAACACACATTTCGGACATTGTTTTTTGTCATCAAAAAAATTACGAATTGAAAAGCTGTACCCAGTAATAGCGACCTTCTTTTACATAGAGACCTACACCTATGGTCTTGAATTTGGAGTTGAGGATATTGTCTTTGTGTCCCGGTGAGTTCATCCACATATTGACAACATCTTTAGCGGCGGAGCTGTAATTGTAGGCAATATTCTCACCTGCATAATCTGTTTTTATTCCGTACTCAGCAAATACCGTAAAGCAGGATTTACCGTTGGGACGGGTGTGCGAGAATTTTGTAGAGATCTCTTTAGCTCTCTTGTCGCTTGCGGCAGCCATCTTTGAATTAGTCGTGAGTTTGCTCAGACCTCTCTTTGTTCTCTCGGCATTGACGAGCTTTATAACTTCATTTTCAAGAGCTTCATTCTGTGTAATAACAGTAACTTTACAAGTCGCCTTTTTGCCGTTGGAAGTTTTGACAGTAATGGTAGCCGTACCCTTTTTAACAGCCGTCACTTTGCCGCTTTGGTTGACAGTTGCAACTTTTGTATCACTGCTTGACCATGACAATTTTGTAGTAGCTTTTGCAGGCGTAAGAGTAGCCTTGAGAGTCAAGGACTTGCCCTTAACGAGAGTGGCGGAAGTCTTGTTGAGAGCGACCTTTGTAGGTGCGGTAGTCTTTTTCACGGTCGTGCTTGCACTTGTGCTTGTGGTGTTCTGAGCGGGTGCAGCCGCATAGGAAGTGATCGCCACGCTGGAAGCCATCGCCAGCGTCATCACTACACAAATACATTTCTTAAAAAAGTTCATTGGAAACACTCCTTATAAAAATTTATTTGTAAGTATTATACCACATATATCAACAAATATCAATAGTTTTTATTTATTTTGCTATAATTCTTGTTAAGAAGATTCACTATCCGATATTTCAACAGGGTAAATATAATATTTGTCTTTCTCATAAGAGTAGCCTGTATATCTGTCAATAACAGGTATGAAAGTCAAGTCGATTTTTTCACGGATATATTTATCGTCAATATCGGATACTTGTTTTAAAAAGAATTTCAGTGTGGTTTTTTCTTCCAAAGTTATTTTTTGATTTTCCGCAGCATTACAGCAGATATTTATAATTTGCATAATATCATCATTTTCATCAAACGTGCCGTAACCACATTTTTTAAAAATTGACATTGTTCTTTCAAAAAGACTTTTTACAACATCTTCTTCCGCTTTAAACTGTGCTTCATGCGTGTCAAGGGCAGCGGAATATTTTTGCAGGGCGGTCTTGTAAATATCAACATATTCATCTTGAATTTTGTCAATGACAGCTTTTTCCTCGTCTGACGGCATGGGAACATTCAGCACTCTCGGAATTTTAGAATTTTTCTCTGTCCATTCAAAATATTCATCTGATTCAAGCTGATGTATCTCTCTCGGAACAGGCTTTGAACCGTTCACGGAAATAACCCCCACTGCACCGACTGTCAAAGCTGCCGCAATTATAATAAAAACACGCTTTTTGTGATATACCTTTTTAGACTTTACGCCTATCTCATCAAACACATTTTTCTTTATCCTTCCAATGTCCATTTCACACACCTCTGCAACACTTTCAACGGGTATATCATAATCATTTCTCACTTTATCAAAAATATTGTTTTTTCTGTAAATCATAAACTGTACCCCCTGTCTGTAAGTGCTTTTTTTAATTTTTGTCTTGTACGGTGCAGCTTTGACCTGACCGTACCGGCATTGATATTCATAACTTCCGAAATTTTCCCCACCGACTGATAGTAATAATAATATCTCACTAAAATTTCCCTGTCGGGTTCGGGAATGTTGCAGACTTCTTCTTGAAGTGCCTTGTACAAATCGCTGTTTTCGCACTCGTCAAATACATTTGCCTGTGCAGGAACGTCCCCTGAACCGATAATATTGTTTTTCAATTTTCTCAGCCTGTCTTTTGCACGGCTTTTTGTTATGCAGATGATATACGGCTTTAACATATCTGTTTCAAGTTTATCCGCATTTCTCCATAAAGTCACAAACACATCTGTTACAACTTCTTCAATATCTTCAGGTGTAAGTTGTCCGTTGGCAATATTGCGTATGATAGTTGCCACAAAAGGCGTGAACTCTCCTATTATCTCCGACAATGCACTTTCATCACCTTTTTTCAGACGGTGTGCAAGTTTTTTATATCTGTCCGTTTTTTAACCCCCCTTTAAATATCTTTACTTTCATATACGCATGATTTCAAAAATGACTGCATGAAATTTTATATCTAAAAATCTTCGTTGAAAGTTTACAAATTTCGGCATATTTTTTCGGTAAAAATGCTTGCAATTTCCTGTAAATATGAATATAATATTACCAGCGGCGGAAAGAGTATAATATATCTGCTGTAAGACGGCTTGACTGAAAGCTGCCGAATGAAATTTCAGCTCTGCATAAAAAAATGCAGGGCTTTTTTTGTTGTGCAAATAAAAAAAATATGCTATAATCATAACATAAAAATCAAAGGAATGAAGTGCATGAAGATATTAAAGACATTTCCGACAGATGACGGATTTTATATGCCGGCGGAATTTTCGGAGCATTACGGCTGTATAATGATATTCCCACATAGGCGTGATTCTTGGCAATACGGGGCTTATGCCGCAAGAAAGGCTTTCCGTGAAGTCATTGAAACTATCTCGCTTTCGGAGAAAGTAATTGTGTGTGCAAGGTATGATGACTATGACAGTGCAAGGTCAATGTTGCCCGACAGCGTGAAGGTCATTGAAATGGAGTCGGACGACTCTTGGGCAAGGGACGTTGCACCGACATTTGTAACCAATGGTAATACCATTCGTGGCATAGACTGGGGGTTCAATGCATGGGGCGGACTTGTTGACGGCTTGTATTTTCCATGGGACAAGGATAATAAAATGGCAAGAAAATTATGTGATGTTCTGGATGTTGATACCTACGATTTCAGGGATTTCATTTTAGAGGGCGGTTCTATCCATACTGACGGAGAGGGAACTCTCATTACAACAGAGGCTTGTTTATTGAGTAAGGGACGGAATCCCGATATGACTAAAAGTGAAATTGAAGATATGCTGAAAAAGACTTTGGGCATAAAAAAAGTCATTTGGTTAAAGTCAGGCATTTACAATGATGAAACGAATGAACACGTTGATAATATATGTGCATTCACATCACCGTGTAATGTAGTGCTTGCATGGACAGATGATGAAAGTGATCCTCAGTATGAGATGTCAAAAAGCTGTTTGGAGATACTCGAAAATTCGACAGATGCAAAGGGCAGAAAGATAAATGTGCATAAATTGCCCTTGCCGAAGCCCGTCACTATAACGGAAGAAGAATGTGAAGGCTTGGACGATATGAACGGTGAACCCACCCGTACACCGAATGAAAGATTAGCAGCATCATATGTGAATTTTTATATATCAAACGGTCATATAATATGTCCTCAGTTCAATGACGAAAATGACAAGAAAGCCGTTGAAATCTTGCAAAGCCTTTTCCCGACAAGAAAAGTTGCGGGCATTTATGCGAGAGATATTTTAATAGGTGGTGGAAATATCCATTGTATCACCCAGCAGATACCGAAATTTTAAAGGAGTGTTTATATATGAAAGTAAAAGTTGCGGCTGTGCAGATGTCCATGACAGCGGACAGCACGGCAAATCTTGATAAAGCTGAAAAATTTGTACGTCAGGCAGCAAATGACGGTGCAAATATAATTTTACTGCCGGAATTGTTTGAAAATCTGTATTTCTGTCAGGAGAGAAATTACGATTTTTATAAACTTGCCGAAACAGTCGAAAAAAATGCTGCTGTAAACCGTTTAAAAGCTGTTGCAAGGGAATTGAATGTTGTGATACCGGTAAGTTTCTATGAAAAGTACGGCAATACATTTTATAATACCGTTGCCATGATAGATGCCGACGGTGAAGTTTTGGGGATTTACAGAAAAACACACATACCTGACGATCATTTCTATCAGGAGAAATTTTACTTTACCCCCGGTGATACAGGCTTTAAAGCATGGAATACGAAATTCGGCTGTATCGGTGTAGGGATATGCTGGGATCAGTGGTTTCCGGAGAGTGCAAGGTGCATGGCTTTGCAGGGGGCGGATATATTGTTTTACCCTACGGCAATAGGCTCAGAACCCATTTTGGAAGTGGATAGTATGCCGCATTGGAGAAGATGTATGCAGGGACACGCTGCCTGCAATATCACACCCGTTATTGCTGCCAATCGTGTCGGCATTGAAACAGTTACGCCGTCTGCCGAAAATAACTATCAATCATCTTCACTGAAATTCTACGGTTCGTCATTCATCACGGACGAAACAGGTGAAGTCGTGGTATCGGCTGACCGTGAAAGTGAATGTATCATCTCACATGAATTTGACTTGAATGAAATACACGATTTACGCACAAGTTGGGGATTATTCCGTGACCGCCGACCAAATTCATATAAAATCATCAGCAATTAACAGTCAAAAAGGCTGTCGCTTTTCAATGAAAAGACGGCAGCCTTTTTTAACCAAAAACTTTTATCGTCAGGAGATAACGAGGATCGTTTGCAGTGACTCAGCCTACGGCAGGTTCATAAGTACCGCCGTCCTCAACTTCGACAGCACCTGAACGGGGATACATATTTCTCTGTCTTACGTCATCGGCATCGTTGAAGATAGCAACAGGGTTTTCCACTTCTTCGGTAATGACATATGAGAAAGTACCGTCACCATTGTTTGTCATAGCTTCACCGGGCAATTCACCCTTGCCGCCTTTGGGATAGATGACCACATGAACATTGTCACTCCATGCTTCAGGCTTTACAAATGTGATCTTGATACCTTCGGCTTCTTCGGAACTTTCTTCTTCAGAACTCTCCTCTTCAGAACTCTCTTCTTCGGAACTTTCCTCTTCGGAGCTTTCTTCTTCGGAGCTTTCCTCTTCGGAGCTTTCCTCTTCAGAGCTTTCTTCTTCGGAGCTTTCCTCTTCTGACGGCTCTGAGTTTTCTTCTTCTGAGCTTTCTTCTTCGGACGGCTCGGCAGAAGCAACAGAAACTGTCTCTACAGGTGCATTTGAAACAGGCGAACCATCTGTACGATATTCACGAGCTGCACAACCCGTCATAGCAGCAGCAAGTGCTGCGATTATGAGCGACGAAAAAATGACTTTTATATTTCTTTTCATAAAAAATAAACCTCCATTTTTGTTTATATCATGTCAATTACCATTATACACTTTATAAAAAAATTTTCAATATCTTTTTTCAAATTAAGACAACTTTTTCAAAAAGTGCATAAATATACAAAAAATACAGTTTTCAACAGTATAATATGCTGAATAAATGCTCTTGACGGCAGACAGAGGTTCAGATAGAATGGTGTAAAAGGAATCAAAGGGAGAATTTTTATGAAATACAAAGTAATGGCACTTGATATTGACGGCACTCTGACCAATTCCGAGAAGGTCATCACCGAAAAGACCAAAAAAGCCTTGTTTGAGTTTCAGGAGGACGGCGGAAAGATCATTCTTGCTTCGGGCAGACCTCAGCATGGTATCCTTCCCCATGCGGAAACGCTGAGACTCAGGGAATACGGCGGTTATATCCTTGCATATAACGGATGCTGTGCAGTGGAGTGCAGGACCGGTAATATAATGTTTCAAAACACTCTTGACCGAAAGTATATACCCGAAATATGCAGTATTATCAAGGGGTATCCGGTAGGCATAAATACCTATGAAGGCGGTCATATCGTTGTCGGAAACAATGTGAACCGCTATACAAGGCTCGAAGCCAAAATAAATTTCATGGATATAAAGTATGTTGAGGACTTTGCAGGGTATGTCGATTTCGACACAAATAAGTGTCTTTTGCAGGGAGAACCCGAAACTATTCTTGAACTTGAGCATATCCTGTCGGAGAAGTATCGTGGCAGGCTGGGCATATTCAAATCAGAGCCGTTTTTTCTGGAGATCGTTCCTCATAACATTGACAAGGCATCTTCAATAGACAGACTGCTGAAAATGATCGGTGTATCAACAGATGAATGTATTGCCTGCGGTGACGGCTTCAATGACATCACTATGATACAATATGCAGGCTTGGGTGTTGCAATGGACAACGCCTGTGACATGGTAAAAAAAGCGGCAGATTTTATAACTCTTTCCAATGATTCGGACGGCATAGCCCATGTGCTTGAAAAAATGGCAGTATAAATATGGCAGTCGGGATAATATCCCGACTGCTTTTTTATGAAAAAAATTTTTTTGCGGGGGTGTTGACAAATAAAAGTAGGTATAGTATAATTTGTATAACAAATCATACTTTATGAGGTGATACAAATGTCAGCACCAAAAGGAAAATATGTGTGGACTGCCACCGTAGGCGAAAAAGGTCAGATCGTCATTCCCAAACAAGCAAGAGATCTGTTCGGCATCAGACCCGGAGATACTATACTGCTTTTCGGAGATGAGGAAAAGGGTATTGCTATTCCCCCAAAATCCGCTTTTGAAGAAATGTTAGGGATAGCTTTTGACGGAAAGGACGTTGATTGAAATGAAAAAAATAGCATTTTTTTGCATTCCCGCACACGGTCATACAAATCCAATGCTGCCCGTTGCAGCGGAACTTGTTCAGCGTGGCAATAAAGTTCGTTTCTACTCATTTGAGGAGTTCAGAGAGAAGATCGAAAAAACAGGTGCAGAGTTCATTTCATGCGATCGCTTTCTTCCCGAACTCAACGAAAAACAAAAAGAAAATCTTAAAAATATCTCTCAGACAGAAATGAGTATTCAGGATATACGCATCACGCTCAAAATGAATGATTTCCTTGAAAAAGAGTTTAAAGAATTTCAGCCCGATGTTGTATATACGGATTCCGTGTGCTTCTGGGGAAAACTCAATGCATGGAAATTCAATGTGCCGATGGTGGTCTCGACAAGCACATTTGCTTTCAATCAGCTTTCATCTCAGTATATAAAAAATACTCCTGCCGAATTGGCAGATATGATATTTGGTCTGCCGAAAATCTCAAAGGAACTCAAAACACTTGAGCCTTACGGCTATCATGTAAAGAATACACTTTCACTTGTGCAGAACGACAATTCCACAGATTGTATCGTGTACACTTCCGAGAATTTCCAGCCATATTCCGAGAGTTTTTCAGATCATTACAGATTTGTCGGACCGTCTGTATTTTCGAAAGTTCTCCCGAACAAGAAAAAAGACCGCCCTCTTGTTTATATATCGATGGGTACGGTCATCAATGACAGACCTGATTTTTATAAAAATTGCATATCTGCACTTAAAGACATGGAAATTGACGTTATCATTTCATGCGGAAATGCCATAGATAAAAGTTCTCTCGGTGAACTGCCCGAAAATATAAAAGTTTATAACTATGTTGACCAACTTGATATTCTTTCAAAGGCAGATGCATTTATCACCCACTGCGGTATGAACAGCGTTTCGGAAAGTCTGTATATGGCAACACCGATGGTATTCTATCCCCAGACAGGTGAACAGTATGCTGTAGCAAGACGTGCCAAAGAGATCGGTGCAGGCGAAATGCTCACAGATGACAGTGTCGAGGGAATAAAAAAGGCTGTTAAGACAATTCTCGATAACAAGAATTATGCCAGATCTGCCGATAAGTGCAGCAAGGATTTCCGTTCCTGTTCGGGAACGGCAGGGGCAGCGGAATTTATAGAGAACGCTCCCAACAAGTCAAACGGCTATGATTTTCTGAAAGAAGTCAACAAGGCAAGCGGTAAATTCAATATCATCTATTGGATAGTTGCCTGTATTCTCATAGTGCTTTTCGGCGTTTTCATCACATGGAAATTCACATGGATAGCAGGTGTTACGGCAGGTGTATTTTCATATCCTTTCGGAAGGGCTATGCAGAAGAAGATGTACAAGTCAATGGCTGCAAAAAGATCCGGAAAATAACATTTTTCGGATAAACGAAGCATAATTATTACCGTAAAAAAACAGATCGGGGGAAAAGGATTTGAAAAAGATATTCCTTGCCTTGACAGCGGTAATTATAATGCTTGTCGGCACATCATGCAGTGAAACCGTGAAGATACCGTCAGTGAATACTGCTGTTGAGGAAAATGCAGTCGTGACCGTTGGAGATACGGAGTATATATGTCACATATCGTATGTAAACGATATGACATCATGTGTAGCATTTTCGTCACCCGCAAATCTGAAAGGTATGACTTTCCGAAAAGCAGAGGACAGTGTTTCTGTATCTTTGGGTACACTTATATGTAAAAGCGGAAATTTCGGATTTTCGGATAATTGCGTGTTTGTGCAGATAACCGATGAACTTGCAAAGATGAAACAGGACAATATCAAATTCCTGTCAAAGCAGGGAGATAATTATATGTTTTCGCTGAAAAGCGATCCTGTGTGTAAGTTTATGACGGACAGCGACGGACATATCATTTCATTCACGGGAAAAAATATAAAAATAAAATTTGATGTATAAAAAACGGAACGGCTCATTATAAAGCCGTTCCGTTTTATAAATGTGTCATTATATAAATTCAAATGTCGTAACGTCAAACAGACCGCAGTCTGTTATTCTTATTTCGGGTATTACGGGAAGTGCCATGAATGAAAGAGTTATGAACGGGTCTATATTTCTGTTAACGCCCATTTCATACGCTTTTTCAATGATACTGTCAAGTTCGGGTATGAATTCATCTGCACTTTTAAGGCTCATAAGCCCTGCAAGTTCAAGAGGCAGACTTGCAACTTCTTCACCGTCTTTGACTATGACATAACCGCCGTTTATCCTTTTCAATATCTCGACGGCCTTCAGCATATCCTTGTCGTTGTCACCGATGACGATAATATTATGGGAATCGTGTGCAACGGTCGTTGCTATTGCACCATGCTCCAGACCGTAACCGCTGATGTATGCACAAGCATGGAAATCTCTCGCATGATGTCTTTCGATAACGGCGATCTTCCTGACAGTACCGTCAGCCATGCCTTTTTCAATACGTCTGTGTGACATTTCAAGTTTTGTGGTAGCTATCTGATTTTCAATTATGCCTATGACATTATATTTATATTTTATCGGAATGTCAAACGCCTTTTCATCGATATATCCCACGTTCACGGAAGACAACAGTTTTTTACTGTAATCGGTGTTTGCAGGCTCAGGGATATGCTCCAGAGGAATACCGTTTTTATAGACGGAATCTATATTCATGTTTTCAAAGTCATCAAATACAACTATATCTGCCTTGTATCCGCAGGCAACCGCACCTGTCTTTTTAAGTCCGTAGATATTGGCAGCATTGATAGTTGCCATTTGTATTGCCTTGACAGGAGGAAGTCCCAGTGCAACAGCCTTTTTTATATTTGCCCTTACAGTTCCCTCTTTGCGAATATCAGCAAGATGCTTGTCATCAGTGCAGAATGCCATTCTTGATGTATCGATGCCGTACTTGATGACACCCTTTATGATAGCCGTCAGATTCTTTGAAGCCGAACCCTCTCTCACCAATACTGCCATGCCGCAGCGTAATTTTTCACGAGCTTCCTCAAATGTAATGCTTTCATGATCTGTCTTGACACCTGCCGTAACATAGGCATTGAGTGCATTTCCCGTAACGAGGGGTGCATGACCGTCGATCATCATGTCCGAAAAACCTTCTATTTTGCTGATGATCTCCGGATAGCAGTCCAGCGTTCCCACGACATTCATCAACTCTCCGAGTCCCAAGACATTCGGATTATCCCTGAATTTGAGCAGGTCATCTGCTTTGAGTATTGCTCCGGCGTGTTCAAACGGTGTTGCAGGCACACATGAAGGCAACATAACATAATAATTTATCGGGCATCTTTCTGCCGCTCTGAGTATATTTTCAAGTGCCTCAGTACCGCCGACATTGGCAATTTCATGCGGATCGGTGATAACGGTCGTTGTCCCCCATTTCAACTCTTCATATGCATAAACGGGCGGTGTCACCATTGACGACTCTACATGAAGATGTGCATTTATGAATCCCGATGAAACATACTTGCCTTTGAGGTCTTTTTCAGTTTTTCCGCTGTACTTTCCCACACCGACAATGATGCCTTCATGTATTGCAACATCGCCTTCCACGATCTCACCCGTGAACACATTTATTACCTTGCCGTTTTTCAGCACAAGATCAGGCAATTCTCTTTCCTGTGCCGTAGAGTGGAGTGTTGAGAGTGGAGAGTGGAGTTGTTAAAAGATCCGCCTTTACTCTCAAGATCCACTATTTTTTGTTTTATCAAAGATTTTTAGTGTTTGCACAGAGAAAATTGTGTTTACCGAAAAGTCGAATTCGGCATTTGCTCCACTCTCACATAAAATCGGCTAATTCTTTCAAATGGTTTTTGTAGCCTTTTCGCACAGACGGATATTTTACAAGGAATTTCACGCTTTTTCCCAAAAGCAGAAAACTGTATTTCCAGAATGCAGACTGCTTTATTTCAGTGACAAATCCCCTTTTCCGTGAAACGTCATAATGCAAAACTTTTTTGTGTTTATAGAAATTGACGAACTTGCACCCCGCAAGCGGTACTATTGCA
The DNA here is from genome assembly GCA_902800005.1 of uncultured Ruminococcus sp. Classification (GTDB taxonomy): domain Bacteria; phylum Bacillota; class Clostridia; order Oscillospirales; family Acutalibacteraceae; genus UBA1213. The sequence continues at coordinate 10,299 of CADCCP010000001.1, read as the reverse complement.
AAATCGTCCCTGTCTTTTTTGTAAAAGCATTTCGGGATAAAATAGCCGTTGAATGTAGGTATCTGCTTCCACAGAGCTTTTTCTTCATTCAATGCACAGTCATATTTTTCCCTGTCAAAATAAACTCCATACTCTTTGAGTTCGTCATCCGAAAGCAGTTTTTTGCATGAGTCCATCAATTCTGTATTCAGCTTTTCGGTATCGGTATTTTTAAAATTCTCCCAGCCTTTCAGGTAATCGTCATATGCCCTTATCACTATATCCGCAAGAAAATATCTTTGATAGACCACCTGACGCATGACACACTTCATCAACTTTTCAACCTGAAAAAACGGGTATGCTTTTTGGTCATTTACAGATGTTAATATAAGTTCATTCCGCTTGATATAGTATTCCTGAAAGCCGTCATACTTGCTTTCAAAGTCGTCATGCCAAACAGCTATACCGCTTAATACAGCTATCTTATCCGCACATCTGAGAGAATATTCAATATCATCTTCTTTTATAAAGAACTGCAAGGGATAACCGTATTTTTCCTGCCACCTTGACGGAAAACAGTAAAACCACCATGCATTATAGTCACATTCGGGATACTCTGCAAACACGTTTTCACGTTTGGTAAGGTCTTTATTCTGACCGAGAGAAATATGTCTTTTGCCGTCCCATAAAGCACCGGCTTCATGCTGAGTGATAAAGTCACTTAATTTTATCATCGTACCGCCGACAGCAAGATCATTGTCTTTTGCCGTCCTCAAAATGCCGTAGACTCTCAAAAGCATTTCACAATCAAGTACAATATCATCGTCCATGAAAAGTATGTTTGTGTAATTCGTCTCGCTGTGAACGGCTTCATAATATCCCCGTGTAAAACCGCCGCTTCCGCCTGTGTTTTTATTCGGGATAAGCGTTGTATATTGATTTTCAATAACGCTTTTATCAAGTGTCTGCCCGTTATCCACGATATAAAAGTGAATATTGTCTTTATTCAGAATATCCTGACTTTCGAGGTATTCACATATTTCCGTGTGGTTTCTCAGCAGGAATTTTTCTCTTTTGAACGTGCATATAACAACGGCTGTATTTACAGTGTTAAGTTTTTCTGCGGTACAGGAAAAGTCACCGCCGTATAAAGTGCCGTCCGGACTTTCCAGAGAAAAATAGATATATGCAAAATTTTTTTCCATACAGGCAGAAATGTCCGTAACATCTTCAACGGCATTTTCCGCACAGATATTTTTTTCAAGCAAAAGTGCTTCTGTATTTCCGCTAACTCCAAATATCTTCAAATCAAAGATACCGCATAATCTCAGCTTTAAAAACAGTTCCGAAAATTTGCAGTATTCAAGATATTTTCCTATTGGAAAGGCATTGAAATATGTGTCAAAAGTCACTTTACCGCTGATATGCAAAGAATTTTCCGACATACTGCCCGAAACCGACCTGTAATAGAGGTCTGTTTTCGGGCAGATATTCTCTTTCGGAAAAATGATGTTTCTGAAAATATTACTCTCCGAACTCATCTTTAACGGCTGTAAGGGCAACATCTATGACTTTATCCATATCGTAATACTTGTAATTGCCCAGACGACCGCCGAATATGACATTCGGGGTAGCATCAGCCAATTTCTTGTATTCCTCATAAAGTGCATTGTTCTTGTCGTTGTTAACGGGATAATACGGTTCAATACCCGGTTTCCACTCTGATGAATACTCTCTTGAAATAACGGTCTTGGGCTGAGTGCCGAATTCAAAATGCTTGTGTTCGATGATCCTTGTATAAGGCACTTCTCTTTCCGTATAGTTCACAACGGCATTCCCCTGGAAGTTGTCGGTGTCTAAAACTTCCGTTTCAAACCTTACGGAACGATATTCAAGAACGCCCAATTTATAATCAAAGAACTGATCTATCTGACCTGTGAAAACGGTCTTTTTAACTTTGTCGGCATTTGTCTTTATCCATTCAAAGTAATCTGTATTAGTGAGAACATCAATGCCGTCAAGCATTTTTTCAATGATAGGAGTATAACCGCCCATAGGAATACCTTGATAACGTGCATTGAAATAGTTGTTATCAAAGGTGAATCTCAGAGGCAGTCTTTTAATGATGAATGCAGGAAGGTCTGTGCAGGAACGTCCCCACTGCTTTTCGGTGTAGCCCTTGATAAGTTTTTCATAGACATCTCTGCCGACGAGCTTTAAAGCCTGTTCTTCAAGGTTTTTAGGTTCGTCAATGTCAAGGTCTGCTATTTGGTCGGCAATAATTTTTTTAGCTTCGGCAGGAGTTTTTATATTCCACAAACGGCTGAAAGTGTTCATGTTGAACGGCAGATTATAGAGTTCATCTTTGTAAACGGCAACAGGTGAATTGATATAGTTGTTGAACTCTGCAAACTGATTGATATACTCCCATACATTTTTGTCATTGGTATGGAAGATATGTGCACCGTACTTGTGGACATTTATTCCCTCTATTTTCTCGCAGTAGATATTTCCGCCGATGTGATCTCTTTTATCGATAACAAGGACTTTTTTACCTCTTTTGTCAGCTTCATGTGCAAATATAGCACCGAACAATCCTGCACCGACCACTAAATAATCATACATAAAATTATCATCTCCATAATATTATTTTTTTAATTTTCTTAAGAACGCTCTTCTTCTTGTACCCGGAGGGCATAAGTGATAGAAGAATTTGCTGAAAGACAGATTTTTCAAAGTAGTGCCGTTGACACTTGAAAAATGCAGGCGTGGAAATTCCGCCCATGAAATGTCCGTGTTGTCCATGATATACGTCATGTAGACACCGAAAAGTCTTTCACCGAGTTTTCCCATCTCACGAGGATAAAACAGATCTTTCGGTTTACGCCTTTCGTACTCAAAGAGAATATCAAAAAGCCATTGACTGTATTTGTCAAAATTTATTTTATCCATGATAAAGACATTACAGAAATAGGAAAGAGTACCTTTGAGATACTTTTCGGCAGAAGAAACATATTCGGGATATTTTTCCCTGATTATCTCACGCAAAAGTCCTATGTCATCAAAATTTTGTTTGTCATTTCTGTTGTAGAAGCCCTCAACAGTTTCATAGAGATTTTCACGTTTGCATGAAATTATCCCGTACTTGTCTGTCAATCCGCATATTTTTTCATATGACAATCCTGCTTTTTGCAGAGTAATTTTATCGGGCTGTTTCTCTATACGATAGGGATATTTTTGTTCTTTGCCCGACAGGTCAAGGAAACGTCTTTGATGAAAGATACCGCATACATCACATCTTAAATTTTTCCAAGCCCAATATTGAACGGTCAGTTCACAGTAACTCGGATTTTTGTTTGAGATACTCTCCCCCACGCTGTCATGCATCGGCAAAATAATATCATTTTGATCGTAGAGTTCCGCCCCTGCCGACACGGGATAAATGATATTTTCAAACACATCTGCACAGCTTTTGAAGACACATTCCAATATTTTTACATCTTTCAAAAAATACCACCATCTTTATTTTGTCACACCTGCCATATAATGTCAAGGAAAAAATTCATCTGCCCAAAAATCGCACATTGATCTCAGCTTTCGCCGACCATGCGGGTACCTGCTTCGGAAGCAGAGATATAGAGTGCTGCACAGACCGCACAGCATAGTGAAAAAAGTTTTTGTTCATCGTTGAATATCTCAAGTTCAAAGCCGTCTCCGAATTTACCCCAGCATTTTTTCTGAGTCATGACAGGGGATTTATCAACGTCTATGAGAGAGAATCTGCCTGCAGCGATGTCACCGAGAAAACGGTAGGTACTGCCGTATATAATAAAGGCAAAGTATTCTTTTATCATGGGAACAAGAATATACAGATGACCTTTGCACTTCACGGAAAAATAACGGAATACCAGTTTTTGATTGGAAATCTCCGCCACAGTTTTTTGGTTTAGGTTTTTGATGATGATTTTTTGCTTAGTTCTGTCTGTCATGACAAGAACCGTATATTTCAGATGTGCCGACTCATCGAGTATATCAAAGCCCCTGTCGGCACGCTTCAGAAAAAACTTCATCACAGTCACCGCCTAAAAGAATAATTCATCTGCTTTATCTTCGGGGATATGGGCGATACGTAAAGCCTGCTGTACGGTGATCGTCCCGCACTCGTCACAGCAGCGGTCATATTCTTCTGCCGTGAGCAGTAGCCACGCTGCAAACATATCCGCCTCACGCTCATATTTTGACATACAGAAATAGGTATTAAGACTGAGACTGAGGGAATTGGTACAACCGTGCATGATTATGTGACCGAGTTCATGGGCGGCAGTAAAACGCTTTCTGTCATGATCAAGCATACTGTTCAGCACGATGAACCATCTTCCCCTGCACTGCATCGCAAAACCGTTCACACTTTCCGGCAGATCACGGGATAATATCATGATCCCCATTTTTTCGCATATCTCATCAGGCTCGGCAGAACCGTACTCTTTCACAATATCTTGCACACGTTTTCGTATTTTGTTCATTTAACTCCCCCGTTTATTATTCATATTCAAGCCTTTCTGCTAATCTTGCTACATACTCTATGGCATCAAATACCTGCTTTCTTTCCTCATCAGTGAGAGGTCTGCCGTCAAACATGAGTGCGTTGTATTCTGTGAGCCTTTTGTTGAAATCATCAAGCACCACACTTACGTCTGTCATATTTTCCGTGTTGCCGAGCATATAGTCCGTACTGACACCGAATATATTGCATATGACGAGCAATGTTTCATTGTCAGGTGTACGCCTGTCTTGTTCATACATTCCCACCGCAGACGAAGATACACCGAGTTCCTGTGCAAGTGCCGCCTGAGTGAGACCGTTTCTTTTTCTGAGCTGTCTGATTTTCTGTCCGAGTGTTGCTGCCATAACCACATCTCCTAAAAATGATATTATTACCATCAACGAGTCTATACGAAGATCATACCAAATGTCTTGACCGTTGAAAGTTTCTTGTTTAGTATAAACTTTATTTTCGTATATTATACCACAAACCGTGTTTAAATGCAAGTGATAAAATAAATTTCGGCATTTTGACAAATCTCTACTACACATTTTGTATAATCGAACAAATTTTTGAAAACCTCTTGATTTTTTATAAAAATGGGATATACTTGTAATTACGAAAGATGTCTGCACGTTATGTGTGTGTGATTTTGCAGACATTTTTTTATTTCACCATTTAGCTACACATAATGTGCCGAAAGGAGACTGTAAAATGACATATAAAGAATGGGCTGAAGAATACAAGAAAAGTGCCGACATGATAAAGGAAAAAATATCAAGCCTGAAGGAGCAGCTTGCTCATGCAGCCGTTGATGATCTCAGGGAGATCAATTACCGAATATCAGTATTATATCGGATGTATCTTGATTGTATGGATACAGCCAATATACTCAGATCAAGAAAGGGTGATGCATTTTGAAAAGAGAGATCGTTGTTTCGCCTGAAATACTCGAACAGATGTCCTGTTACATATCGAATGATAAAAGTCCGTCCGATCCGAGAGTACAGCGTATGAAGAAGATCATGAAAATTGCACTTGAAAACGAGCTGACACAAAGACAGCATGATTGTATCGTGATGAGGTATTTTGAAAACACGCCTGTCAAGGAAATTGCAGAAAAGATAGGTATTACTCCTGCAACTGTTTATAAACATCTCAGCAAAGCCATGCGGACTTTCAAAAAATGTGCACTTTATCTGTGAGCCGTGAATAAAAAAAGGAATTCTGCCTAAAATATAAATATCCCGATCAAAAGGAGGATATAGAATATGCTTGATAAACTCGCACTTATTTTGCTTATAATAGGCGGATTGAACTGGGGTTCTGTAGGTATATTCCAGTTTGACCTTGTTGCATGGCTGTGCGGCGGTCAGACGGGCATCGTCAGCAGGATCGTTTATACCCTTGTAGCACTTGCTGCAATATGGTGTATCTCGCTGCTTTTCAGGGACGAGGAATCTGCACCTAAACTTTCCTCATCCGTCTGAATCATAACACACAAAAAACTGCCGTATCTTTTTGTATACGGCAGTTTTTTCTTATTGCTATCTGATGTCTCTTTGTTCGTCAAGTATTTCAGCCTCTGTATTGTCCTCAACAAATCTCGATATTTCATCCATCATGCTGTCAGCCATAGCATTGTGCGGTACAATGGCGGCAACGCCGATAACAATTATACGGTGAATATCCTGTTCATCTGTTTCGGCAGCCGATACATGAAAACGATTTTGCAGTTTTGCAACAAGACTTTTGACGACCATTCTTTTTTCTTTCAGACTGCACACCCAAGGGGCATGAAGTCTGAATGTCATGACAAGTATTTTCATAAATTCACAGTGCATTTTATACGGTCATGCACCCGACCTTTCAGATTTTATACTTTTATCATACCACAATTTTTTCAGTCCACGCACGGCGGTTAAATTCTTGTCAGCAGGGAATGCCGCTGCTGCCGCTTTTATTATAGTATTATTATGTTTTGTTTGTCAACAGCGATCGTATAGAGAGCATTCATCTCACCACCTGCAAAGGCGGGGGAATCCTCGCTTGTTAAGTTGAAAAACAACCCTGTGATCTATGTAAAAGTATTGTGTTATTCATTATTTCCGAGTATAATAGTTTTCAAAAGAAATGAGGGAGCAAAAATGGATCTGATATTGTATGTACACGGCAAAGGCGGCAGTTCTGCCGAAAGCGAGCATTATAAGCCTCTGTTTCCCCAATATGACGTTAAAGGGCTGGACTATCAGACATTCACCCCTTGGGAAACGGGAAGAGAGATATATTCGGCTGTCAGAAATTTCAAAAACAAATATCAAAACATCATCTTGATCGCAAACAGCATAGGTGCATTTTTCTGCATGAACGGTGATATATCTCAATTTATCACCAAGGCATATTTTATTTCCCCGATAGTCGATATGGAAAAACTCATCATCGACATGATGTCTTGGGCAAATGTCACCGAAGAAGAACTGAAAACCAAAAGTATTATATCAACGTCATTCGGCGAGGACTTGTCATGGAAGTATCTGTGTTATGTCAGGGAACACCCTGTAAAATGGACAGCACCTACCGAAATTCTCTATGGCAGAAAAGATAATTTGACATCTTATGAAACGATAACATCATTTGCACAGAAAAACAATGCTGTACTGACTGTAATGGAAAATGGTGAACACTGGTTTCATACAGATGAACAGATGCAGTTTTTGGATAATTGGATAACGTGAGTTTGAAATTGTCAATATTACTTGACACAATTTGAACGAACGAGAATCAGTCTTGAACTGCGTCGTGAAAAGAAAGACATCACGCAGCACCAGAAAAACGGCTGATTCTATCGGCTATTCCATAATAGCTCCAAGCGGAAAAAGTGTTATTATACATGAGCAGTAATCAGACGTTATGTTTTTCATCAACTGTAAAGCCGATATAGGATCTGTCATCATAAGATATATTTCCGGATCTCATGCCCTTAGTGCCCTTGAGTGCATAAATACAATCCGGATCCTCCTTCAGACTGACTTCAAGATAATGCTCGGATTCCTCCAGAGTATCAAAAAGCTTCGGATATCCGTCCGATGACAGGACGACCCTGTCCCCTGATTGTACCGCATAGACCTTTACATGTTCAGCGTGTATTTTTCCGCCGTTTATCACATCATAGCCAAAGTAATAATCTGTATTTGCAAAGATCCCCTGCATTTTCAGATATGGGAGAATACATTCACGTCCATAGTCACTGCCATTAGGATCATAATGATAATTTCCCTTTATCATTTCCGCCTCGATCATAAATGTTCTGAAATCACTCATCAGATTATCTAACTTTTTGATATTATTATAATCCCTGTTATTGATCCTTAAAAGACAGTCGCCAAAGTTCCAGACCTCATGTCTTGCGGCACTATAAATGATAACGCTTGCCTGTAAAGTCTCCTCTGTTGCAAGAGATTCAAATTTTACACCGTTTTGTTCATAAGCTTCAAATACAGCGTGATTGATAGCTTCTATTGCATCCTGGGCACATATATTTCTGTCCAGCTTTTTTATTGCATTGCTGATTATCATTGAGATATATACATCACCCCTCATTCCTTCCCAGAGACGTTCTCCTTTGGGTGTTGCTCCATCTATAACTGCAATAAAGTCATCTGTATCAACAATAGCATCTCCGCAGAAAGTATCAGTGCCATTTTTGCCCATTATAAATTTTTCTTTATGTGTTATAGTTTTATTGAACCGACGGATAATAAAGTTTCCTGTTGCATCCAGAAATGAACAAACTGTATAAAGAGCCTGAGGCATAAAGCTTTCTGCATTTGTTACGGCATAATCTCTCAGATCTGAAAACAGCAACTCCTTTTTGTCTGAAAGCTCCAGTTGTTCATCCTTGCCGTGATGTGTCAGTATATCATCATGAATGGTCAGATTGCTTTTTATTTCTATCGAGCAGGAGAGCCCCATTTCAAGATTTTCCTTATTCAAAAAGAAATCATAGAACCTCAGCTTGTCTCTTTGCAGTTGATGGTCGTCTACTCCAAGTTCTTCCTGCAATCCGCGGAAAGCAGCAGCGACCAGATCAACATTTCCGGTATAGGGATCATAGTCGCTGTTTGAAACGCCTTCAATAACAGAAACTGATATTTTTTTATTCTTATAGGCTGATGATTCGGCAGCATTAACCGAGCGCTCGGTGAGGATAAGCTTCCTGTCCGGTCTTAGCTCATCCTCAAGAAGGATAAGATTGATCCCGAGAGAGGTAAAAAAGATACGGCTGTATGTCATGTCAAAAAGATTCAGTTCACTGGTCAGATATGGATTATTTTCCTTGACCAATTGTTTACATACATCCTTCATTACACGATGAGTATAGTAATCAGTTGTAAAGAATCTTATTGATAACACAGGGCGCTCGCTAAGGTCTTCTGTTCGCTCGAAAGAGTTAATGGAATAAATGCCGAATTTCAGATTATTGAAATAACATCCGTTTTCATGCCGGACAAACTGCATCATGACCTTTTTTCTGGAATTATCGATCCTTTCTTTGAGATCCGGGATAGGGATATTTGAAAAAACATCATCCCAGCTCATGTCAAAAAGCTCCGGCGGATTATTCAGATGGGAGTTGATCCACTGAATCTCTTCCTCTGCCAATCCGAGAAGATCCTTTGGAGGAGCAATAAAGAAGCGATATTTAGTCAGACTGGTCCTGAGTGTTTCTCCTGAAATATAATACGGATCTCCCTGAGCGATCAGCCTGATCCCCATGGACTCACGGTCGATCATGACATTTTCCTTAAATAATGGTGCAGAAGCAGACTTTTGGGGAATGACACCGATATTTTTCAGTTCATCCTTTAGTTTGGTGATATGCTCGGTTTTCAGATGATAGGCTTCAATGATCTGAGTCTGGATCAGCATGAATTTGAATTCAGATGTCCACGGAACATTATCAATTTTTAACACAAAGATCGGTATGCCCTCATCGATAGCCATTTTGATCTCTCTTGACACCCAGGGCGATCTCATTGCAGAACCGGAAAGGATCAGTATAAACGCCCTGGCCTGTTCGATATTCTCAATGTTTTCCATGATATTTTCTTCAGAGAACTTATCCTTTACCAGAGCATCTCCAATCTCCGTTGCGTAGTTTGCACCAGGAGCGATCTCACGCGGTGCAAACCATACTGTATATCCATCATTCTGTAATGCGGTATATACTCTTTTTGCGATCTCCAGATCCCTTGTAGTATAGCTGATAAACAAATCCATAATATCATCCCTCAATATAAAATTCTGATTCCGATCGACCTTCTGACACATCTTGATATTTGAATAACAAACAATGTCACGAATATCAATTATTACAATTTTTTCTACTTTATTATAAATTACTTTATTAATAATGTCAATGACCTTCCAACAAAAAATCGGCACAGTTCTGCGGTGAAGACCTCTCAGCCGAAGGCTGAGAGGTGCCGACCATGCCGGCAGGCGATACAGGTGGCTAATGTTTGAGCAAATATGACATAATAATAGTGTGTTTAGAGCGTGTTAACATAAATATTTACAAAACCGCATGAAAGCTGTATAATAGAAGCATGAAACTGACTAAAAAACAATACCGAAAAATCGAGCGTTTGATGCCGATTCCCCGAAAACCGCCGGAAATTTCAAATTATCAATTTTTGTGTGCATTACTTTACATGATAGAAAACGGCTGCAAATGGAGGGCACTGCCAAAGAAATATGGAAAGTGGCACACAATT